>PBMP01000085.1 GCA_002722705.1 Pseudobdellovibrionaceae bacterium | reverse complement strand
TGGACCCGATCCGGAACTGCTGCCGTCCTTTCCAATGAAGGAGGAACCAGAGAGAGAACCGCTCTCAGGATAACTGGGATCGACTCAGACTTCAAAGCAGATGGTTCAGTTGACCTGATTAGAACGGGACAACCGTTCACGCTAGATGGCTACGTGACCATCGACGACGCTGGTTTGTCCGAACACGTCCTGTTCAGTCAGGATGTTGTGGGTGAGGTGGGGTCACAGAGATTGTCCATTGTTCTCCACGAGGGACAGTATCGGTTGAAATATACCAGGACGGCTAACTTGTCTGAAGGATCTTATCCGGTTGAACTGATGACCGGTACGACAATCGCCACTGGCGTAAAGACTCATGTCGAGTTCTCTTACAACGGCGCCATATTCAGACTGTTCACCAATGGCGACCTCGGTGCGACTGGTGGCGATGCTAGCGGATGGATCAACACCGGCGGTAGCTGGCGGATTGGTCGCGATTACAACCTGAACGATGTCGCGCATCGGAAAGGGTTCTCTGGTCTAGTGGAGACGCTGCGAATCGTAGACGGTGTCGAGCGACATTCTGGCGACTTTAAACCACCCACATATCCACTCCCTGTTCCACCGTACACCGATCCAAAATGGGAGTATGTGACGGGTCTTATCAACGGCAATGGGTCCATCGCCGATGCAAAGGGTCGGTCTCTTACTGTCTCGACTGGAGTCTCTCTCCGGTACGACGATCCCGATTTCCCAGAAGGAGGAATCTACTTTGACGGAAGAGCCGGCGCTCATATCAGCTACAATGCGGTTGGGACCGATTTTGACTTCGATGGCGACTTCAGCATTCAGCTGGACTACAAACCGTACAGCAAGATCTCTAGCTACACCTGTCTGCTGACGATGTTCTCGGTGTTTGAGGACAACGGTGCGTTGGCGTTGTATGATCGTCACCCATCTGTGCCGAATGCATTCATCGCGGTCTTGGATGGTAACCTGCCGGCAATCACTAGCCTTAGTGCCTTGGAGGACGGTGAGCTTTATGTTATCGAGATCGTCAAGTTCGATAACGTAATTCGCATGCTCATCAATGGTGTTGTTCAGAGACAGTTGAGTTGGCCTGTTCCGGTAACGACAGCTGGCGTTGTTCGCATTGGGTCTGCAATAGACCAAAGTGATTCTCAGATCCACGGGATGGTAGGACGTGTTCGTTTCACCAAGGGGACGTACCGCAATTGGTCCAGTCACACCGTGGACCATCGCCCATACCCAATTCAGTAATCCATCAAAGGGCGTCAATTCGACGCCCTTACTTTAACGGAGCATTTACAATGATCCCAGGTGTATTAAGTCGCAACTCAAAAAGATCGGTAGAGGTCACTGACGACCCAGGCGATCTCATGTCTTACTTTGTTGGTGCTTCGAGTCAAACCCTCGGCACCTTCAACGTAGGCGATCACGCTGCATGGAAGACAGCTGCCAGGACTTTCATCGACAAGACCGGCTACCCTCAGAACGAGAAAACCCGCATCGGTTGCCGCAACGTTGCACTGCGTATTCACGGCGACAATGGCGACACACAGTGCGTGACAGTCTGGGGTTTGTCTCGTGGTTATTTCAACAACCTCCCTGTTCTCATCGACCTGATGGTCGCCGACCAAGCCATCGCGAACGAGAACGAAAAGAATAAATACACGCGCGTTCTGGATGCCGTTGCCCGCGACAACGATGACGGTAGTGTCTCGGTATATATTCTTTACAGCTACGTGTACCAAGACCCGACCTACGCTCCCTACTTCCGTTCGTTCGTTCGTCGCGTTACCCTCGACATCGCCACTGGCGATGCGAACGAGGACGTTCAAACGGTTTTCACCGAGTCTATGGAGGTTGACCTGTATCCCGTCGACAACCTCCTGACAGTGTCTCCAGACGGTTCCATGGTCATGATCGGATACGACCAATTCCAGACCATGCACTTCTACACCACCAAAGCAGACGGCAGTGCACCGTGGAAGAAACACGAGATCAATCATTCTACGTCGGCAGCCCACAACACGCCTCGAGTGATATGCTGGTCCGGACACGTCTCCAACGGAAACCCGTGTGTCCTGGTGTCTCGTCGCGCAACCGACTCCACTAACGTGGAGCTGGTTCTGTTCGAAGTGTCTCCTGAGAGCACTCTGACCGAGCTCTGGACCACATTGGGCAACGGCGATTCGTCCCTGAACGACATCTTCTTGCAAGCCGGATCGGTTGTTCGCTTTGATCGGTCTTACGTCAATGAAGACCGTACCAAGCTGGCAATGGTGTATCGTCACTATAGCGAGTCCGACGGGCGTGTTCGCCATGTCGAGCTCTTTGGTGCAGACCACCCTCAGCCCTGGGTACCCGGTTCCGGCAATCCGATCGCGGTTATCTCCACCGCTAACATGATCACCAACAATCCAGTTGGCTACAGTCCTGAAGGGTTCCATACCTTCGTCGCCCCAAACAGCAACTATATCAACGATCCAGAACAGGGCACAGTTAGCACATGGGATGTTCTGCCGATCCCAGATGACAACCGCGTCTCTAACCCACAAGGGTCGATCGGACGTCTGCGTGGATGGACAGAAGGGTACAGTAATCGGATCATCGAGTACGATATCTACCGGCAGCCTGTAGTGTTTTCGGAACAAATCCAGGTTACCTTGGGTGAGCTCAACTATGGCTTCGGGTTTGAGCTGTACCCGAATCAACCGGTAGCGAACCCTATTGTTGGATCCGCCAGCGGGCAAATGTGGGTAACCGATGCGGGTGTGTTTTTCCTGGGCGGCATCAAGATCGCCCGTCCCGGCTCGGCCATTGGCGTGGACGCTATCTTCCGTTGTTCCAAAGGGATCGTGCTCGAGCTTGATATCGAAGGGTTCGGGTCGTTCACTTACGACACGTACGGGTCTCCCAAGAACAACAGTCGCGAGAATGTGACCATTACTCCAACAGCGGCCCAGAATGCGTGGTTCGATTCGCTCACCGCAGGCACTGTGGTCAATGTCAATCTGACCATAACGTCGTATCAGAGCGGTAACGTAATTAACTCCATTCGTCCGGTGGAAGAGATCGTGGTCGACTATTCTGGGGAAAACCTTGTGGCGTTCACCTACTTCGAAGACTACGAAGCGTATTTGGACGCATTCCCCAAGCTCGAAGTCTATCTGTCGGACACCATGGAGCGAGTCCGCACCATTAACGTCGGCGGCAACCCGGCATATACCACGAGCCTGTCATTTTCGCCAGACGGTACAAAGTTGTTGGCCTCGTGGTACGATACGGGTTCCCCCACGATGGTGGTCCTCTACGACGTGGCTACCTGGGTAGTATTGGGTGTGCTGGACACGACGCCGCTGACCCAATACGCTGCTGTGCTGATGCCGGTTTGGACTCCCGATAGCCAATACGTATTCATCGCAGCAGAAACGAAGATGGGTGTGTTCTCCGGTGGTGATTTGTCTCTGGTCGGTAGCGTGTTCACACTACCTGCTTTCTACAGCACGCACGACATCAGCCCGGATCAGAAAAACCTGGTGGTGGCAACACAGTCTGGCGCTTACATCTACAACTCTGACGACTTCGACGTTCTTGTGGAGGGCGGCACCAAGCCAACTCTGGTTCAGACTGGTTGGGTGGCCTGTGTTAAGTATTCTCCGAGCGGCAGCTACATCGGCGTCTACATGTCTGGCAGCATGCGTGTTCACAGTGCGGAAACAGGTCTTCAGTTAGCAACCAATGGACAGTTCGAGTCGTTGTCGAATAACCGACAGGACCAAGTGTTCTACTGGGTCAGCGACACAGAGATTCGTGCAAACGCCCGCCAGCCCAATTCGCCATACAACCCATACATAGCCAGCCTCGCCTTCGATGGTGATTCGCTGACGTTGTCCGCCTGGGCATCGACTTCCACCGACATTAACAAAGTAGGTGCCATGTCGGCCGCTGATGATTTCTCATACACTCTTCTCAGTGGTTACTCCAGTGCCCTTCTTTACGACTCGGAAGGAAACGACATAACGCTCAGTTGGATGGGAACCTCCGGCGATGTCGTAATGGCCAGTAACCGATTCCTGGCGTACACGCCGCCAGTGGCAGGGAGTTCTCCAGAAAACCTGATGATTGCCATCCAGTATGTTGATGGTTGGAACAACTACGGGGGAACTGGTAGAGTTGTGGCAGTGGACATGGACACCGGTGATTTCCATGATACTGGGATAGACCTAACCGGCGCACCGCAGGCGGTTTGCTTTAGTGCAGATGGGTCTCGAGTCGCAATTGTTCAAAATGGAGAGGACGCCATTGTTTACGACACAGCTACTTTCTCCGTGGTCAACAGCGCTGAGTACAGTGGAGGGACGTCTTGGTTTGCTCTAAACGGTGACGGGTCCGTGGGTGTCGCCGGGTTCTACGGTGGCATGACGCGTTACAACATGTCGACCGGTCTCTATCTGGATGCCAGTGATCTTGTCGTCGGATCTTCCAACAACTGGTCGGACGGTGAGTTCAGTCCAGACGGTAGTCTGTTTGTGTGTCGTAGTAACAAAGGCATCCATGTCTTCGAGACCGACGGCTGGACTGCTTTGCTCAATGCGTACGGCGCTGGCGCTAAAACGGCCAGGTTCTCTCCCGACGGCACTAAGTTGTTGATCAGTTCCGTTAATAACCAGAACAACTTCAGAATGACCGTCTTGGAGACATCCGGGTGGACGGTGGTTGCTGGATATGGTTCTAACACAGCGCAGTGTTCTGATGGCGAATGGTTGGACAACGATAACTTCGTTATCAGATACAACAACGTCACCAATGTCTGTAACTTGTCGGGCGGCGTAATCACTCTGTCTCCTGTGACAGAGCCTGCGGCAGCGGAGCAAGGAAACTTTGAGTGTCTGAAGGCTTCGCCGGGTAACGGTCTGTTCGTCGCCGTCTACAATGCGGCCAGCTATGTCTACAATAGCGCCGGCGTCCTACAGAGTTATCCTAACCTGGAAAACTTGGATGCTGCGCGACTGGACTTTAACCAATAACGTAAAAGGGCACAAAAGGAGCAGGCTGACGCCTGCTCCTTTCTGCGCAAATGCGGAACTCAGTTGATCACCTGACCCGCAGGCTGTTGATCCAATCGCCCGAACAACGTCCAGGTGTTGGTGCCTACCAGTTTGAGTGTGGCCACACCGTATTTCTCAGTGATGGCGTATTCACCGTTGCTCGCATTGATCGTGACCGCATCGCTGCCGGTTTCGACCAGAACGTAGCCATCGCCAACGTTTTCGATGTGGACCTCACAGTTGTCCGGGTAATCCAGACTAGCCTCGACGGTCAAGATATACTGGTTCCCAGCGGAACCGGTGTCCATCCGATAGAACTTGTTCGGACTGAATTCCTGTCCCACTGTGACGTCTTCTTGGTTGACATTGACTACCTGGGACCAACCCTTGGCGTCGGTGTCGCCACCGCCCGTTTCTGCGTTCGGGTCATGGATAAGAACCCAGTTGGCAACGGTGTCGGTTCCGTTGGATAGCCACATGCGACCATCGTCAGCAATGTGGTGGGCTCCTTTGGACGTAGGTGCTTCAGTGGGGGCGCCGACTGCCTCGTGAACGTGTTGTGTGTTAGCCATCTTTGTTGGTCTCTCTTAGTGGGGGGATTATGACAGTTCGTCCAGTGCGCCAAACAACGTCCAGTTGCCATTGCCCTTTCGCTTCAGGGTAACGACAGCGTGTTGTCTAGAGACTTCCAGAGACATTGCCGATTGGATAACAGCGCCGGATACGTCGATCTCGAACACCATCCGACCCTGCCCTACGTTTTCAAAGTGAATCTCAACGGGTGGAGGGGTCTCTCCGAAAGCAACGGTTTCGAAGTTCGCTGGAACGACAATGTAAACAGTGTCGCCTTCTGCCCCGGTGTCTACCTCGACGTAATGTCCGCAGATGTCCTTGGTGACATCGAAGTCAGAGTCGCGCTGTACCACGGGACTGTATTTGGGTGAATCGGGGTCGTTGTTCGGATCGTAGACGCAGACCCAGTCGGAAACGGCAGCGGTGCCGTTAGACAACCAGATGCGTTTGTCGGACGATTGTCCATGACAACCCAGACTCGGTGGTGGTTCAGTGGGTTCTGATTCGAACAGAACCACGTGACTTGTGTTATTGGCCATGGTAGGTCCTTTATGAGAAAGTGCGGTCATACTATTCGACCATCGGGCGGTCCTTCCATGGACCCATTACACAGCTAGAATCCTTTGCCGGACAACGCACCCATGACCCGTTCGAGGCGTCTACGGTTGTCTTCACTGATGTCTCTGGTTAACAAAGCCGCACCGTGCATCTTTCCACTATAATACCCGATGTACTGGTTCTGACTATTACCCAGCGTCCATTTCTGCGCACTAATGCTGGATGTACTGGCGGTGCCTTCTGCAACCTGTGCGCCGTTGGCATAAAGTCTAGAGGCCTCGCCCTTGATGACCTTGGACATTGCAACAAAGGGACAGTTAGTGGGAAATCTTCCCACGGTAATGTCTGGGAGCGCCGCGCCACTGCTGGCGTTTGAAAAACCCCGGCCAGCCCCGAATCGGTTAACGGTGCCCGTCCTTAGGAACAATACGGCTCGACCATAGTTCTCGCTGTCAACACCCATTAGACATTCGGATACAGTTGGGGTCCCGTAACGACCAGAGACGGCAATAGTGTACGAGTTGGTAATTGTCGGCATGTCAACGTGCATACAATCGTCGACGCCGTCGAAAGCCAACCAGTGTTCAACGCCATCCGTCTGGTAGATTGGTCTGAATGCAGAGACTGTCTGATACAAATGTCGACCGTTCCCGGAGATGTCGTAGACCAGCGCTACCGGATCGCCGTGTTCTCTCACGGGGATCTTGCCAGCATCATCTTGAAACATGGTGTCTAGTCGACTAAAGTCCCACGCTCCGCCTTCTTGGTTACCCTCGAATAAGAAGTCCATTCCTTTTCTGGGAGACGGTTTCATCATTGATAAAGCAGTCGACCCGGACAACGGGGCCTTGGAAAGACTGACTCGCTTAATGGGACCGTCGATAGCATTGCCCCCCCAGCGGCCGGCAATGCTGAGAGTATTTACACCGCTTGGAAGCCCGACCACGCCTTCTGGTCTGTTAACAGTACCTGCTTTCCCGTGCACGGTGGGTGTCGCCAGTGAAGAAGATACAATGGCCTGGGTTCTAAGACCCGGGGTGTAGCCACCAAAGTTACTGGTCCTTTCACCCAGAGGAGTTCTGTTATAGGTGGTCACTCCGAATGGAGAAACTCCGGTCAGTCCTATCTGTAGGAGGTAGTTTGTGGTGGAACCGTCGTTCACAGAGACCACATTTCTGTAACCAGCTTCCTTGTTGGAAACGAAATCGGCGTAGAGCGTGGCACCATTCGGATTCCAAATCCTGTTGAACAAAGGACCTGTGATCTTTGACCAATCGGCAGCGAACGCCCGGGGATCGACCGTGGTGTTTTCCAGGGGCGCCGGATAATTCGTGTTTGTCATTTGGGCATGGGCAACAAACATGTACTTCCCAATATCTCCGGCTTCCGGCGAATTTTTGGTTGTAGTCAGAGGAACGATGGAGAAACCCATGTCGCCGGTTCCGGATTTATCGATTGTCACAGTGATGGCCCACCAGCCCTTGGCCATTTTATCCACAGTAAACGTGGCATCTGTTGCTCCAGTGGGGTTTGACACAACGCCCGTTTCCAAATCGATCTCGTATCTCGACCCAGGGTATTTGCCATTTCCATCTGGATCGTAAAAGAGACTGACCTTAGAAACATTGCCATATTTGGCAACAATGGTCAAGCTGTACATTCCGTCTGGCGCACTGGCGGCAGCTACTTGCTGACGGAGTCTGACAATGGAGCCAGTTGCGGTGACTTCTACCTTCCAACATCTACCGGTGGGCGACCAATCGGTTGTTTCAGTAACAGTGACAGCCGATTTCTCCCATGGGAGAGAAGAAAAATCCCTGCTCGACTTAGTTTTGTATAAGATCTCGTTGTACCCCCAAAGGCCACTGGCGATGGGCCTCAGTGGGTTCCTAACAACGACCCGCTCTGCCAGGACGGTGTCGGTGGTCGGTACGTGCGACAGGGAAGCACTGGGATTGTGTTCCAATTGCAGGTTGTAAAACGAGACATTGTTGCTGGTGTCAGGGTCGGATATACTGGCGCCGCCATCTATCGAATCTGTGAAACCAATGTACATGGTGAAAGACGCGTTCATAGTGGGGTTGTATATGAACTCCACTTCAACCCATCCATCTGGCAAGTCACGACGGTTTACGGTCAACCTCGAGGGGACGGAATCGTAAAGATTGAGTCCTCCGCCGGTCACCGGCTCCACATGTGCTCGATAGGCGGTGCCGTTGTCTGGCGCGGCCACTATTCGAATCCATCTGTTGCCCACATTGCGCTTGACGTAAAACTTGAGGGATAGTTTTTCATTTATCCGGATGATGGAGGTCTGACCAATGTTCTTAGCACCACCGTTACTGTCCTCGTAGACGATACAACACGGAACGTCTCCAGTTGGAACGCCGTTGATGATTGGTCCGGTCTTGGTCTCTACCGCGACTGTGGTCCTGGTCTTAATCCACGCCGCATTGGTGATGTCTGCGCTATGGAGAAAAAGATTGTGTGGCGCCTTTCTAATGGCGCCTGACAAATCCACATATGACCGAACTACGGGAGTATATCCGAACAGTTCAGTCACAGTGTGCTCACGGAGGACGCCGGATTCATCCAGCGCCATCAGCGAGTTGTTCTCAAAATCCAAATCCAAACTAACGGGAATGGGGTCTCCCTCGTTACCACGGGTGTCCATCAAAGTGTCTTTGAAAAGTTTTTGCATCTCATTACTCCTGGTGCCTTAGAAAACCCCACTCCAATCAATCGAGACCCAGCTTCTTCTTGGCCTCTTTCTCAGAAAGACCCAGACCATACTTGTTCATCATGGCATTTACAGCGAATTTGGTACTCGAGTAATTGCCAACCTTGATCTGGATCTTGTACGCTGTGGCCTCTGACCACATGCGGTAGTACTTGTTGCGGTACAGGATGCCCTGTAGCCATGGAGAGACTAGCAGACCGAGCACCCACCAGTGTCCGTCTACAAAATACCAAACGGCACCCGTGATCAACAGTCCCGCGAACAACCAGAACCACCATTCACGAACATGGCACTTTTCGTGCTCCAGAAGACCCTTGTCGTTACGGTACTTCTCGAGGATTTCGATTCGGAACGCGCGCGCTTCTCCACCGAAGCCTTCTTTCATCTTATCCACGTATTTCAGCGTGTAGTATTTAAAGCTCATGTCAAACTCCTCGATCAGTCGATCTTGTTAACAGCTGCAACCATGGTGAGTCGCGACATCAAACTCCTGTAAACAGTCGCGTTTTCGATGTATCCGTACAATGGTGAGTCAGATGGACCACCGCCACCCAGATTCAGTCCAGAGACAGAAGGCAATGATTCCAATGTACTCGTATCGGAGGCAGATTGAACACCGGTCAATCCGAATCTCAAATAACCATCTTCTCGATAACCTAGGACCATGCCAACCCGTTGACCCGACGTCAATGGACTGCCAATGGGGGCATTCATGATAGGGCCGGTCCCGTTCCCTTCGTAGATGTGGACGGCCATCTTTGCATCCGCACGCAATGCGATCTTGATCCGCTCTGCATCTGTGGCACCGTAGGCAGTCATGATACCAACGCCGCCGTCAGCGTTAACGCGATCTACCGACGACACCGTCTGCATGGTCCCTTCTGCCGGATTCCAAACCCTTGAAAATACATCGGGTTTAATGTCCATGTCTTCGAACACCGTGGCAACAGTAGTCGCTGGATCACCCGTGTCCATCCAAGGTCTACGAGAATATTCGTAGATATAAGCCCCTTGCAACAGGAGGTCGCGCCCGCCGCTCGCTCCCCACTGGAAGAAACGCATTCGAATAATCGATTCGGTTCCCGACACCGCTGAACCATGTATCCAATGTGCCCCGTCGCCAAGGTCCTCAATGTAAACCGTGGTTCCACTAAACCCTCCTTGGTCTAGAACGGCGCTTGTTCCATTGGAGAGGTTGAAATTGATGCGACTACGACTGTTTAGGTCACCGCCATCTAAAGTCAGCGAGACGCCTTCTGCACCGCCACCTTTGACAATAAGTCCGAACGAATAGCGTCTGTTAACAGAGGGTTTGGCAATGTTTTGACTCCAAACAATTCCGGTTTCTCCAGAGTTTGGAGTCAACTTGTGCCACTTCCGACCTTCTATGGGCGAGTCTATGGTAGTGGCTTCCCAGGTCCCATTGGACCAACTCCAATAGGCATTGGCAAAATCACTCGCGTATCCGATGAGATTCTTATACGGACCGAATCTACGAAGTCCGCGCACAGTTGTACCCAGGGCTGTTCTGTCGATCACAGGACCCCATTTGACCGCACCGTTCGTATCGACCTGAGATCCATATGTGTCTGCCTGTTCCACTTGGAAATGTTCGATATACCAACCGTAATCGGGCCTCCCTGTGTACCACCCTGAGCTGCCAGCAGAGTCCTTGAAGAAGATCCCAGATCCAGTACTGTTGGTGGCCGCTGGTTGTGCGAGACCAGTGGCCCAAACGAAATACATCCCGTTGGACAGAGGAAAACATCCGCCGGTGGCGTTGTCGCTGGATACGATTGCGATTTTTCCAGAAATAACGGAGAAGTGTACAGCGCCGAAATATCCTACGTCAGTGGAGAGACGCACCCGGAAATGTTCGCTCTTAATGGGCGACAGAACCATACTTACCGTAAGCTTTCTACCTCCGACAATAGAGACAGCGCTACCCGTGTGTAGTGCGGTATAGTCACCTGCCGCCTGTTCCATTACCCGCCAAACCTTACGCCAGCGCTTATGGGGCTTCTTTACGAGGTCCTCTGTCACAGTGGCCCTGATTTTAATCCATGGTGCAGCAGAGAAATCATTAGAATGCGTCACCAGGTTGTGAGGACCCAGTCGGAGCTTACCGTTTCGACCCCAGCACCATTGGTTTGGGGCAGTTGTGATATCAAAGAGATCTTCGAGTCGATATTCCTGTAGAACTCCTGACTCATTGAGGGCGAAATATTCTTCGTTCCGAAAGTCCAATCGCATGCCGATGGGATCTCTCTCATCGGCCATCAAACCCTCGTCAACGATGTTATCCAGTAAGAAAGGCATCTTACTCCCTCCCTCTTATTGGAACCCGGTTGCAAAGAAGTGCAGGTCTGTGGTTTCTGCTCGAACCTGCAACGTTTTGCCCGCCTCCAAGGGAATGGACTTGATGTTGGCCGGAATGGCTTTACCGGCGGGTACTTTGTTACCGATACCACTGATCACACAGTCGCCAACTTTGAACGAGAAACCAATGGCGTTATTGGGGTTCTGATTAGCGATGATCAATTGGGTAACGGAACACGGTCCGGTTGCGATGGTGGTCCACGTGTCAACGGAGTAAACCGTGAGTGGCCATTTGGCTTCTGTCTTCAACATAGGTAATGTGCTCCGGTGATCATTTCGATTTGAGCGTTGTGCATCCGCTCGTACATTTCAGCAACCTGGGTTTTCTCGGTCTGGGTATAGACCTGTCCCCCTTTGCCTGCCGCCGGCAACGGTGACGTATGTAGACCTGTTCCGACGTCACCCGGGAAGAAAGCCGGTAGCGCTATCTCTAACACTGCGCCATGTGTGGCCCTGATGCTAGGGAACCCGGTTCCACCATCATAGCCGCGAAGAGACGATAGGTTAGCTCGGATGTGGTGCCAGCCCTCTGGGAACGCGACATCCATACCTACATCTACACCATCGACTTTGGTTGGGATGGTTGTGTGTGCGCTACCAGTGACGACCCTGACCCAGAACATACATGTCGACATGCCCCCAAATGCGGCCAACATGGCTGAGTTATTAGCAGTCATCAGGTAGCGAACAACGCCGTCGGCACCAGTGTCTAACCCACCAGTGCCTGTCCCGGCGGTGTAACGCGCCACATAGAACTCGGGACCGTAGCGAGCGTCGAGTCCAGTTCGACCCAATGCTGTCAATAGACTGGTTACGGGTTCATTAAGGGCGCCGTTTGAACCACCGTTGGTCGAATTGTTGTGAATGAACTTCCCTGCCTCGGTCACGACAGCGCCGTTATACGACGCTAGAAATGGCGACGGGGTGAACACGGAAGTGCCGAGATATACCGACAGCGGTTCGTCGAGATATCCCGCAAATCTACCCGAGTCCGGCATTAAGTTGGCGAACGGCAGTGCTGATAAACCGGTCGCCTCAACTACCCCCCGAGCTTTAAGCTCGGGGACAGCTGCGTCTAGGCCAGCACTAGACAACTTACTGGCAATTACATTGGATGTCATGAATTACCCACCTTTACAAAATGGAGAGGTCTTTGGTGTCGTCCCTGGTTACCTTAAACGGTACATACATGACTTCTTCGATGTGACCGTTCCAAGGGCGAGTATCGTTAATGTCGCCCAGTCTCAGCGACGTTATGTTCGGTATCGTCGCAGAGCTGATAGTGTCCGCTATCACGCCATTAGAAGCTCGGTCCACGACACCGTCCCCATAAGAAACTGTAGTCGAAACACGCGCTCCATCGGCCATGATCGTCACGGCATTTGGTCCGGATATTTGAGAGGTTCCACCGGACACCATACTCACCACAACCTCGCCAAAAGAATTTCTGGTTATGTTGACCGCCTCGGCGCTAGACCCGCCATTGGTCAGCGCGACCATGTATCCGGGACTCCCCGCGACCTTTCCATTTGACCCAATGGCCGACAACGTTCCCTGTTTCCCACGACCCCACTTGGAGAAGTTCTTCACAGCGATAACGTCGGCTTCTCTGGGTACTAGGGTGTCGTTGTTCAGTATGAAACTGGTTGCCGTCTCCCCTTTCTCCAGTTGCATGGCCGCACAATACACCATCATCCCAGGTAGTACCCCACTACCGCCACATCCAGCACCTACGACGGTTTCAGCAACGGTTGCGTCGGTGGTGAATGACATCGTAGCCCAAACCCAGGTTCCCCGCTCCGGGATAATAGCGCTTTGTAGAGCGACCCAACCACTACTGTTCTTATAAACAGACAAGGTGCCCTTATCGACCGGAATTGCAGGGTCCAGCCAAACAAGCGCGGTTAGCGTATACTTGGTATTGAGCTCCAGTGTGAACTGTCGACTGATGTAGGCATTTGCCTGACCCGATGCCACTGTCCCCGATACAACGTTGGCGAACCCGTGAGGAACGGTCCCCGGAAAAGAGGTCCCTTTGGCACCAGAGTTAGAAATGGTCCAGCTGACAGGACTTTGCATTTGAGAGTTCGGGATCAAGTTTGTCCTTTTCTCCTCCTGGAGAATCCCTAGACATTGTCCCGTCACCGGATCATAATTGATCCGTGGCTTATTAGCAGGAACCTGCTCGTAGATACCCTGGCTGTTAAAACGACCACCAACGGAACTACGTGTCACTGTAACGATCTCTTCGATCGGACCCGTCATAAGACCATTGCTACCGTCCATGAACACATAGTCTTGCTCAGTGAACTTCAGACGCAGCGTAGCCTTACGCTCCAACTCGCGACGACGTTGGAGTGCACGCAGACGCTCCACCGTGGTTACAGCTGAGTTGATAAGCGCAGCTGTGCTGAGTTCATTCAGCTTGGTCTTTTCAGCGGTGGAGAAATGCTCGCCGCCAACAATAGCCGCTGGGATGGGGGACGTGTGGAGACCTCCGTCGACAACACCGCTGAAGAAACCAGCGAGTGCCACTTCGATCACAGATCCGGGCTCGGCGTATATCCTCGGGTGTGAGTTGTCGTAGCCGATCTGGTTGCTTTCAATAACCCTAACGTGTTTCCACCCGGCCGACAGCGGCGTGCCTGCTGGGGTCGACACACCGTCGACGTAGGCCGGTCTTCCGAAGTGGATACTTCCCGAGACCAGTCGAACATAGAAAACGGCTGTCCCGCTACCACCATTGGAGACGAACGCCTTGAGGTTGTTCACAGTGGTCAGATATCTGGTGGTGGAGTCTAGTCCCACTGCCGGAGATTGCGTCCCCGCCCCGGCGGTTATTTTAGCCACGTGGAACTCTGCCCCGTATCGCGCAGCGGATGCAGTGCGCCCGAGCCTCACAAGGAGACTGGAAACCGATTCCGTTAGAACACCGTCCGAACCGCCGTTCGTGGTGTTATTTTGAATGAATTTACCAGCTGATGTTTGAACAGAACCGTTATAGCTCCCAAGAAAGTCACTGGGTTCAAAGTTCCCACATTGCAATAGCAGGGGATCGATTTTCCCCGAGAAACGACCGCTGTCCGACATGAGGTTAGGGAAAGGAAAACCCTTCCCATCCATCCCAGCCGCAGACCCAAGACCCATCGTGGTCCATAGCGCCTCTTTGCTAGCCGCCGTCATCAGGGTCCCGAAGTAGCTAGACGCCACAGGGCTATTACCCGAGTTCAGCGAATCGTAAACCGGTTTGGCATAACCTCCGGTGGGAGTCGCTGCCTGAGTAACGTCTGTGAATGTGGTGAGGACCGCACCAGAGATGGCGTGGAAATAGGCTGCCGAATAATTCGGAATCTGCACCCACACTTCCCAAACGCCTGCTGGGCTAGACGGAACTTTCGGAGTAACATAAAGTCCGCTGATAGGTCTTCGGGTTATATCTACACAATGGTTCACCACATAGCCCATGACGTTTTCATTGCTGGCGGCGTTGCTAGTTGTCAAGTATATGCTAGCGCCAGAGGCCTGTCCATTGTTGATCCCGGCGGCGTATCCGTTACCACCCGCTACCTGAATCGTTATCCTCCGGTTCAGAGCCGCGGCGAACTCGCAGACCTTGACCCAAACGCTAGAACCAGTGCCATTGCGAGTACCCATCCACGAATACTGGTACTCACCCAAGCCAAATGCACCAACGCGCATCACAGATCCGGCGGTATTGTCGGTGGCACTGGTCTGAACTTTCAGGCTGGCTGTGGTATGGATGTCAAACGCCGTACAAGTGACGTAACCTGTGGGAGCAGTCGCGTCGACAATGAAGTCGTTGGTGAAAGACGTACCGCCCTCTCGCAGGAAGGCAACCCGCGCATAGGTGTTGATGCGGACGTAAATGTCGTTACCGCGAATGGCGACTTCAGAAATCGGATCATCCGCACCACTATAGCCAGCCGGAGACTTGCGGAACAACGTGTAGCTCACAGTGGAACCGCCACTGAGGTACAGTTCCATCTCCATGTTGGTGGTTTCGTACCGACGACCAATGATCTTGATTTTGGTAGTGGTAGTGTAGTTGGGTGCGTAGGTTCCTAATTTGACCCAGATGGGACCAGTTGCGTCGATGCGAACCGAGCCGATGTGTGCAATGACGGTACCGATACCCGCGTAACCCACGTTAACCAGTCGACCAGCTGTGCGGTCGTTGTCGCCGGTTACAACGGTCTTGCTAGCGGCGTCTCCAACGTTGGCCTCCAGCACGTATTGTTCATGTGGGTCAGGCGAGCTAACGTGAGACTGTAAAGCAGCTGTGATTTTACTCGTAGCACCACTGGGTGTTTCCTTGGTGGCAAGTGCGCTCGCTACGGTGTCGGCGTAGCTTGGATCGTTACCGATCGCAGCTGCAAGTTTCCCAAGGGTGTCGAGTGTCGTAGGAGCACCGCCCACCAGGTTAGTGGTCTGTTGTCCCACCGTTGTTGTTACTGCGTCGTAAAACCGCTCAATCGCCGCAATGAGGGCTGCGTTAGACATGTCGTGCTCCTAAGTGTGTAGCGTTATAACCCAACGGTGTCGAGGATGTCGATAGCCGCCTGATCGAAAAGATCAGTTAACGTAGTGGCGAGATCGTCACTGGTGGCTTTTAGCAAATAGTCTTTGTTGTCGACCTGTTGCTTCAGTCGCAAAGGCGTCGTATAAGCCGAGACGCCTGTGCCAGCTAGCGCCTGTTCTTCGGTTGCCGGAGCACCGTTAGCCAGTGAAGACAACCCAACTTGTGCCTTAGTCACCACGTTAGGGTTATCGGTTCTTTCTGCAAACGTAGCCAACTTCGCCGCTGCGCCAGCGGGGGTCTCACATGCCTCAACGGCTGCGGTGATGTTGGTGTAAAAGTCAGGATCTTCATCGATTGCCCGGGCGAGCTGACCAATGGTTGTGATCGTGTCGCCCATGTTGTCGATAAGGGAATTAACCGCTGCGTCGATCACCTGTTGAGTATCAAACACAACGGCGATATCGCCGGGTCCCCAGTTGTCGATAAGGTCGAGTCCGACTTGATCCTTTGTCAAATTATGGGGGTTGTCTCGTCGTGCTATGTAGGCATCGAGCTTACTTCGCACCGAACCCACTGTCTCTGTCCCAACACCTCGCAGTTCCGTAATCAGCTCGGTTGCAGTTTGCCCGCTGAGTCTGGTCGCATTGGAAAATGTCCCAGACAGGATCTCCACCGTTAACTCAGCAACGGTGAGATTGTCCAGTTTGGTCGAGTCTAATGTATCGACCCCGGCCAGATAAGAAGACACTTCGATGATGGCGAGACGGAGTTCGTCCAACAGTACTTGGTCAATCATATCGCCTCCCTTACAAGGAATCCACGAAGTCATTGAATGCATCGGTGATGTCGGACTCAACAGCCTGATACTGGGTGTTGGTCGCCAAACCGAGTGAAGCCAAATAGTCCTCGACGCGCACCGGTGACATATAGCGGTCCGTTGCTGTTCCTGTCTGGGCCATCAACGTTGTAGCGAATGCATAGTTCAACATATCGCCCAACCCAACCTGCGCCTTGGTTACTTGGTTTGGGTTGTCCCGTCGAGCGGCGTGATCATCCACCTTGGTCTGGGCGCCAGTGGGAGTTTCTTTGGCATCAATCAGCCCATAAAGCGTGGCTGCAAAGTCAGGGTCGTCTCCAATGGCCTCGGAGATATCATTCAGAGTAGCCATTGCCTCTGGACTACCATCGATGATTTCACCTAGCACGGTGTCGATGGTCAGCTGTACATCTGACAGAGCAACATACAAATCCTCCCTAGAGCCACTCAGTGTCTGGGCTGAAGAGGCTCTAGAGAAGTTTTGTACATTTCCCAATCCAACTTGTTCTTTGGTTATTTCGAACGGATTGTCAGTTCGGTCACGCTGGGTTTCAAACGCTGCCAGCACATCCATCACAGTCGACTCGGACCCGCCGGTGATACCGGCCTTTATGTCCGCACTGGTCTGACCTCCCAGTAAAGTCGTCTCAGAAACAGTACCCGCTCTCACGGCGTCTACAGTGTCCTCTAATGACACGTTATCCAAAAGAGTAGCATTGACCGCCACTCGGTCCCGAAGCTTCCCTACGACGGCGTTTAGGGCCAGCAGCATGGCCTCTAGTGTTACTTGATAGTCGGACACACCAACCTCCCATTAAACGCCCGCATTGTCAGCGGCGCTATTTAGTCCAGCTGTCAGCGAATCGACAACGTCGTTCAGCTCATCCACGGTAGCCAAGTTACGGGCAGTCACGTGTGCAGCAACGAGAGCCGGAGTTAAGTACCGATCGTTCACAACGCCATCAATGGCAGCTTGTGTAGTCGCCATGGCTCCATTGACAACCTGTCCCAACCCAATCTGACTTGCAGTGACTTGGTTCGGGTTATCTCGTCTCGCAGCATACGCAGCAATTAGAGCAGTTACATCAGTCTTGGAGATACGCTCGCCGATCGAGTTCATGATGTTTGTCACAAAACCCGGGTCATCATTCAAAGCGGCCGACAGCTCACTCAGTTGGTCCAGTGTTTCTGGAGCACCATCTAAGATAGCGTTCTTAGCTTTATCGACCATGGCTTTGACCAGAGCCGGTGTTACATAAGCACTGGTCTCTGTCCCAGCAAGCGCCTCGGCTTCACTGGCGACACCGTAATTTCGAACATCACCAAGGCCCAATTGGTCCTTGGTAACAAGATGAGGGTTGTCGTCTCTATCCGAGAACAACAACAAAGCAGCAAACAAGGCGGCAATGGTCTCGCCACTGCCGCCCGTTACACTGTTAACCACACTGGCCAGGGAGTTCCCACCCAGTGCATCTGCATCCGCCGCCACACCAGAACGAATGGATGCGTACAGCTGGGTAGGCGTTAACCCACCCAGCTTGTCGGTACTAGGGGCCGTCGTTGCATTGATGCGGTTGGCCAAACCGATAAACGCTAAGCGCATCGCGGTTTGCATTACAGATACATCACTCATTGTCCAACCCCTTGTTTGGTTAATGTTACCCAGGATGCGCGTCGTTGAACGCATCGGTGAGCGCTTGGATTGCGGTTTCAAGGTCTGTGCGCAGCTGATTCATAGCCGCAACAGTGGCGTAGTCGGCAGCTGGTGTTCCACCCAGATTGTTCGCGTTCTCTACCGTGGCGCTACCCACGTCGGTCATCACTTCCGCCAGAGACTTGCCTTCCAGCTTCTCAGAGTCCACCGCTGTGGCACCGGCGTCGAGTTTAGAGTCCGGGTCGAAGTTGCCGCTGTTCCAAGCTGTCTTTGCCACCAGGTACTGAATGTTGGTTGGCTCCACATCAACAGCGGGTTCAGAGTAAACCAGGCTGGCATTACCCTTGGACAACTCGGTTACCGTGAACGACCCGTAGTTGATCGCACCCTTCAACCAGATTTCCATCTGGAGCTCGTCATCAGACAGTCGGTAAGCGAACTCAGAGTCAAACATATCCGACCCCATCACCCGAACAACTTCAACTGTCCCGGTTTCCCGGATACTAGCCCGAAGCATGTGAACCGTCGAATCAGCGCTACCAACGGACTCGCCACCAGCTACCATCAGCACGACATCCGGCCAGCTGGGTACGTCCGGCACCGGAATCTCACCCGGATCAATCGGACCTTGTTCTGGGTAGGGCAGTTCAGCCAGCGTATAAGCCTCAGTGAAACGAGGAACACCCATGGTCAGACGAATGCCCCCAATATAGCAAGCCAGTCCGTCAGAGCCGTCGTTGGCCGTACCCAGGATCAAAGAAGTCCCCAGCAGGTCGTCGGCGAAGTTCTGTGCAGTGCCGACGGGCGAACCATCCAGATACAATGCGATCACACCGGCGGTGGCCATATCGGACCGAACCAGCGTCACATCGTACTCGGTGTCGATTACCAACACATCGCTTTCAACCACATCGACATCGCTGATAGCTAACTTCAGCTTACCGTCATCGTCGACGTACACCTTGGCAGAACCGAGCTCCAACAACACGCCCGGTTCGCCCACACCCGGTAGTTCCGGCAACAGCAAACGGGTTTCAACGGCAAAGTCCTGAAGACCAATGGGTTCGATGCCGTCCAGTTGAACGCTGTCGTCGGCGTTGCCCGGTAGATAAAGAGCATCGCCTTCAAAGTAACCGACTTCCAACTGTACGTTAGCGTTACCATTGATGGACCAAAGGCCGTTACGGGCATCGATCAGCGTGCCGTTGAAACCAACGGCAGCAACGGTGAAGTCCCACAGTTCATCCACCACAGGTTCTGGCAGCGGTTCCGGTTCAGTCGGCATGGCGACGACAGCAATGCGACGATACGCCACGGCGTCCGAATTTTGAGAGTCTTCGAACAACCGCTGACCGGCCCAGCTGGCGCGCAGTTGTGCAAGAGACTGTCCGTCCAGTGCGGCGGAGTTAGCTGTACGACCATTTCGAGCTGACGTAAGAACCTGTTGCAGGCTCTGACCTTCCAAGCGAGACGAGTTGTTGACGGTACCCGATAGGATATAGGTACGCAGTTCCTCCAACTCGTAACCAGCCAGGCGAGTCGAGTTGGTTGCTGTCCCAGTGCTAGCCAGTCGACCCGAGATCAACGTGTCGATCTGATCAGTGGAATAACCGCCGAGCTGATCGATAGTTACACCATGTGGGTTGTCCTGATCCGATGCGTGCGCAGCGAACGCATCGCCAACGATGTAGGCAATGGCTTCGGCCGTGAGAACCGGTGTCATGTACTTGTTGGTGACCGCACCGTTACGCGCTTCGCCAATGCTGGCTACTGAATAGTTTTCAACGTTGCTCAGACCTACCTGGCTCTTGGTGACGTTGTGGGGATTCTCCTCATTGTTGACGTGAGTAGAGAACCCGCTTGCGCCAGCAAATGCGTCAATCGCTTCTTTAACCCGAAGAGGGGTCATGTAACGATCGTTAGCGGTGCCCGTGGTAGCTTCTTCCTGAGTAGCCACCGCAAAGTCTTCAACGCTGCCGAGTCCCACTTGCTCTTTGTTGACCTGGTGGGGGTTACTGGTGTTCGACGCGTGGGTATTAAATGCCGTGAGAACCAGTGCAGTGACGGCCTGTTTAACACGCAATGGTGTCATATAGGCATTGCTGATGGTTCCTTCGACCGCCTGGGTCTCACTAGCTACACCGAAGTTCTCAACGGACCCCAGACCTACGTGAGCCTTGGTGGTGTTGTGGGGGTTATCCGCATTGGTGGCGTGGCTATTGAATTGACCCAATGCCATTGCGTCAATGGCCTGCTTAACCCGCTGTGGGGTCATATACAGGCTGTTGGAAATACCCTGTTCCGCATCCACCTGCGCGGCAATGGCGTAGTTCTGAACACTACCCAAACCCACTTGGTCTTTAGTGACGCCATGAGGGTTGTTGGTGTTGACCAAGTGTTGAGTAATCGGACCCAGTACGATCCCATCCATAGCCTGGCGAACACGCAGAGGCGTCATGTATTTTTCGTTACTGGTACCCAATACCGAGTCTTGTTCGGTAGCAATGCCGAAGTCTTCGACGTTACCAAGGTTTACCTGTTGCTTGGTGACTTGGTGGGGGTTGTCCAAATCACTCACGTGAATGTACAGACCACCCTCGTTGGTCACCAGGATCGCATCCTTGATCGCGTTGAGCTTCTCGGTCACGTCAGACATACCGATGAGGTCAATGGCGTCCCACTCATGATCGATCGGTGGGAAAGAGATCGGGTACTCAGTTACCTGATCCCATGTGGTCACCCGCGGGTTAAGAAGAGCATCCGACAGAATCTCTTCGATCTTACTGGTGTTCAAAGTCCACGCGCCACCTACCGTTTGATAGGTGAAGGTGAGAACGCCAGACAACGTTTTGTCGAACAGCGTAATGGACCCGTAGATCGGTTTGGCTGTTTTCAACGAAGCGTCGCTGAAGTGGTGGGTGAAGTCGAAGTCCTCGCCCTCCAACAGAGTGCGACCAGAAGGACTGTGAACAACGGTCAGACTTTCACGAAAAAAAGGGGCGAAATCGGGAACAACGCAGTAAAAGTCTTTGAAATTGGGCGGTGAAATGATCTGAGGTTCACCCACTACTTTGTTCGCTGGGGCGGTGCCCGTTGCGTCGAACGAGTACACGTAATCTTCTATGCCAGCCATCGTCAAAATGCTCCTATGGGTGTAATTGTATAGGACACCGCATGTAAATGTATACGTACCATACCATAGGGTTCACTTATGTACGAGCTAATCACCGCTTTTGTCAAGGCGAGTTTATCAAATGGACGATGGGAAGAGACCGATGTATCGGCCATTACGATGCGCTCTCTTTACACCGACTATGCAAAGGTCATCCTGGTCGTTAGCCACCCTACGTTAACGAACCCCGTGGCGCTGAATCTAGAGTCAATTCGAGTCGCCGCAGCCAGGTTTGACCTTACCCCGAACGCTTATTTCGCAACACTGGGAAATAAGTCGCTGCCGACCACCCCAGACCTCCCAGTTATCTCACCCAAGCTGGTTCGTTACGCCGACATTTGGCGAGCTGGCTATAACGTCCGACCCGTGTCACACGACGCACACCCGGACGCAGAGCTTCCGCTGGCTGAGAAACGCGATCTCTTGATCACTCGGGACGACCAACCGTACGATGAGTTCTTTGAACACGGACTGGTTAGCGTTAATGGGTTCATTCATCGAACAGAGAACTCGGTACACGGGATCTATGTAAACGAGGGTGCCGCTAGTGGCAGGTTAGCCAACGACACCCAACTGGGTCTTCTCTCCTTTAAGGAAGTGGGCGAGATCCAAATCGTTCCCATGAAGGCGTCCAACATCTACAAAGGACATCCGGACACCAAGTACAGTCAGTCGGCCTATGTCAACCTTAAGAAAGACACCGAGACCCGATTTGTTATCATGGTTCTTGGTGGCTATCTGCATGTGTTGGACAACTGTTACACGGTTGTGGGCAACGGCATTGTTCGAATCGACTTCAGTAAAATCCCCTTGGCACAACGGTACTTCCAGTCCAAGGATCAGATCGACCTGTCGTCTTTGAATCTGATCGAACCAACACAAGACCCAGGTGTTGTTGTTAGAGAGATGTTGTTCTCCGATGAGACCATTGTCAAGTACATGGGTTTGTCTCAGTCGTTCTTCGTTATCGTCAACACCCCAGAGTTGTTCTGTATCAAAGAACAACTTGGTCGCTCTGGCATTCCGGGTGTTTACTACGGTCATAGCACAGCCAACCTTCCTGTTCAAATCGGACTGGGGAGACTTGGTAACTACTGGAGTCGGAACGACGACGGCGTCTGGGTTCTTTCTGTGTCGGATAACCAGGTCAACAACTATCAGTTCGAACACACCCACTGGCATGAGAACAGACTGATCAGTGACCATCGGGATACGCAACGTCCCTTTGATTACGCCCGTGGTTATCAGTTGCAAATTGGTCGCGACTGGTAAGTCGTCATAAGCGGAGCCCACTGGGCTCCGCCTTTATGCGCTTTGTTAAGCGAGGACGTTCTTCCGATGGTCCATCCACTCGTTTATAACGCTCATCACTCTCTCCGTGGCTACCAACAAATTACCCGGGTAGACGAAGCTTCCCGGCGTGGCCATTGACAGCACTTTTCCGTTGGAGACAATGTCAACGAATCCCTCTGGTGCGTTGCGCTGGAAACGGAAGCCAATGCCTTCGTTTTCTATATCGTCAAACGAAAGCGTAAAATGGTCCCCAGTGTACGCAACGGTACCGGCCGAACAGGTGAAGGTATACTCACCGCCCACTGGGAGGAGAGATATCGCTTCTTGAATGATGGTCGAGTCCATGTTTCCAATGACCATGTCCATCGGCGTCACTGCTTTCGGTGGCTTTGGTCTCTCTTTAACCGGCGGTTTCTCTTCAACCAGGTCAGACTCGCCCAGTTGCTTAACGAGCAGTTGCCATTCTTTCATGGTTCTGAGGACACTGGGGGCCGAATGCGGAAGCGCCTTCGCTACTTCGTTGGCAAGGTTCACCAGTGCGCTCTCTGTTAACCGAGCGCGATGTTCCCAATAAGACTTGGGTTTATGGGACATGTCACTTGCTCCCTGTTTTGGTGGGCTTGTTTGGGATGTTTCTTTCATGGAGAAACCATTTGGTTTCCTTGACCATGTCGATCTCCCATTGCTCGAGGTTATCGAGGTCTTGACCAGCGCGCACTTGATCAAGGTCGCTGGAGACAGTTATGTCTCCGAACTCGGCCCGAATCGCCTTCTCAATACGGTCGAGGATGATCGACTTACCGCATTGCATGCCGCCCGTCACAATGATGTGGGCCACGCTGGGGATGTCCACCTCTATTTCTATCTTAGCCATGGCGAACCTCCGTTAGATGTCCCGACCAATGCGCAGGCGATACCAATGTTTTTCGACCTGTCCATCGTCATTGATAGATTGTGCGATGTGGGGGTTCTCTTCCCAGCCGTCTCCCCACGGACGGGGAGGAACGTCGGAACCGAGCGTGGACATGTTGACCAGTGTACGGGTGGTCCTGTATTCGTAGTCCGGGTGCGACTGCGTCTGATGGTTCTTGATGGTCAGAGCAACATCGAAGGTGTCGTTGGCAATAACTGTTTTCATCTTCCCTACCTTATAATCACGTGTTTGTTGTAACTGGTCTTTACTGTCACGTTCGCCGGGTCTAGTACACATACGTCGGCTTGTGACAAAGAACCGTGTTCAGTTGCATAATGAGACACCATCAGCAGTTGTCCAACTCGTCTGGTGTCGACCAAGAACTTGAGGTACTGAACCAGATTGACGCGGTGTTGCTCATCGAAGAAGTGACCCAACTCATCCGCATAGAGGGGAGAACCTTCCAGTTCCAAATGAGTCATCACGATCAACTTAAATGCAAAGTCGATCATCTCCTTCTGACCATCGGACCCTTCCGAGACATCCTCGACGTTATTGGTCAGCCGGATAGTCATCGGGAACACATAGTCAAGTTCACCCGACTCCCCACCGCAAGGTGAAATAACCATCTCATAGGTCCAGATGTTCTCGATCACCTCGTTCATCTGGTCGACGAACATGCCGATGAAGCCGAAGAGTTGCTCAGCGATCAACCCGTCGACGGGAGACATCTCTTTGATCAACTGGCCAGACGCTTTGATGTTCTTCTCTAGTTCCTCTTTGTCTCTCTCAAGATCCCGTATGATCCCCTCTAAGGTGCGCTTTTCGTTCAGGGTAGCTTGGAGCAAGCCAAGTTCCGTTTGGTTCTCACGCAGGCTCTCAGACACCATGTCGTTGACAGTAAACCCAGCCACGGCTTCCATTTGGAGGTCTAGCCGGTGCATCATCTTTTCTAACGTATGGTATTTCCCAGTCAGCTCCGTCAGAGAGCTCTGATAGTACTTGATTGGAACGATGACACTGGACTTCTGATGTAGAATCTTTTCAGTGACCTCGTCAATCTCAGCGCTCAGTCGATCACGATGCTCGCGAACGTGACACGCACCAGTGCCTTCCATTGCCTTGGCTGCATCCCAGGCTTTCTGGGTCAGATCGTGCTCGCGCTCCAGTAACAGCACGCGATGGGCCACATCAACAGAGCGTCTCCACTGGTCGACCACACCCAGGTTCTTGGCGGGGTTGTTAAAGAGCAGCGATTCAGATATCACATAATCCCAAAGAGCCTGATGACTGGGATTGTCGTTAGCCAGCGACTTGAAGTTATTAACGATGGCAACGTAGTCGCTGTACTCTTCCTGGTACGATTCGATCTCTTTCTTCTTGCCAACCAGTTCGTCGATGCTGGTCCGGTAATTGATAGAGCGTTGCTTGAGATCTTCCAGTTCGTTCTCGGACACGCCCTCGATCCATATGTACTTGCACTTGGGACAAGTGCTTTCCTTAGATTGTTTGATGTGTTCGATGCGACTACCAGCGCGCTCCAACCGGGCCTCAAGACCACCGATCTCTTTTGCCAGCTTTTCCAACTCTTCCTTGTTGTAGTGGAACCTAGAACGAGACATATAACCATCGGTGTTGTCAGGTAGCGATGTCAGGATCTGGGTGAGTTTACCAAGAACGAAGTCATTGGTCTCCAGCAACCGTTCACTATTGACGATGTCACCAAATACCGACGGTGTTTCTGTGATGCAATTGATGTCGGCCGTGATACCTTCCAGTTTTCTCTGGATCTCGTCTACCGACGCAACGTTGGCATTGGACATGGTCTGAACCATGTTCTCTGCATTGTGGAACTGATCGGTAAGCACGTCCAGTGTCTTCTGTAAGGAGATGAGCTCCTCTTCTTCCTTCCTGACCATCCCGTCCAGCTCTTCAAGACTACTGGCCTTGACTCCCGGGGGTGGACTAACATGGAGGAACATGATGTCCATGCTTATGTCTTTAATGGCCTCGATGTTGCTATCGATGTGTCGCCATGCATCGTCGGTCGGAACATCGTTGACCCGGCGATGCTCCATTAGTTGGTTGATTTTATCGCCCAACTCTTCGGAGCGTTCCGACACTACATCGATGTCTACCAGACTCAATAGCTTATTGGTCTCAGTCAGCAAACGACCAGTGATGTGTTTCAACGCACCCGTGTCATCGCGGTGCCTTGACTTCAGCTTATTGTAAACACCGATAGCATATGTGAGGTCAGAGTCGGACAGTCGAGTTATCCATTCGCGACGCTGCTGAGGCGACATGTCGGTGAACTTCAACTTGCCAGTTAGCAGGTTGTGAATGTCCTGGGTTATACCGAAGTGACGCTCTACAAGTTCTTTCTGTACCTTACCTGTGCCGCCAGGATTAAACTCTTCCCCTTCGACAACGAAACTGTGCTTGGACCCCGACTTAAAGTCAGAGGTCAAAACGTATTCTTTACCACGGTTCTTCCACTTTTTGATTGAGTACCCGCCCTTGATATAAGAGCTCTTGTGCGAAGGCAGCGGCGACAGTTCTTTCAACAGAGACGACTTGCCTGACCCGTTGCGACCCAAGATCAACTGAAAAGGGGAATCGGGCGTGTATTCGATTTCATTGATATGGTTAAGCAACAATCGTTTGTTGCCCACTATTTTGGCGTAGAGAAGTTCCACAGCGTTCTCCTATTCTATCATAGTGTCGGCGTCCCTATATTTAATTATCGACTGGAGTGTTATTGTGGATAGCTCAAAGTTTAAGCTCTACTCAATCGGCTACGTTGCTGAGAACAAGAAGCTGGGTTCTCGCTTGATTCTCGCGACCATCGCCGAGATACACCCCAGTATGAACGGGGAGCTGGCCTCCAACCTCACTGAGCGAACCGGAACAGGCGTCGACCAGTCTGGTGTTGAATACTCGGTTAAGGTTAGCACTGACAACGCCATTGAGGCTACTTGGATTGGGGATAGCAACCGTTATTCAGCCCCGGATGTTAGACGCGGAGAACGTGTGTTCCTCTGGCAGTACCAAGACACCGATAAATACTACTGGTCTTCCATGGGTCTTGACGACCATCTCCGGAAGAAGGAAACTATCCAGTACACGCTGTCCTCTACGGCCGATGAATCCAAGACCGAGATCAATCCAGACACAGCCTACATTATCGAACTGAGCACACATAAGAAAGCCCTCACCATCCGAACCAACAAGGCCGATGGTGAACCCTATTCGTATGTCATCCAGCTCAACACGGCCGAAGGTGCTTTCGAAATTCAGGACGACGTGGGTAATTGGTTCTCTCTGGATTCAGCAGAAACTAATCTTCAGCTCAAGAACGCCAGTGGGTCATTGGTTGAGCTCAACAAGTCGACCATCAACGTGAAGGCCCCCAAGGAGATCAATCTGTCAGCAGGGTCGTTGATCAAGGCTACCGTCGGCGGTTCGACAATCACCATGACGTCGGGCAACATTACCCTGAAGTCCCCAAGTATCGACATGAACAACTAAGGAGACTCGCCATGCCGGGTATAACTGTTGTGGGTCTTGATTCTGCTGGTGGGACTCAATTGGGTGGTGGTCAGTCTTTTGTTAAAGTCAATGGCGCTATAGTGGTGGTCCTGGGGGACGGTGTCGCAGGTCACGGTAAGTCCCCGCACGCTGGCCCTACGATGGTTCAAGGGTCCAGCTTTGTGAAGATCAACGGAATACCTGTTGTCAGGGCTGGACACGCCGCTAGCTGTGGACACAGTGCCTCAGGCAGACCAGCTGTTAGCTTATCGGATTAACGACATAAAGCCAGTCCCATCGGGACTGGCTTTTATGCGCTTTTACAGATCGTTGTCCAGAACGTATTGCTCGAGCGTATCGTACTTGACTTGCAGCGCCTGTAGCTGCTGCTGGAGTTCAAGAATGCGACCGTATTCAGAGCCTCGGTTCGCGATGGCCTGTTCTCTAGCAGCAACCCAGACATCGTGCTCTTCTGGGGTGACGGAGCCAGAGGATTCAGCCACGTGGACTTTGACCTCGGATTCAACACCGATGACGTCGCTCGCCGCCGCTACCATCTCGTCTTTCAAAAGGTCGAGTTGAATGTAGTCGGGGATCGCACCAAGTGAGATAGACAACACCACGTGGTTATATCGGTAGCTCGACATATCCGGGTACGACACGATGTGTGTATCCGGAACGTAGATGACACCAACTTGCTCGTTAGCCAGACCAACAGAACGAGACATCAGCGTCACGATGTTGGCACCAGCCTGTCGACCCTCTTCTACATCTTCCCTGGTCAAACCAAGAGGTTCGTAGTACGACTTGAAAACATCGACTCCGGTTTTGTAGATGTCGTCAAACGAACGAATCGCCTTGCACGAGTAAATAGTTGACGAGTCGGCAACCCAGGGCTCTAGCAGCGTGTAACGACCCGTAGCATTCAACGGTGGGGTTCTTCTATCCATAACGGCCTCGATCAGTAGACAGCACCGGCCGGCAGGGAGATGATGCCCAGTTCAACCAGTTTCGACACGGTTTCAGTTGGCGGAATCAGAGACCCGTCATCAATAGGCTGAGTTTGAACGTCTGATTGACGGTGTTGACGGTACTCGTACCCGATCTCCATGATCTTGTGCGACTTGTAGCGAGATCCCACACAAACCCGGAGGGCATGGTCAAAGCGCCGGAACTTGTGTTCACGTAGCGCCGGAAGGAACTCTTTCACAGCCTCGGTCCGGAAGACCACCATGTTGTGCAAAGCCAGTGGAGAGCGCAACAACTGCCCGTAGTTGTACGGGATGTTCGGATGGATCTCTCGCTTTGCCCCACTAGGCATCAGGAAGACTTCACGAGCACCGCACATGGCAACGTCGGGATTGGCTTCCAGATAGTCAACGCATTTCTTCAGGACATCGACATACACTCGGTCATCCGGGTCCAACATTGCCACATACGGCGTTTTGATCTTGTCGTATGCAACGCAGCGTGCGGTCGTGAGATCACCTGGAATGCCCGCGAACTTTTTAGGTTTGATGTCAGTGTCCTTAAAGTCACTCAGGAACTCTTTCAGGTAGTCCTTGTTATCGGTAGGTGAGAACAAGTACGCCACTGTCAGTAAATCTTTCATCACGAGTCTCCTTAGGCGACCGTTTGTGCTATAAGTTCGGGGTAGACACCGCAATACCAGCCCCATTCCGGCGGCAGTTCCGTGGGCGAGACGATGCCTTCTCTGGGACCCTGGTAATACAGCCTAACCATTCGATTCTCGATAACGAAAGACAGATGGTCCTGTTGGTATCTAATCGGAAGGAACCCGGCTCCCTCCAGAACAGGCATGCAACCATCCATCCCGATGTAGAGAATGGTGAACTCGAAACCGGCTGATATCGCCTGTTCATTGGACAGGACGATCCGACACGCGTTATTGATTACAACGGCGTCGCCCGAATTCAATTGAGTGAAATCGACGGTGGCGAACTTGTCGTCGGTCGTCGGATCGGTTTCCTCATCGAGGAAGATCTTCCGAGGCTCTACCGCACTGGCTGCGGGTATTTCATTGCGAGACAGCAGATGACCACCCCAGTCTGCTGCGTTGGAAACTCCCCGAGATATCCAGGTGCGACCTGTCACGAGGTCAAGATAATGTTGGCCGTGACTATCGGGAGTCGCCTCGGGATTCCCAACACCAGCCGCCTTGTGTTTCTTTTCAACATAGTCAGCCATAAATTACTCCTGTTGACCAAACCACTGTGGGGAAGAGAGGAGCCATATTTGACCGTCTACTGGTGTACTCGTTATCAGCTCCAGTCGGAACATGTGGTTGTTACCAATATAGTAGTAATTGGTGTCTCCCGGGAAAACAAAGACGCTGTTTTGAACGACGAGGGTGCCTTCGCTGATGGCGATGACGCATTCGCTGCCCGGAGTAAACACTCCCTCGATGACGCAGGGTTTCGACGTATCGACGTTGGTTACGTCGAATTCGAGTAGCAGTGTATGACCCAGCGAGCTGTATAGACCAATATAGACATCGAGGAACTTGCCAGCTAGCTCAGCAGCGTCCAGCGCGGGCGGATTAACGTCTACCCAGTTGTCCGGCACGCTATAGTGAACAACCTCGGGATAAACAATACCAGTGGGTCCGGCGGGAATGTCTTCTTCCCGCGCCAGCGCTTGTCGATAGTCTTCGGCGGTAGCGATCCCGCGACTAATGCTGGTATCGCCTGTAACTGTGTTGAAATGGTGGTCCAGTAAATGTTCCGGGGACGTAGAAGGCACCCCGTTCGATTCTGCAATGTGTCTCTTCACGGTAACGTCCTCTTGGTATTAACTCGGTATCCAATGACTCCAGATGTCGCCATCGTGGTACCATGTGGCGGTCCCACCGTACCACTGCGGTGCATTGAGCAACATGATTCGACTAATGCTACCGGGGTATAGAACTATTACCGCGTCGCCTTCGTCTGGAGTCGGTTGTCTAATCTGGTTGTAGTCGCTACCGGCAACAGTGATTGGGATGTTTGTTTTATTGAAGAGGAAGAAGTTTGATCCCTCTTGTATCTCCAGTGAAACATCGCTACCGATTATAAATAGTCCGACTCTATCAGACTCTTCATCCGGGATAGTGGTAGAATCCGGGTTGATCTCAATGGTGATGAACTTGCCAAGCATGTTCATGCAGCTACGGTCGACGTTAACAAAGTCACCGTAGAAATCCTCACCCAGCAAGTACGTAACCCGCTCGTGTTTCACCGGGGTCGCATCCGGAATGGGCGTGTTACTATCCACCAGTGGCGTCCCCCAGTCGGCGACGCTATCGGTCCCCTTGGACAACCAGGTCTTTTTGGTGCTCGTGTTGATGTAGTGCTGCGAACGTTCAGTCGGCGCTGCGGAGGGATTGCCCGTCCCCAGCACCACGTGCGTCTTAGCGTTGTCTAATTCACTCATGATTAATCCTCTTTAACCAAATCGCGTCAAGACGCTGGACCCGTCAAAAGGTCACCGTTGAGATAGGTAAGGATGTCGCCATTGACTCCAATGAGGTAGTTCTCACTGGGCATGGTTGGCGGCGTCTCGAATCCAATCAGAACCTCACCTGCTGTGTTCAGCAGCGGGTTATCAGCATTGTCGGTTAGCCAGTTGCTGGTGTCGACTTCTTCCGGCAGTTCCGGATCAACCGGATCTGGAATCTCAATATCACCCAGGTCAACCAGGGATGACTTTGCCACCACCAGATACTGGATGTCCTGGTAACTTGCAACCAGGTAGAGAATGTCACCCCGGATCAACTTACTCATACCAACTGGTACGGACGTAAATTCCGTCATGTACTCTGCGATGGGTAGCATTTCGTAGATGAGTTCCACCCAGCGCTGTGTTACCGGGTCCATGCGGTTGAAGTCGGGAGAATCGGTGGACACAGTGATGTAGTCGGAGAAGACCTGATACAGTTCGAACAGATCGTCTCGGTTCTCTTCGCCACCAATGGAGGTGAAACCGATAGACCGATACATGAACGCGGATGAGTTCAAGTGTGCTTCCACGTGAGCAGGCGGGTACCCGACAGCGGTACGCTTACCCAACGCCATCGACTCTACAAAGGAGCTCTGCGGCGAATACAGACCAACCTTCGTGGTGCGGTTAGGGACGCTGTATTTGTCCCAGAAAGGACAGATGACGAACTCGGTGCGACGGAACAGATCAGGGAGGACCTCAACCCACTCTTCGCGGGTATGGACCGAATTCTCGAGAATCCAATCTTGAAGTGCCGTCTTAATGACGTCGATGTTGTCGCCGGCGATACCGTAGACCAGAACGGTCCAAGGCGTGGGGATGGTGGTCTCTGGATCGTTCTGATCGACCCAGTCATACATGTCACTCTGGAACTTGGTGTAGGGGTATTCTTCCCGGGCAACCTCGATCTTTCGTGACAGCACAGGCATTGTGAATGCGTCGATCAACGCCTTTACCGTATTGTACCCGTTGTACAACTGGTCAACGGGAATAACGGGTGGTACGACCACCACCTCGAACTCGTCGTACTGGAGAGCGAAGGATTCGTCGGCCAACCAGATCTTGATCGTGGTGTCGCCTTGGTCTGGGGTGTATTTCCAAGAGATCCACTCTGGCAACCAGTAAGTGCCATCGGTCACAAACTCGCCACAGGTGAGCTGGAACATGGTGGATGGAAACTCGTTGACCAGGTTCAGCAGGAAGTTCTCAGAGTCCTGACCAATGGCCCCTGTGACGGACCGATTGTAGATGTACTCACCTACCGAAAGAACATGGTTGGAGATGGCGGCGGGTACAGGAACCAGTGTGTCGTCTTGCTTACTGCTGAAGGTAACCAGTTCGACATTGGGTGTAGCTTCACTGGTGTATTGTCCTTTTTCTTTCGCATACGTGCTGGACAGCGTCGACAACTCGCCGATGGGTGCTACCACACCGACCGCGTTGTCAGCATACGCAGCGATGCTTAGAAAACCTTTAAGATTGTACATGTCTCGACCTCATGTGACGCTATGACTATGAAGCAAACCTATACCATTGGGGAGGAAAAGCCAATGCTAGTCGGTCTACTCAAAGGCATGGCGATTCTGTGGCCCTTCCTGAAGGAATTGTTAATAGGTAACAAGGAAGAGGTTAAGTTACAAGCCAGGAGAAATAAGACGGCTGTTATGTTGTCTCTGGCTCTCGTTGCCATGTTTCTGATCTTTCTTTACATAACGGATGAAGCGCTTCAAAAGAACAAAGAATTACAAGACGCATTGTACGCCAAGACCTTGTTAGAGGTCAAGTTGTCCTCTATCGAAAACGATAGAGACATCCATCGTTACAGGACGGACGAATACAACAAACGCGTCACCGACATGGAAGCGGAGTTACTTCAATGTCGGGGGAAAGTCGACGAGCTTGAAGAAGAGCGCGGTGAACTGATTGTTAGATTAGCCACGCTGGAACAAAGAGCTAGGAGCACTCCTACACCGCCTACAAGGAGAACCGGTACGCGGTCCAGCATCCAGGACAAGTTAAATGAACTACGTAACGAAGAAAGGTCGCGCTGATGAACACCGTTATCAAGCTCGCTACATTATCAATGGCATTGACAGGAACCAGTTGTGTAACCACCATGCAACTCCCGGACTTTAACGACAGAGAAGTCGGAGAGAAGGTCACGGTTATCACGTACGAGCGATCAGGCGCGGCTGAATCCACTGACCCAGGATGTGGTGAATTCATTTTGCCTCATCTCCCAGCAATGCCTGGTCTACCAGCGGTTATGTCGACATCAGCATCGAGTCCCGACGAGGTTGAAAACATCCTTTTATCCCACATACGGGAACTCAGGAACCATGTCAGACAGCAGAACAAAATCATAGCCGAAGCATACGAGCGGTATCGATTAACGTGCGAGTAAGATATTACGGCAGCGCGCCATTAGTTGATACTTCCAGATAAGGTGGCGAACATGGCCAAGAAAGAAAACGTTGTCGCTGAACATCCGTTTGAAGCGATCATTTATACCGACGGTGGTTGTAAACCGTCGCGTGGCATTGGCGGATGGGGCGTACACGGTTACGTATATCACTCGGTCGAACCCAAGCAAGGGACTGGGTGCCGATTGGCCACCATGACGAACTACGGTTACGTCGTAGCCAAAGAGATGCCTTTGATGGCATTGGATGCTGGCCTCAAGATCATTCCGATTACCCCGGTCGAATACATCGACGCATTTGGTAGTCTCATACCCGAATCTACCAACAATGAAGCGGAGTTGACAGCCTTGCTGGAAGCGCTCCGCTGGATCGACGAACGACCACAAGACAAACGCCTTGTGTCCGTCCGGTTTCTGATCGATAGCAAATACGTTCTCGATGGAATCCAACATTGGGTCAAGAACTGGGAGCGTTCGGGTTGGACCAAGTCCGATGGCACAGAGATCAGCAACTTGACCCACTGGAAAGAAGCACATGGCTTGGTGTGCAAGCTGACAGAAGAAGGCGTGTCTTTCAAGTGGCGCTGGGTCCGTGGACACAGTGGCGATCTCGGTAATGAGAATGTCGATACTAAAGCCAGCAAAGCAATTATCGCTGGTAACAAAGGTAAGTCGATTCGCGAACTGATCGTGTCTCCGGCGAAGGGTTATTGGTCGTCGCCCAATGGCCACAACCGCATGCTCTCCCTGAACTGCTGGTACTTCATGACGAACATGCCGGAGTCGGAGCGTTCTCCCGATGGTCGCTACGTCTACTACATCGGCAACGAATCTGATCTACCAGGCAAACCCATCGCTGACACATCCCATGGCGTTGTTTACCTGAAAGAACCCGATGCGGCACTTGAAGCCATTCGTGAGTTCCAGAACATCACCACGGCCGACGGTTGGAACAACTTCATCGTTGGGGACATGACCATTATCAACAATGGTGCCCAGCGTCAAGAATTGGAACGCTACGGTTCTTTGTTCCTGGGGACGATCCCCAAGCGCGGCCACATAACAGCGCCCAACGGATTGCTGATGACCGAGGTCAAGCAGCCGGCGCACCTCGCGTACTATGGTATAGTGACGCTATCGCACTTGTCGGATATCCTCAACGAATACCTTGATGGAAAAGACGGCGAGTCGCTGGTGGTCACTGATCTGACGGATCTGTTTTACGACAGTGTTACAAAGGGCAGCAAGACGCAAACGCAGTTGAAACCGACGATAAACAGTGCCACCCGTTCCATGGAGGTCGATGCGTATTACAACATCGCCAAGGAAAGGTCGGTCGCTGAGTTAACGTTGTCGGTAGGATTGGATACGCCCGATCGAAACACTCTTGCTGCAATCGCAGCAAATGATCCTAAGGTCAAGCTCGTCACCTGGCGTGAAAGTGACAGTGCTTTCCGCTATGCCACGGTGGTTGAGACAAAAGACGATGTTGGAATCTGGGCCTGTTGTTATTCGAATCTTCGGATAATTCTACCTTAATAAATCTTACCTTAGAGGTTAAACCATGAAAGTCTGGTATATGAAAGGATCGCACCTGCTCACAAAGATGATGCTGAAGGTGGTCTCTGCGTGTTTAACAACGCATGCCAAGCGAATCTTCTTTCTGACTACACTCTTCATGCAGCTGACCAAACTGCAATCGTACCAGGAAGCTGAGATGGTTCGGTTTAATCAATCACTCAAAGTGGTTCGTAGTGAGAAAGCGCTGCAACTCCCGAGTGCAATACATAACCTCATATGGAATCAAGAGAGTCTGAAGAAGACACTTGATGACATCTGTGGTGACGACATGTATTGTGAGCACCGTAACACAGTGGCAACGGTGATGGCGTGTCGGCAGATTGTTAGCCAGACGCCGAACTGGTTACGGTACGGACGTCAGGATGACATGGTGAAGGATTTACTGAGACTGGTCAAGACGAGTCGCGAGATCGTCCACCCCCAGCTCGCTTAGCGGTAGAAGTGAATAAAGCGGGAGCCCGAAGGGGCTCCCGGTTAT
>PBMP01000084.1 GCA_002722705.1 Pseudobdellovibrionaceae bacterium | reverse complement strand
TAAAATGACTACATTAGGAATGCCGCTCAGGGATGTTACGTAAATCTATGGGATTTCTAGGAATTCCCTCATCTATGACGCGAATTATGCAACAACGCCCACTTTAGGATTTAACTATTTGAAATAATAAAAGATTTTAAAGTTGAGTCTTTTTGGTTGCCTCTTGCTTCGAGTATTCGTAAAAAAAGAAAATGATTTTTACTCGTTTAAAGCAAATGATTGTGGGTAAACCGATGCCGAGTCATCGATTGTCCGAAGAGAAGATCTCAAAATGGAAGGCATTGGCTGTTTTGTCTTCAGATGCCCTTTCTTCTGTTGCCTACGCGACTGAAGAAATTCTGATCCCGCTTGCAGCCGTTTCAGCTGCGGCTCTCGCATGGTCTGTGCCCGTGGCGATCGCGATTGGTATTCTTCTTATTATTGTTTCTGCATCTTATCGTCAAACGATCGAGGCTTATTCAAATGGAGGAGGAGCTTATGTCGTTGCCAAAGAGAATATTGGTGTTCTTTCTGGATTGGTTGCAGGAGCTGCTTTACTTATTGGTTATGTGTTAACGGTTTCTGTTTCAGTTGCTGCTGGAGTTTCTGCAATTACATCTGCTTTTCCTGAAGTGTATGAGTTTAGGGTGATGATCGCAGTGATTGTTATCGGACTCATTACGTGGATGAATCTAAGAGGAATTAGGGAGTCTGCAACCGTTTTTGCTTTTCCAACTTATATTTTTATTATTTCTTTCTTTGTCATGATGGGAGTAGGAGCTTGGAAAATCTGGACTGGACAAGCTGTTCAGGCTCACCCTATTCTTCATGACAGTTATCCTCCAATAGCTATGTTTTTAGTTTTTAGGGCCTTTTCTTCAGGCTGTGCGGCCTTAACAGGAATTGAAGCGATTTCTAATGGAGTGCCTAGTTTTAAAGCTCCTGCTCATACCAATGCAAAAATTACATTGACTTGGATGGCAGCTCTTTTGGTGGTTTTGTTTTTTGGTATTACTGCACTTTCTCATGTTTATGGAATTGTTCCTCGAGGTGGAGAAATGGCAGTGTCTCAATTGGCGAGAGCCGTTTTTGGGACAAACTGGTTTTACTATGTCATTCAAGTTTCAACAGCTTTGATTTTGGTTTTAGCGGCTAATACCTCTTACAATGGATTTCCTTGGTTGGCAGCAGTCCTGGCACATGATCGCTTTTTACCTAGACAAATGGCTATTCTCGGAGATCGACTGGTCTATTCGAATAGTATTATCTGGCTCAGTATTGCGGCTGCGATTCTAGTTATTTTATTCCAAGGAGAAACACATTCGCTTATTCCTCTTTATGCGGTCGGTGTATTTTTGGGATTTACTCTTTCACAAGCGGGAATGTTAAAACATCATCTTAAACATAAGAAGCCAGGGTGGATGAGAGCGTTTGCTATTAATGCCCTAGGTGCGGTGACTACATTCATTGTAATGCTTGTTGTTGGAGCAACTAAATTTTCTGAAGGGGCTTGGATTGTTGTCCTTTTAATTCCGTTTTGTGTTTTTATCTTTTATAAAATTAATCGACATTATCTGTCGATTGGAGCAGAGCTGTCTCTGATGGAGGAGAGTGCTCCAAGTAAAATGAATCCTGTTAAGCATACAGTCGTGATTCCTATTTCAGGTGTTCATAGAGGAGTTGTTGAAGCACTCCGATATGGAATTTCTATATCAGATGATGTTCGGGCGGTTTATGTTGAAATAGACCCTCAAGCAACAGAGCGCGTGAAACAAGCTTGGGAAGAGTGGGCGCATGAAATTCCATTTGTGGTATTAAAATCTCCTTATCGATCGATCATAAAACCCCTATTGGAATATGTTGATGATTTATCTAATACGGTACACAGTGAAATCATTACAGTGATTGTTCCTGAATTTGTGACAGCTCATTGGTGGCATCAAATTTTGCACAACCAAACTGCTTTTTTGATTCGAGCAGCTTTGTTGTTTAAGAAAGGAAAAGTAGTGACAAGTGTTCGCTACCATATTAAAGGAATTTAAAGTCTAGCTTTCAGTTTGATCTTTTTCTTCAGAAGATTGGTTGGGTTGAAAGTCTTTTTCAACCGGGGGAAAATAATCTTCTGGATCCTCAGGAAGTGGGACTTCCTCTGTTGGTCGATCTCCTTTAGCGAAAATAAAGGCAATAGACAAAACAAGGGCTGCTCCAGCACCAAGTTGAACATAGTTAAGCTGGGCTTTTAGATAAACCCAGTTTAGAATGACGGCGGTTACTGGAAAAATCATTTCAGCAAAAGCAGTGATATTTGCTTGAGTGTATTTAACTCCGTAGTTGTAAAGTGTCATGGCAAGTAAGCCCGGAATGATTGCAATAAAAAGGATGGCTTGGACTGTCGAGATTTCTGATAGAAGTTCTAAAGAATGATTTGTTGGGCTTAGAAAAACAAATGGGATCAAGGTAATTAATCCAAACCAGTATCTCCAAAATGTAGTTACAATCGGACTCACTCTTTTAAGGACGCTCTTTCCAATGACAGTCGCAACTGCCCATAGGCAGGCAGCAGTAAGAGCAAAGAGTACTCCTTTTGAATTTGCATCTAATTCTTCAGAAAATGACGGGAAATTTAATTCTGGAAATGAAAGAACAGCTGCTGAAGCTATCGCAATAGGAGCCGCTATTAAAAACACCCGGCTTGGTATTTCCTGAAGAAAAATGAGCGCAAGTAAAGTGGTTAAAATAGGTTGTATTTTTTGAATGAGAATAGTGACGCTCGGATTAATGAGTTGAAAACTTTTTGTAAAAAGAAGAAGAGCGATGGCAGAGGCACCACTTCCAATCACCATTAATCCAATCCAGTCATAAAACTTCAATTTGAAAAATTCTTCTCGTTTAAACCAGACGTAAGGCAAAAAGAGAAGAAACACCACAAGGTGTTCTAAGGCAACAATGAGAGAAGCGTCTATTTTTTGTAATGTAGGGACTCGAAAGAGAGCATCCGTTGCCCAAAGGGCTGCCGCAAGAGCGACAAGAAGAGGACCTAGAAAATTTTTTTTATAGTGAAAGGGCATGTTTTTTTAGTTCCTGAAGTTGTGAAGACGTTACCGGAATCTTAGTCGAAGACCACCATTTTTTAAAATTAATTAGCGACTGTTGAGCCATTTTTTCTCTTACGGCTTTACGTTTCTGACCTGAAAGTCCGTCAAAGTAAAGGGGATCGAAGAGGCCAAAGTGGACATTCGTAGGTTGATAATTTTTGGAGTCTGAATGAATGAGGTAGTGAAGCATAGCGCCAAGAGCTGTATTTGGAGGAGGAGCGTCGTGTTCAATTCCTTTGATTCGTTGAAGAATAAACATGGCCACAAGCATGCCACAGCCAGCAGATTCAAGGTATCCTTCGACGCCTGTAATCTGTCCGGCAAGATACACTGAAGGAGCCCCTTTTAGAGAGAGATCAGGCCGAAAAACTTTTGGGCCGCACACGTAAGTGTTTCTGTGGATTGATCCCAGTCTTAAAAATTCTGCATTTCTGAGTGCTGGAATCATTTTGAAGATTCTTTTTTGTTCGCCGTACTTTAGTTTAGTTTGAAATCCCACCATATTATAAGCGGTTCTACTTTTGTTTTCTGGGCGAAGTTGAACCACCGCATAGGCTTTTTCTTCAGGACGATTTGGATTTTCTAAGCCTACTGGTTTCATCGGACCGAAGCGAAGAGATTCTCTTCCTGATGCGGCAATTGCTTCAATGGGTTGGCATCCTTGAAAAAATTTTTCTTTCTCAAATGTTTTTGGAGTCACTTTTTCTCCCATTAGAAGTTCATCAATAAATTTTTCATATTCTTCTTTGTTCATCGGGCAGTTGAGATAAGCAACTTCTTCGCCTTTTCCGTAGCGATTTGCGAGAAATGAATATTCTGGATCGATTGAATCACTTTCAATAATTGGGGCGATTGCATCGTAAAAGTAAAGATCGTCAGTATCTGTTTGTGAAGCAATCCACTGACTCAACCCTTCTGAAGTGAGAGGGCCTGTCGCAAATAGGGTCGGAGCATCTTCAAAAGGTTCTGTGATTTCTTCTCCAAGACGGCGTTCAATATTTGGGTGACTTTCTAATTTTTGGGTGACTTGTTGAGCAAAAATATCCCGATCTACAGTCAGTGCTTCTCCGCCAGGAACTTGACTGGCTTCTGCACACTGAAGAATGAGAGAGCCAACGTGATTCATCTCTGCTTTGAGCATTCCTGGTCCAGAAATAGGATTTTTGGATTTAAGAGAGTTGCTGCAGACTAATTCTGCACATTGATCACTTTGGTGAGCTTCTGTCATTTTTTTTGGACGCATTTCATGAATACAAACTTTAATTCCTCTTTCGGCTAAAAAATAAGCAGCCTCTGAACCTGCAAGTCCGCTTCCAACGATATGAATCTGTACTTTTGACATAAAGCATTATTTATCACAGATGTTGATAATTGTGGATAAGTCTTTGATTTAGGAGTGAAAATCAATGGTTGCTCGTGGTTAACTTATTTAAAATGTGGATAAAGTGTGGATAAGTTGTGGATAACTGGATGATCTTTGTTTTTTTGAGAAAATAAATCCATGAATCTCGCTCAATTTACAGAACGTTGGTTGTCTGAGCTCAGGCAAAAGGGGAGGAGCTCGCATTCACTAAGAGCCTATGAGCATGATTTAAATTCTTGGGTTCTTTTTTTAGAATCCAAACAAATTCAAACAGTTAAAGATCTGAATCAAATTGATCGGAAATTAATTCGAACTTTCCTTTCAAATGAATTGGGTCATTGTGCATCTTCAACGCTCGCTCGAAAGGTATCGACCTTAAGACAATTTAGTCGTTGGTTACGAAGAAATACCGATTTTGAACGAGACTTAAGTTTATTGTGGGCCTCTCCCAGAGTACAAAAACCACTCCCTCGTTTTTTTGGAATTGAAGAAATGCTTAGTCTTCTTGATTTGATGGATGAGTCCACATTTTTAGGAGTCCGAGATCGAGCTCTTTTTGAAGTGATGTATGGTGCTGGTCTTCGAGTTGATGAAGTGACTGGTTTATTTTGGGATTCTATAGATTTTAAAAAAGGGTGGGTAAGAGTAATCGGTAAAGGGACGAAAGAGAGAGAGGTTCCTATTGGTTCCTCCGCTTTAGAAGCACTTGGCTCCTATCTGAATTGGTTAAAAAAATTAGAACAAGTGAATTTAAAAGTTTTTTTAAATTATAGATATAGCCCTCTTTCAAATAGGAGTGTTGCTCGAATTCTTTCTAAATACCTTTTAAAGTTATATTCTTTATCTGATGAAATAGGTCTATTACCTAAAAATTTGAGTCCTCATTCGATTCGGCATAGTTTTGCTACACATTTACTTGCAGGAGGGGCAGATTTAAAAGTCATTCAACAAATGTTAGGGCATTCACAATTATCAACCACCCAGCGCTATACTCATGTAGATTTAGGAACATTGGTAGACGAGTATCATCAAGCCCATCCTTTAGAGGATCTTTTGAAGAAATAACTTGGGTTGAGTTGTATGATTTGCTAATTCGAAAGGCTCATATGGAAAGTTTATTGAAGTTTCTTCTCGGTTTTAATGCTCCTATCCCTTATTTCTTCGTTTTTGGAATATTGCTTGCCTGTGGCTTGGGAATACCGATTCCTGAAGACATTACTTTATTTGCTGCAGGTGTGCTCTCCTATTATGGAAAGGCAAATGTATATGTCATGATTGCCATCGGCATGTTGGGGGTGATGCTGGGTGATTCAATGATTTTTTATCTTGGATCTAAGTATGGTGTTCGACTGACTGAAAACAAAAAGTTTCATAAAATCATTCCACCAGCTAAGTTTGAAAAAATGTCCGAAAGCCTTCGGGTGAGGGGAAACCGATTGATATTTTTTGCTCGATTTATGCCTGGATTTCGGGCCGCCGCTTTTTTCTCAGCAGGTACATTAGGTCTTCCTTATCGAGTGTTTTTTTTATTTGATGGAGTTGCGGCTTTGATTTCTGTTCCATCAATCATCTATAGCGTTTATTATTTTGGTGATCAGGTTGATCGTGTCATTCGTATTATCCAAGGGATTGAACATGGGATTGCAGGAGCAATCTTTTTGGGTATTTTATTTTTTGTAATGAAATGGATGATAAAGAAAAGGAAACGACAGAGAGCTTAAGGATGAGATTAATTTTAGTGTGCTTTTTTTTTATTTGTTTTTTTAATATGGGGTTTTCTTCGGGGCCAGCAAAACTAAAAGAAAAAATAAAGTCGCTCGTGACTCCTAAAATGAGCTCTAAAGAGAAAAAACAATGGTGCCACTCTTTAGAACATTCGATTCATTTTTATCAATGGAAATGGGATTCTTGCAAAAAATTAGACTGGAAAGTTTTAGGTAAATCGGTTCAAAACCGTCCTCTCACTTATTTAACTTATGGTCCAGAGAATGCAAAAAATACAACTCTTATTTTTACGATGGTTCATTCTGATGAAATTACCCCGCTCTATATTGGTTTACGCCTGACCGATTGGTTGGAAGAACATGCTTCTTCGTTTACTAATCAAAGAGTGATTTTAGCACCTCTTGTTAATCCGGATGGTTTTTTTAGAAAAAGAAAAACTCGAGTGAATGCCAATAAAGTAGATGTAAATAGAAACTTTCCAACAGCGGATTGGAATGATGATGCAATTGAATTATGGAAAAAAAAATTTCGTTCAAATCCACGTCGTTACCCTGGAAAACAAGCAAATTCTGAACCAGAAACTCGGTTTCAGATTGCTTTGATTAAAAAATTTAAACCTCAAAAAATTCTTTCAGTTCACGCACCTCTAAATTTTATGGATTACGATGGACCGAATATTCTTTCACTTGCTAAATTTCCAAAAGAATACGTAAAAAAATGCCTTCAGCTTCGATCAAAGGTGAATGCGCGATCGGGAGGATTTTATCCAGGATCTTTAGGAAATTACGCAGGACAAGAGCGATCCATTCCTACATTGACTCTTGAGCTACCTTCTGCAGATTACTCTAAAGGGTTAAAGTATTGGAATCAGTTTAAAAACGGAATTAAAACGGTGATTGAGTTTGAGGTTCCACCCACTTTACAAGGACTTCCTTCTAAAGAAAGTAAAAAACAATTTTTTTAGGTTAAAAAATGAATAAATCATTTATCTCTTTTTTATTTTTCTTTGGACTCGTTTTATTTGCCCACTCATTTTCATTAGGGCTTTCAGATGATGAAGCCTATTATTGGATTCTGTCACGACAGTGGTCTTTAGGCAGTGAGTTTCACCCCCCCATGGTCGCCTGGTGGATTAAGATTGTGACTATGGTTTTTGGGGACCTTAGTGTGCGATTGCCGGCTATTTTAACTTCTCTGTTTCTGGTCTGGGTTACTCGATTTTATGTACTCAATGAAGGGAAACCAGATCTTTTAAAGTTTTCTCATCAATGGATTTGGATAAGTTTACCTGGGCTTTTTGTGGGATCTTGGATGATGGTTCCTGATATTCCACTCTTTTTCTTTTGGGGAATTCTTCTTTTAGTTGGAAGAAAGTGGATCGAGCGTCGCTCTCTTTTACTTTTTTTTGTTATTCTTTTTTCATTTGCCGGGATGAATCTTTCCAAATTTTCTGGAGTTTTAATTCTACCTAGCCTTATTGCATCATGGTTTTTTCTTTCTGACGAAACTCAGAGAGTTCGTACTACTTTTTATGGAGGGTTTGCCCTTTTCTTAGGCCTTATTTTTTCTTGGTCTATTATTATTTATTGGAATTCAGCACATGAATGGATTGCTCTCAAATATCAGTTTATGGGGAGGCATGCGGGAGAGATCTCTTGGCTGAGGTATTTGAGGTTTTGGGGGATTCAGATCATTTTAGCTGGTCCTGTTCTTTTTCTTTTTAGCTTAAAGTTACCTGTATTTTTTTTAAAAAAGAAAAACAAAGGAGCTCTTTATTTATTGTTTTTAGCTCTCCCGCCTTTAATTGTTTATTTTCTACAGCCTCTTCGAGCAGAGTTTAAGCTTCATTGGACATTAGCTGCTTGGATTCCGTTATGGATTCTTTGGATTTTGGAAAATATCTCTAATCGGAGATGGTTTCGTATTCAAAATAGTTTTTCTGCTTTAGTAATTGTTTTTGTTTTTTTATCGGCTCATCTTCCGATTCTTCCGTTTTTTCATAAAGCTTTTTCAGATCGTCCTTGGAATCCTTTGTGGGACGTAACGGGTGATTTAGAAGGGTGGAGAGAGCTTCCTTCTCATTTAAAGTCTTTAGGATATCAATTAGATGAGTGGGGCTTTGCAGGGAATCGTTATCAGACCGCATCACAAGCTGGATTTGCTTTGAGAGAGTATGGAGTTTCAGTTTGGGTGCCTCGGAAAGAAGGTGCACGATTTGATTGGTCAATTCCTCGTATTGTTAAAGATCCTGTATTTGATTTAACTCTTTTGAAAAAGACTCTCTTTTTTGGAGATCACCGATATAATGCTCCACCTTCTTTTTTGAAGGCCAGTTGTGAATCTATTCCATCTTTAGAGGTGAATCGGGGTTCCTATCGATCTAAAACGATTCTTATCTGGAAGTGTTTACCGAAGCTTTCTTTAGATGATCATTCCTAATCCAAGCGGTTTGATTTCGCCCAGAAAATGTGTTTTTAATTTGAAACCACCGATCTTTAAATGAAATCACTTCAAATGTAGTGCTGTCTTTGATTCGACTAATGACAGGATAGTGAAGTCCAGGTCCAGAACGCATTTTTACATTTGGAACTGTTGTTTTTACAAAAAAACGGTTTTCAATTTTAGGGGATATCCTTTGTTTTTTTATTTTATTTTCAGTGTTTCTTTTAGAGCTTGCTTGTGTAGATTGAATTGTTTGAATGGGAGTATTTTTTTTGACTTCAGGAGTGAGTTCTACTCGACTCATTGAAATTTGTGGTTTTTCTGATTCAACTCTAAAAATAAGATAAGCTCCGCTGATGATGGTCAAAGCAGCAGAAATACTGAGTGATACAGTGATGATATTTTTTTGGACCCAAGTTTGAATTTGATCTGTTTTTGATGATTGCATGATATTAATTTCTGGTAATGGTTCAGGAAAAGAAGATTCTTTAGAAACAGACTTTACTTCTTTTTGGATTTTGGGTTTATTCATCCTTTCTCTAAAAGGAGGAGGGGTAGCTTTTGAAATTGTCCTTTTAGGTTGAGCAGGCTTTATTGTCGGTTGTGTACGAATTTCATGAAATTCCATGGGTTGTTTTAAATTTGAATTTACTTTAATTGCCGTATGATTGGATTGTTTTATACATGAAAATCCGCCACATTGAATACAGCGTGTGAAAGTCCACCCATTAGGACTTTGTTTTTTTTCTACATGCATTTCACTTGAACAGTGAGGACAAGTCACTTTCATTTTTTACTCCTTGCCAAAGATAGAAATATTCCTATAAATAGGATCTCTTATTGTAAAAAGATCAACAATGGGCATTAATTTCCGGAAGGAGTGGAGCTGATCTCTCTTTTTGGTTTAGAGGTCGAGTCAATGTTTTGAAGGGAAGGAGAGTCCCATGGAATATTTTCTACATGAGGTTCTAATACTTTTAAAACAACTCTACGATTTGTATCTAAAGCATTGATATCCCAACTTCCATCAGGATTACGTTCTTTTTTTTGTGGTCGAGTGGATCCATATCCAATTGCAAGAAGTTGAGTGGGATCAAATCCGGTGTCAATAAAACGTCTAAGTACTTGTGATGCGCGTGCTCCAGAAAGCTCCCAGTTCGATGGATAGATCCCGCTGAGAATAGGTCGACCATCGGTATGGCCTTCAACTACAATTTTATATTTTTTTTGTTCAGCGTCTTGACGTCCGAGTAGAGCGATCGTGAGCTTTTTTAAAATGTCCATTCCCTTTGGTTTGATGTTTGCACTCAAAGTATCAAAAAAGAACGTAGAATGAAAAGTGATCGTCGTTCCATTTGGATCTGAAAAAACAACAGCATCTTTTTCAATGCCTGCTTCTTGAATCACTTGTGATACAAATTTAGCAGTTTGTTCTCCCGCGGATTCATAATCTCCACCAAAGTGTTTAGCTAATCCTTCCTTTACTTTTTCATATCTAGGTGTATCAAAATTAGCTGTACTCATCATCATAATAAAAAATGCACAAAGGAGTGTCATCAGGTCAGCGTATGAAGTTAACCAGATGGCTTCGTCCCCGTCCTCTCCTTTTCTCAAAGACTTCACTTCAGGTTTTTGGTGAGCGAGTTCTTCTTGAGTTTGTCGTGCTTTTTTTAAAAACTTTGAAATTGACAAGTTAAGCAACCCTTCTCTCTATTCTTTCTTCTGGCATAAGAAAAGAATTTAAACTTTCTTTCATTGCAAGTGGATTCACTTGTTTTTTTAATAAAATTGCACCTTCGACCATCATTCGTCGAAGAGCAATTTCTTCTTCAGTTCTTTCAGTCAAATTTTCTGCTATAGGAAGAAAAACTAAGTTAGCAATAGAGATTCCATAAAGTGTTCCAACTAGTCCAATAGACATTGCTGGCCCGATGAGTTTCTCACTCCCAGGTTTCCCTAGTTGTTGAAGAAGAGCGATCATTCCTAATGTGGTTGCAAGTAGTCCAAATGCAGGAGGAAATTTTCCAATGCTTTTGAACATGTTTGCTTCACTCATATACTTTTTTTCAACTGTTTTTAATCTTTCTTCTAGAACTGAACGTATTTCTTGTTCTGTAAGAACTCCTGCTGCTACAAGAGAAACTCCTTCTTTTAAAAAAGGGTGACGAATACTGGGAATTGAATCTTTCAATGCGGATAGACCCAGTGAAGCTTTTTTATTAAGGTCTAGTAAGGTTTGAACTGATTCTTGATAATTTACTTTATTTTTTCCTAAAACTCTAAAAAAGAAAATTTTTAAGAGAGAAATAATTTTTTTTATTGGAAAACTAATACTTGCTGCTGCTAGCGTTCCTCCACAAACAATGACTATCCCGTGAAAATTTAAGAAAAACATCAAGTCCATCCCGCTCTCTGCGAGAGATGCGACCATGACTCCAACACCTAGTAATACACCAAAAAGAGATGAAAAATTCATTTTATGCAGCCTCCTCGGAAGAGCCTTTTGTAGAAAGAGCTGTTTTCCAAAGTTGATATTGTGTAATGACGTAACTGTCATCAAGTTCCTTAAGTCGATTCACCACATGGTGAGCACAACTCTCGTAAAATTTAAGTTTTCTTTCGGTCGACTTGTTTAAAAAAGCCTGAAATGAATATTTTGAAATATAGAATAAAAGACATTCAGTGGTTGCTCGTACTGTTGCAGATCGAGGTCCGTCATCAATAAGTGAGAATTCCCCAAAAAAACCACCTCGATCAATTTGACCAACGTCGTAGGTATTTCCTGAGACTCGATTTGATTTGAATACGCCTACAGAACCATCCATGACAAGATACATTCCCCAACTCATTTCACCTTCGATTACAATGTTAGATAGAGCTTCGTACTGAATGAGTTTTCCTATTCCTAAAATTTCTTGGATTTCAGTTTCTGAAAAAATTTGCAAAAGACTGACTTCCTTAAGAGATTCAACTGACGGTTGTTTTTTGTTTACCATCCTGCCACCTTTTTAAATTCTTCATTGTTATTTGGATTTTGGCCTTCTGGTGTTAGATCTGCAGCAAACATTTTTTCATTAGTTTCAATGAGATTGATACTGCCATCGTTAGCCATTACTTTTACTCTGTTAAGTATTTTTCTTGAAATATTTTGATACTCATCTCTTGATACGTTATCAAGACCTTCAATTTCTTCTTGAAGTTCAATGACAAGCTCTTGAGGTGATTTAGCAAAAATCGCGTTTCGTACATGTTCGGTTGAACCTTTTAAGAAACGAATTAACTCTTCATGTTTTAATCCAAGAACGACTTCAAGAAGGTGGTTATCTCTAAGGTATGCAAGGGTGTCTACAGAAACTAACTTACTTTTTACTGCGTGAGCACTATCCGGATTTTTTGTATTTAGCATGCTCATTACACTTTTCTGAGTCTGGATATTTGCTCTTTCAAGAAGACTTACAAGTACGTCGGATCCTGGAAGTGCTTCTGTATTTAACTTAGGATTGTCACTTCTTTTCCGTTTTAACGCTACGGCTACGTTATAGATATAGTCTTTTGGAAGGTGATCAATTCTTGAAAGCTCAGTAAGAAGTCGCATTTTGGTATCTTCATCCATTTGAGCATAGATTGCTGTTCTTTTCATTGGGTCAGTCTGAGTAAGAACAATAGCTTTTACTGTTATTGATTCATTTCGAATCAACTCAAGAACTTGAAGTTTGTCCATTTCTGCAAGAAAGTCAAATAGACTGGTGGATCGATGACCTAAGATAAACATTTTTGCTGCAATGGTTCTGTTGTGGAGACTTTTTAAAAGTTCTAGCTTATCGTTATCATCCATTTCTACAGGGTTTTTAGCGTAATACTCCATCAAGTCTGATAGATCAGTTTGTAAGCTCGGGTCACGAAGCATGTCGACTACAATTGCTTCTCCAAAAAGTTCAATGTAGCAAGCTGTAACTTCCACTCCTTCTTCCGTTAATATTCGGGAAAAAACTTGTTTCGCTACTCTCGGTTGTTCACCAAAAATCTGAGTTAATTCTGATTGTAGTCTTTCAATTTCGTAACGAATTGCAACGGAATTGATATTCTCTAAACGCGAAGGAGGTTTAGCAAATGACTCATTTGTTTCTGGGGATTGATTTTTTCCATCTTGAATAAATCTGTGAATATTTTCATTAGGTCCTCTTTTAGGTCGATAGGTAGCCAGAGCAATGAAAATAAGAAGAGAGAGTACTGAAACTGCAAAAATAAGTGAGTAGATTTCAAATTCTTGAATTTGAGATTGAACAATATCTCCATCTTCAACACGCTCTATTTTTTCATAGTGTACAAACTTCTCACTTTTATTTTCTTTATTTTCATTTGTTTGATTGAGTTGAGAATTTGAATTAAACTTTTTTGAGCTGGTAAATAAATCCTGTTTGTTTTTAAAAAATTCTGAATTGGACTGAGATTTAGAATCTTTACTTGTAGAAGAAGCAAGTCCTCGTCGTCCAGATACATTTACTCCAGAAGCAATTCCGTTAGTAAGTCCTTGAGGAAAAGAAATGGATTTGTGATCTAGGTATACATTTTTTAGAAATCCTGTTTTTAATTTAGCCATTTCTAAAAGACCATACTGTTCCTCTGGAGAAAGACTAGAGTCTGTAAGAATAGTTCCTTCAATCCTATTGATTTTTACTGCAACATCACCATCTTGTACAAATTCACCAATAGAACCATATTGGGCTTCTTCGGGATTGACGGGATCTACTTTAACGTCATAATCACCGAGAAGACAGTGCTGAGGACAGAAACGTCCAATTAAGTCAGATAGGGCACTGGTAAATTCTTTACTTATTCTTTCTTTAATTTCGGCTACTTTTCTGGATGATGCAATGGGTTGAGGAAAGTGTGCTATTTTTGTTTCAATTTCTACTGGATATGGCAAGTCCTCAAAGTGTTGATCTATTAATTCAAGGAGTTTCTTTTTTGAGTTCGGTCCAACTAAATCACCAATGAGTAAATTTACTTTGACTTCACTTACTTCAATTTCTGGATTTCCACCATTTTGAAGATTAATGTCAAATCCTGGTTCGAGTTCATCAGGAACAGCAACAGTGACCTGAGCTTGTGAAGAAAGGAGTTTACATTGATCGTCACAGTATTTTTTTAAAATAGGTTCTATTACTTTTTTTACTTCAGAAATAGACTTTCTTTTGAGTTGGTCTGAATTTAAAGATGCACTTTGAGCAACTTTTGATGTTCCCAAAATTATGATGAATAAAAATGACCATTGAGTTATTTTAATGAAGAAATTCCTTTTTCTTTTCATTTTTAATTACTCCCTCTTAAGGTTAATTTTTTCTTTTTTGATTGTATAAATTTTTTGAGAGACTCATTATTAGGGTCAAATTCAACAGACTGTTCCCAAGATCGCATTGCTAATTCGGAGTAGCCAAGACGTTCTAATAGCGTTCCTCTCATTTCATAAAGTTTGGGGTCAGTTGGGTAGCTTTTAATCATTTCATCTGTTTCTAGTAATCCAACTTCATATCGTTTGTTTCTATAGAGTTGCTTGATGTAGTCGATTTGAGCTAGATAGCTCGACTGACGTTTAGGTTGAGCTTCAGGAGGTGTAACAAGGCCTAGTTCATTTTCAATATTACTTCTCTTCCAGTCATTCTCTGGAATGCCTTCTGGAAGTTTTTCGATGATTTCGTGATCTGCAGTAGAGGGTTTTATTTTTTTATAGTCAGGGTTAATTTGATTTTTTTGATTGGATGCAAGAGTCCTTTGTCCTACTAGAGTAGCATCCATTGGAACTACAAATTCAGTCATTTGATTTGTTTCTCTGGGAAGTTCAACTTCAACTGACTTCTGTCCTTCTTTTGATCTCAATATGATATTTGTCTCTTTTTCACCTTCGAAGAATGAATTACCAAAAGGATTTTCGATCATTGGAATGGTTTCAGTCTTTGTAGACGCACAAGAATTTCCAATAAGAATAATGAGAAGAGAAGTGATGCCTTTATTTAGATATTTCATCGATTTCATCCTTAAAATAGTGCGCTTACGCCCACGCCTCCTTCAATTCCAGTGAGGGTTCCTACAGCAGTTCCATCTAAAAATGCAGTTGCTGGTGGTCGGTACCCAATATTTGCATTGACTCCCCAGTGTTTTCCAAGTCTCCATTCATATCCACCGCGAATCAATCCACCTAAAAACCCTGATGTGTAAGTTCCACCAATTCCAACAAATATACTTCCTCGAATTTTGTTATAGTTTTCTAAATTTCCGATGAGATTCCAGGCGTGCATAAAAAGAAGAGAAAGATTAAATCCGTTCCACACATCAACAGTGGATGTATCTGTAGAAGTGCTAAAGAAAGAGCTTGCACTTCTAAAGTAGTCTAATTCAAATCCAACTTCTTTTTTTCGATTATCGTAGCGTTCCATCATGCGGAAACCAAGACCAATAGTTCCGTTGTATTCGTTTAAATTTCTTTCAAACATATAATAGAGGATCACTCGGTACTGTAAAGTGGGTTCATAATCCGCTTGATGTCTTGCTTGATCAACTTGTGAGTAATCAACTCCACGTCTAAAAGCAGCTGCACGAGAAGTTTCTGAATTATATGTTCTAGACCATATAATTGTTTGGTTTTCTGCATCAGTGATATAGAGAGAGAGTAAGAGTCCTGTGGGCAAATAGGCAAACGCAATATCTAAAAAATGTTTCACAGAGTGTTTTTTTGCAAGTCGAGCGAGTTGCTCAGGGTGACTTTCTGGAGACGAAATAACAACGTTATTTCCACTCAGACGAGCTGTTCTTGATCGACATGGAATACATTGAATCATTCTGGTTTGTGAGTTTTTTAGAATTCGCTCAGTTGTGAGTAACTCTAAATGACTCTTAAAGGATTCTGGAACATTTTCACTGGTGACGACATTTCGAACGGATAGATCAGTTAAGCCCCTTACATCGCCACTTTTGACATCATACTCAAAATCAGAAAGTACATCTTCAAGGACCTGGTAAAAACTTCTTTTCTTTTCGTCATCTTGTTCTTCGTTAGAAGAAATGAGCTTAGACTTCGTAGTTGGATCAGGAGTGATTTCTTTGTTCTCTGGTGATTCTTCTGCAAAAGTAGAGGTACTTGTTGTGAACAAGACGAGGAGAATTATCTTTCCCAAAAACTGAAAGGGGAGAGTCACTCGCTTTTTAATGAGTTTATCTGTTTTGTGGGTTTTTATATTCATAGTGGTATAAACGATTCCTTCCTCTAGATGACTTTTCGGACACATCCCCTGTCTTTTTAATTATTTTTCGTTTTTTTTCATTTTTTGTTTCATAAGGTGAAAAATTTGCCGATAGGTAGGTGAAATGTTCCACAAAAGAAGGAAAATAAATTTAAATAAGATAAAGAAGAGTGTTTTTTTGACGTTTTTTTCGGTTCTTCATGTTCAGTGTTCGTCGACACCGGTGACTCCTATTGAGCCATTACCGGAAGTTCCAGAGTATCTTCATGCTCCTCATCCTGTTGGTTTTGATTTTGCAGATTTAGAGCTTATTTTTCATAAGGCTTCTTCTCCAACACCTGAAAAATTGGCAGGTTGTAATGAAAAGTTTGAAAGTCTAAAAGTAGTCACTCAAAAAAATGAAGACATATATAGAGTCACCAGAGAGTTCATTAAAAATGAACCAGTTGAGTTTCATTGGTGTTTTTATCATAAGATCTTCACTCTTCATGAGACATTAAAGAATACCCCTACTTGGCGTGGACGACAGAAAGAAGTTATTGAAGCTTTTGAGTTTTTAGTTCCAGTCGCTCGAGGGTTTCGTAAAGAATTTCATGATCCACGCTATCTTCGATGGGCGTCTCGATATTATATTCAGTTAAGTAAAACTGTTTTTTATAAAAACTTAGTTCTTTCTCCACAAGCAGTATCAGATCAGTATGGTGAAATTTCTACTCCTTATGCTTTATGGAAAAAGTCAGAACCTCAAAAAGAGGCTTCTCAGGCAGAAATTAAAAATGTAGAAATACAAAGCAACACAAATTTAAAAGAACCAAAAGAGGAACTTCGTGTTCCTGCTGGATTAGAAGATCAAATTGATGCTGAGTTAGAAACAGAGTTAAGTAGTGATCCTTTTTTAAATGAAGCCCTTCCAGAGTTAGATTCCAACAAATCAGCTGAGGTTATTGAAAAATAACTAGAGTTTTAATTGAAATTAAAAATTGAGTGTTTTTCTATGGCTCAAGTTTCATTCGTATTTTCAAAAGATGTCTGATTGTTTGTAAACCTGTTCATCTCAAAGAGAATTTTATGTTACATCTACTCTAAGGAATAGTAATTCTCAGGAGGGCAAGAATTCAACTTCTTGTATTTATTGATGAATAAGAGTCTTTTTGACGTAAAAATGTGGGTTAAAGACATGCAGCAAGGGAAGCGCATAGCCCTTGCTCGAATCATTACGAAGATTGAGAACCGAGATGTCGAAGTTCCTGAGTTGATGAAAGAGATTTTTCCTCTGACAGGAAAAGCGGAGGTTCTTGGTGTGACCGGTCCTCCTGGAGCAGGAAAGTCTACCCTTGTTGATCAGTTGATCTATGCGAGTCGTGCCGAAGGTAAGAAAGTAGCGGTTATTGCTGTTGATCCCTCAAGTCCATTTTCTGGGGGTGCAATTCTTGGAGATCGCATTCGAATGCAAAGGCATTATGGTGATACAGGAGTTTATATTCGAAGTTTAGGAACTCGTGGAAAACATGGGGGACTATCGCATTCGACAAAAGAAGCAGTTATGGCTTTGGATGCAGCGGGATTTGATCGAATTATTGTAGAAACTGCAGGTGTTGGTCAGACCGAATTGGCAATTTTGAAATTAGCACAAACTGTTTTGGTGGTCCTAGTGCCAGAGAGCGGGGATTCAATTCAGGTCATGAAAGCTGGATTAATGGAGATTGCAGATCTTTTTGTAGTGAATAAATCAGATCGACCTGCTGCGGATCAATTAGTAAGAGAGCTTGTCGTAATGGTGGGTATGAACAGTGACCATGAAGCAAAATGGTCTGTACCTGTATTGAAGACAGAAGCGGTTAAGTCTGTAGGAATTGATGCGGTAATGAAGAGTCTTTCAGAGCATCAATCCTATTTAGATGAGTCCCATTTGAGAAATCAAAAGAGAACTTCTTTTTTGTCTGAGGAAATCGAAGATATCTTGTTAGAAAAATTTACTCAAAAAATTAAAGAATCTCTTTCTTCAAAAAAAGGAAAAGAAATTCTTTCAGATTTAACATCAGGAAAAATCACTCCTTATGATGCGAGTGGTCTAATTTTCAAAATCTAAACTTATTCGTAGGAATTTTATTTTTAACTTATTGAAATTTAAATAGAAACTATTAAAAAACAATACCTGACTAAAAAAGTCTAAAGTAATCTTAATACTTGACCGAATTAGTTTATGTAACAAGAAGTGAATGGAAGACTCAAATCCTATAGGGAGTGAGTGTATTTCCTGAAGCTTTGGCAGGGGTGCAGCAATTCCTGTCACAATAAAACAGACCTCTGGTCGTTGGTTTCGCAATAAGAAATTTTCTCTTTTGCAAAGTCAGTGGGGATCTATAAGTTCGTTTGAATTTTTTCAAAATTGAACTTTGAAGGGGAGTCCTACGCCTTTTAGAAGAGAAAACGGGGTTTCTTATGGGTGATCCATCAGGAAGAGGTGCGCACTTAGGAGGAAACTATGGGTATGCGTGTAAATACAAATGTTCAGTCGATTGCGGCTCAACGGACGTTGGAAAAAAATAATATTTCTCAGCAAAAATCAATTGAGAAACTAGCAGCAGGTACTCGAATTGTTCGAGCGGCCGACGATGCAGCTGGTTTAGCAATTTCTGAGAGAATGAGAGCTAACATTGGTTCGATTCGTCAGAACGCAAGAAACGCTCAAGACGGAATCTCAATGATTCAGGTTGCTGAAGGATCTTTTAATGAAATTAATAACGTTTTAGTGCGTTTTAGAGAGCTTGCTGTTCAAAGTGCCTCTGACACTATTGGTGATAAAGAGCGATCTTACATTGATAAAGAGGTTCAGCAATTGAAACAAGAGGTTGATCGAATCGCAAATGGTACTGAGTTTAATGGAAAAAATCTATTAAATGGAAGTGGTGAGGTTCTACAGATTCAAGTAGGTCCGATGAATGATCCAGAGCTCGATCGATTTTATTTGGATACGTCTAAGACGAATTCAACGACTGATGCTTTAGGTCTTGCAGATTTCAATACGCTTTCAAGAGAAGCTTCCCAAGAGTCTCTTGCAGCAATTGATAACGCAATTGATATGGTTGTAGAAAATCGTTCTGATCTAGGTGCTCAACAAAATAGACTTGAGTCTACCATCAGAAACTTAAAAATCTATGATGAGAACTTATCAGCTGCGAGAAGTCGAATCTATGATGTCGATATTGCAAGTGAGACTGCTGAATTGACTCGTTCAAATATCTTAACTTCTGCAGGTGTGTCGGTTCTCAGTCAAGCAAATCAAAATAGTATGAGAGCGTTACAGCTTCTAGGATAAGCTTCAGAGAACAGATAACTTTCTTATATCATTCGTCTTTTGGGATTATGGGTAAAACCAGGTCTCAAAAGACGATAAATTTGTTTTTTTACTAAAGTATTTACGCAGTGCTCCGATATGCTTATTGTCAGCAAGGAAAGGTTCCTTGGTGACGGTCAAAGTCTCCGTGAATGCACGGGGAGGTGATGTCAGAAGCAGAGAAAAGCTTTCTTTCATCGATACGGTATAGCCTAAGTTTCGTCTTTTTCATTCGTAAAAAGCAGCTTAGTTTTTTCAATTCATATTTTCTCAAGACCTTGATCTAAACAATAACTTTTGTTTCTAAGAGAACTTTGTCTCGGCCTTTTGGTTTCCAAAGCTTCTTTTTAGAAACGATAACCATTGAGGTACGTTTGTTATGGGCTTGAGAGTAAATACAAATATTGCATCGTTAGCAGCACAAAGAGTTGTGCGAAATCGAAGTTTAGAGCAAGAAAAATCTTATCAGAGATTGGCAACTGGGCGAAGAATTGTCAATGCAGGTGACGACGCAGCCGGTTTATCTATTAGTGAAAATCTGCGTGCACAGATTCGTTCAATGCATCAGGCAGAAAGAAATGCGAATGACGGAATTTCTTTTGTTCAGGTTGCAGAAGGTGGCCTTAATGAAATAGCAAATATGCTCGTTCGTTTAAGAGAGCTTTCTATTCAGGCAGCTTCAGATACTGTCGGTGACCGTGAACGAGGTTTTATTCAAACGGAAGTAGAAAGCATTGTTGGTGAGATCGATCGCATCGCAAATGTAACCTCATTTAATGGAACAAATTTGTTAAATGGAGAAAGCGACAAAGGTGATCTTGATATTCAAGTGGGAATTCGAAATAAGGAACCCGACCGAGTCAATTTATCAATAGACGAGAATGATGTGACTACGTCTGCTCTAGGAATTGATGGGATTGAGGCTTCAAGTATTGGCTCTGCAAGAGACTCTTTGGATTCAATTGATAATGCAATTGATCGAGTGAGTGGATCAAGAGCTCGATTAGGTGCTGCACAAAATAAACTCAGATCAAGAGTGAATAATCTTTCTATTAATAGACAGAATTTAGAAGCAGCAAGATCAAGAGTGATTGATACTGATATTGCAGATGAAAGTGCGAAATTGGTCACTCATAATATTCTAAAAAGTACTGGAATTTCAGTTTTGGCTCAGGCAAACGTCGCGCCAATGAAAGCTTTGGAATTAATCTAAGTTAGGTACACTTAAGGGAAGAAAGGACATTGATGCCTTTCTTCCCTTATAAAAGTTTTAAAAATTGCGCCCAAATCCTTTTTGTAATAGTGCAAAAAGGGTTTAAGAAGCCCATTCCCCCTAGGATTGCCGAGAGCCTAGGGGGTTTTTTTTGTCAAAAATATGACTTCATTTTTCTTTTAAATATTCCGTAAAGCTATTAAGAGGGTTTTTACGTGAAAATCGGCAATTTACTCATCAATTCAATTCATAAAATACAGTCTAAAAAAGACGCTCAAGACTCTTTTAAAGAACACCTTGAACAAGAACAAAAGAAACAAGACTCTGAACCAGAAAAAAAAGAATTATCAGAAGAAGAATTAACCGATGCGATTGAAAATTTTGAGAGCGCTAAGTTTGCAAAAGAAAGAGGAATTCACGCAAGTGTGACTCCAGGCTTAAGAGTAGTGTTATCTGATTCTCAAGGAAAGCAAATACGTCAAATGAGTGGCGAAGAGTTTCTTGATTTACGAACCGCTGTTCAAGAACAAGTTTCTCAAGGAAAGTTAATTGATAAAAAGATTTGATGCCTCTTGGATCTTTTTGATGTCTCAGTTATGTTCATTTTATGGATGTCTATGTTATTTCTGATCTTCATATAGAATCTTCGAGAGACTCTATCTATCAAGATTTATTAAATTTAATCGAAAATGAACCAATGAGTGGGGACTTCTTTGTTTTTGCAGGAGATATTTTTGACCATTGGATCGGAAACAAGCAATTTTATCAAAAAAATTTCGAAAAATTTATTTCTATCGTTCAAAAAAAATCAAAAGAGGGAGTGATCTTCTATTATATAGAAGGAAATCATGATTTTCTTTTAAAAGGAATTTTTGGAGAAAGTTCTTCAATTAATATAGTGGATTCTTTTGTAGCTCTTGAGCATGATTCTCGAAAAATAATCATTACTCATGGTGATCTGGCAAATCCTCACGATAAGTCTTATCTTTTGTTAAGAAAATTTTGGAGAAGTATTTGGATTAAATGTTTTGTAGCAATTTCATCAGGTCAATTTATTGACTTTTTAGGAAGAACGCTTAGTCGCGGATCCTCTCAAACACGTATAGAAGAACGTCTTGCCCCTGATGAAAAGTCCATTTCTAGATTAATAGAAATATATCATCAGTACGCAGAAAAGTTTTTTTCAAAAGGATTTGATTGTGTGGTGGCAGGCCATTGTCATGATCGTGACGAATATCGAAAAAAAATAGGGGAAAAAGAATTTCAATACATCAATGTGGGATTTCCTCGAGTTCATGGAGAGTACCTTGTTAAGTCGCAGGGGAGTATGTATTTTAAAAGAGTTCATTTCACCAGGTAAATTCTTCCGATTGGAAATCATTTCATCTCTTATCATAATAAAAAGACAAGTTCTCTTAGGATGAGAGGGCTTATTTTAGAAATAAAGGATCAGGAGGATCCGTGGGTTTGCGATTCGACCCTTCTGGAGGGCAATTTCAACAGGCTATTAATAAAATTATAGAGGCAGAGTCTCAGCCTATTCGTTCGCTTGAGGGTAGAAAAAAAACTCAAGAACAAAAACTCAAGCTTTTTAACGAGTTTAAAGGAATGTTCTCTGATTTCAAAAAAGAAATTAATGAAATATCTAATGTAAGAAAATTAAGAGAGTTGAAAGTTGATTTAGGAGATGGAGAAGGATTTATTAACGTCACTGTAGATAAAGAAGTGGCTCAAACAGGCACCTTCAATATTGAAATTGATCGTCTTGCGGGTAGAACAGGGGCAATTACAAATGGATTTGAAAACCCAGATGAAAAGTCTTTAGGAATTGGATTTATTGCGGTTAGTACTGTAGATCAAAACTATGAAATTTTCATAGATGAAGAGGAAAGTAGTTTACACGGTGTAGCTCGAAAAATTAATGATGATCCTAATGCTCCAATTACGGCATCAGTCATTAGGGATGTGTATGATCCAGATAATCCATGGAAGCTTATTTTTAACGCTAAAAACGACGGTGAACTCGTAGAAGTTGAAACTCCAGAGTTATATTTTATGGATGGAAATTCTACTATCTGGATCGATAATGATCGTGAAGCACAAAATGCGTTTCTAACGGTAAATGGTTTTGAAGTAGATGCAGAATCTAATGATATTTCAAATTTTCTACAGGGAGTAAATTTACAACTTTTAAAAGAAAGACCAGATTCTCCTATAACAGTGACTATTTCTGAAGATTTTGAAAAAATTACTGGAAAAGTAGATGCAGTCGTAAAAAAAATAAATGATGTTTTAGACTTTATCAATAAACAAAACCAGGTCGATGATAGTTCAGATACCTCTTCAACTTTTACTGGAGATACGGGTTTAACAAATATCGAATATCGTCTTAGGAACTTAATGCATGAAGGATTTCCAGTTCATTGGAAAGAAGATGGTGAATACGATATTTTTAATTTGAACAAACTTGGAATTTCATTCAATCGAAGTGGAAATTTAACTTTTGATAAAAATAAATTTAACAAGTTGATGGAAGAAGATTTTGGTGCAGTATCAGAATCTTTAGCAGGTGAATATGGATTTGCCCATCAATTAGATTCTGTGATTTCTGGTTGGACTCGTCCAGTCGATGGATTTTTAAGTTCTAGAGAGAAGTCTTTAAAGAGACGAATTCAAAATATTGATGATCAGATTAATCGAAAAACAGACGCACTTGAAAGAAGGGCTCAAGCCTTAACTCAGCGTTTTGCGCGTTTACAGGGGAGCTTGGCGAGCATGCAGGCCCAACAAGCATATGTTCAAGCAAATTTAGGAGGTGGTGGTGATTTATTGGGCCAGCTCTTGGGATAGGAGAAAAAAATGAGCAATGGATATGGAGCATATAAGCAAACAGCCGTAATGACAGCGAGTCCCGTTCAAATTTTATTAATGCTTTACGAGGCTGCCATTAAATATGTCAAAAAAGCATCGATCGCAATTGATAAAGAGGATATGAAAATCAAAGGTGAATCAATAATCAAGGCACATGACATTGTGATCGAATTAACGACTTCTTTAGATCATGAAAAAGGTGGAAAAGTTGCTGAAGATTTAGAAGCCCTGTACAATTTTATGACAGAGAAGCTCGTAAGCGCTAATCTGAATAATAGCAAGGAAGATTTAGCTGCTGTTCAAAAATCTCTTGAAACTTTACTGGAAGGCTGGAGAGGTGCAGCAGAAAAAATAGCTAAAGGGATAGCCGATCAAGGAACGAATGGTTAGAGTATGAATATCGTTGAACTCGTAGTACAGAAAAATAAACTTTTAAGAAAGTTTAGAGATTTAACTGTCCACTTTATTAATACACCACTGGATCCTCAGTTAGTACAGCTTATACATTTACAAAATAAACGAGATTCTGTGATTAAAGCATGTGAAATTGTTGATGATCAGATCAATCGAAAATTAAAAGAAATAGAAAAACTAAAATTATCTGAATCTGATCGATTGCATTTAAAGTCTGAATTTGAAGAAAAAGAAAGAATTGTACAAGAAATAAAAGTTTTAGATGAAAAAGTAATTCAAATGATTCGAGAGGAACAAGATAAGGTTTCTTTAGAAATGACTAAAACTAAAGAAAAAACATCAAAAATGAATAAATTTAAAAGTAAAAATGAAAAAGATCGAGGTCGGGAGTTAGATCAACAAGTATGAATCAAAATGATTTAGACATTCAAAATAAAATTTTGGATACGATAAAAAACAAAACTGATTTTAAAGATTCAACAGAGATTGATATGATTCGTTATGGAAAAGATCCAAACTCTGAATCATATCTTGTTACTGTAAATGATAAAATTAATGATAAAATAATAAAGGAATTTGATGAAGAGCAAGAACAGAGTCGGCCTTATCGATCTTCCCCTAAGTTGAGACCTGCGTTTTCAAAGACAGGTACATTAGATATCGAGTTTTTATTTGAAAATGCAAAAATATTAGTAAAAGCAAAAGACTTTGATTTAGCGAGAAATATTTATAATGCCATTATTAAAAATGGAAGTCATTCAGCAGAAGGTCTGTTTGGAATAGCGATTACTTATGAAGGTGAGAAAGACTATGAAAAAGCACTTTCTTATTATGAAGAGTCCGCAGCATATCACCCTTCTTTTAAAACTTTCAAAAGACTTTGTTCAGTATTGCAACGGCTTGGTCGTTGGACTTATGCAGCAGAAACTTATGAAAGAGCTTTGTTACTGAAAAACGTCGAAAATGAAGATCAAGTTTATCTCCATTTTCGGGCAGCTGAATGTTGGCAAAAAGCAGAACGGTTTACTGAAGCAGAAATTCACTATAAGCAGGTGACAAAAATCGCGCCTAAAGACTCAAGAAGTTATAATGCATTAGGATCATTAGAAATGAGCAGAAATCGTGTTCCTGAAGCTCTTGAGTATTTTAAAAAAGGAAGTCAGATACACTCAGAAGATGCATCTTCTTATTTTGGTATGGGCTCATGCTATTTAAGTCTAGGAAAAAGGCTTCAAGCAATGGATTCATTTGCAAAAAGTTTAGAAAGAAATATTCAAAATCCAACAGCTATTTTTTATTTAGTAAGATTGGGTTTTGAACTTAAACTTTACGAAAAAGCGGAAAAACTAGTTCAAAAGTATGTAAATCAAGCACCGATTAATCCTAATCTTTTGTATAGCTTGGCTGCAATGCAATACCATATTCATCACTATGAAGATTCACTTAAAAATATACAAAAACTTTTACAAATGAGAGCGGAACACGAAGGAGCTAAAAAACTCAAAAAGTTAGTTTTAAAAAAAATGAATTAATTAAAAGCTAAGGATGGGCTTTTTTCTGTCAAGGAGGACGGATGATTGTTGATACGAAGTGGTTGAAGGGACGAATTGTCAAGGACCCAGAAGTAAATACGAAAGATATCGAAGGACTAATAGAAGGATTTTTAGATAATTTAATTTCAGAGAAAACTCTAGGAAAAGTTAAAATAAACTCTAGAGTTGATAAAACGATAAAGCCAAGGAGCAAATAGGCATGAATGAGCAAGGATCGCTCGTTAATAAAAAAAATATAAAATGTTTAGTCGTACAATTGGGGCCATTATCAGACACAATACAGTCGCTCATGGCACTTCGAGCGGCCAAACAACTCTATCCCAATGTAGACTTTTCAATGGTAGTCCGGAGTCAACACTCCGCTGCAGCAAGAAGAGTAGATTGGTTAGAGAATGTATTTACTCTACCTACAGAAGCTATTATCAATCAAATTGTCGATTCAGAAAAAACAATTAAAGAAGGGATGGCAGATTTAGGACTTTGGTTATCCCCTGTTGTTGGAAATGGATGGGACTTTTTAGTTAATTGGACGTATTCACAAGCGAGTAGTTATTTGTCAAGTTTAATTCCTGCACAAATTAAATTAGGATATGTTCGGGAGAACAAACAGTCTCTTCTCTGTTCAGATGGTTGGAGTTGTTATATTCATGCAGCAGTTCAATCTGATATAAAACAAAATATACATTTAACAGATATTTTAACAACTCAGTTACTCACAACTTTCCAGATTCATCTGGGAGAGCCGGAAGATAACGGAGAAAAGGCTGTTACCTCTAAATCTTTTTTTGTTTTAGATTCTGGTGCTGTGGATTCTGCATGGGATTATCTTTATTCTTCAAAAAAATGGATATGTATTCACATCAGAAATGAAGAAAAACATAAGAATTGGTCAAGTCTAGAATGGAGTGAATTTGCTTCTTTTTTATTAAGACGTCATCCAGAATACAACATCGTTATTACTGGAGACGAAAAAGAGAAAAATTTTTCAAATGAATGTTATCAAAATTTAATCAGAGATCTTCCTGAATGTGAGAATAGAGTTTTATCTCTCGTAGGAGAAACTGATTTTGATTTATGGACGTCTATTGTTGGAAAATGTGCATGGTTAGTGTCTTCCGATATTACAGCTGTTCAGCTGGCAAGTGTATTAGGAACGAGAATTCTTCATCTTGCTCCTGGAGATGTTAAATATTATGAGATTGGTCCTTACGGGAATAGTCACTATGTGGTTACATCAAACGAAAAGATTCGGGTAGAAGCAGCATATGCTGTCTGGTCTTACGCAAGTAGCGAGTGGGCTCATCATGGAAACAAAACAATCTACGAACACTTTCAACAACTAGGATATTCTGGACTTATTTCAAAAACCGATGTTTTAAGAACTAAAATTAGATCCACTCAAAATGGAGGCGGTGTTTTTTATGAGCGACTGATAAAAGAACATTACGAACTTTCAGATTTAGTTGCTAACGTTATTGGACAAATTGCTCGTGGTTGGTATTGTGGTTGGATCGCTCCCACAGGACAAGAAATTAATAGAGAGTTTATTACACCTGAACTGATTAAAGAAATTCGATTGATGCTTGAGTCTTCTCTGGTTTTGTACCGGGTTACTTTAGAAGCAGTTAATGTAGCCACTGAACTGGTAGATGTTTCAGGAAGATTGAAGTCAGATAAAATCATGAGCCTGAATGAGCGAGATAAAATTCAATCGATTGGAAAGAAGCTCATTGAACTCGATGCACTCATTGATCGTCTCGCTAAAGCCCAACCGATGCTGGCAATTTTCGCAAAAATGAGTCAAGTGCTTATTCATAATTTAGAAAGTGAAAAATTATCTTCTGCAGCAAGAGACACCGCAGAAGTTTATCGTCAAATGAATGAAGGTGTTGCTGTTTTAAGAGAATGGCTTGAACATACGATAGAAATTTCAAAACCCGTAATTGTTCAAAAGCGCCCTCTTCAATTAATCGAAGGACAACGTAAACTTTAAGGAGTCGATCTTGATTTATCAAATTTCACTAAATGGTGAGAAAAAAGAAATCCAACTGGGCGATAAATTACAAATTTTATCTCAGTTAGTTGAATGTATTGAAAGTAATTTAAATAAAGAAACTCAAGTGATATCGGAACTTAAACTTGGTGGAATTTCTTATGATTGGAGTACGCATGGTTCTGATATTGAAATCAATTCAAATCAGCTTTCTGAAATAGAAGTTTGGACAAAGAATCCTAAAGAAATTGCAATTGAATCATTAGAGTATTTGAAAAAATATTGCTCAATTTTAATTCAGTTTTGTGATGACCTTAAACCTTTAGTTTTTGAACCTCAATTTGAACGATTTTATGTTCAACTGATCGATGGTCTAATGACTTTTTCAGAAACTTTAAGTGTTTCAAAAAAGATTTTATTAAAAGAATCAATTCAAAATTTAGATCTTTTAGAAAATGATTTAAAATCGATTATAAAAGATATGCATGATTCAAAAAGGGATTCAGAGTTAGAGTATTTTAAATTACTTTTAAGTAAGTATTTGCCTCAGAATTTACTTTCATGGCAGAATACGGGTATCAATCAAATTATTCGTCTACACGAAGTTTAAATAAGTCCTGAAAGTTTTATAAAAAAACTCCCAGAACTTAACTTATAAATAATTAATCACCAGATACTCTCTGGTGGAGTTGAGTTATTTTGAAACCATCGTTTGTATTTAATTCGACAACCGTAAATTTTTGTTTGATTTCGTGCTACTGGTAATTAATGATTCGAAATAAATGAGTGACGACTGTTTCATCTTATTTTTTATTTTCTAGTTTAACTTTAATATGTTTTTCTAATCCGTTTTCAGTTGGAGTGTAGAATTTTTTATTTTCAATTTCTTTAGGAAGTAAAGGATGTGTCACTTTTTGATCGTGTGCATATTGATATCCGACTCCATATCCTTCTTTTTTCATAAGTGAGGTAGGAGCATTTTTTAAGTACATGGGTGGAGGTAGCGCTCCGCTTTTTCTTACCTCACTTATTGCCTTATCAATGGCAAGGTAAGATGCATTGCTTTTAGGAGCACATGAGAGGTAAATTACCGCCTGAGAGAGCGGGATTCGAGCTTCTGGCATGCCTATGAGAGAAACGGCTTGTTGGGCAGCTATCGCAACTTGAAGGGCTTGAGGGTCTGCATTTCCGATGTCTTCAGATGCCAAAATAACAAGGCGTCTAGAAATGAAGACAGGGTCTTCCCCTCCCTCTAGCATTCGGGCTAAATAATAAACGCCTGCATCGGGACTTGAGCTTCGAATACTTTTTATAAAAGCTGATGTGATATCATAGTGGGCCTCTCCTTTTTTGTCATATGAAAGAACTGGAGAGTGTTGGATTTTTTCACAAATGTTATCGTAGTCATCAAGATTTATTTTTTCAGAGGTGGATTGTTTATTTTGAATGATAGTTTCAATTTGTTCTAAATGCCCAAGCACAAACCGAGCGTCGCCTTGAGAGTTTTGAGAAATCAATTCAATGACTTCTTTAGTTAATGAATAGGAAATTTTTTTTGAATTTTTTAAAGCTCGTTCGATGATTTTTTTTATTGCTTCTTTTGATAAAGCTTCGAGACGAATTACATTTGATCTTGAAAGAAGTGCCTGATTGATCTCGAAAGAAGGATTTTCTGTAGTTGCTCCAATAAGAGTAAGTGTTCCATTTTCTACATGTGGAAGAAGGGCATCTTGCTGAGTTTTATTAAAACGGTGAATCTCATCAATAAAGAGAATGGTGGATTGGTTGTGGAGACTTTTGATCATTTTTGCTTTTTCAACAGCTTCTTTAATTTCTTTAATACCACCCATGACTGCACTGATATTTACAAAGTGATGAGCAGTTTTTTTTGCAATGATTTGCGCAAGTGAAGTTTTTCCGCATCCTGGAGGTCCCCATAAAATTAATGAAGGGATGGAGTCCTTTTTAATCCATTCTAGCAAGGGAGAACCTTCTGAGAGGTGTTTTTCATGACCATAAAAATTCTCTAGGACCATTGGTCTCATTTGGTGAGCTAGAGGTGAAGATGGTGATGAAGACAATGTCGAAGTATTGTTATTTTTTTTGTTTATTTCAAATAGATCCAGTGACAAGCTGCTTTCCTTTGCTTAGACTTAAGTAATTCAGTGAATTTAGACCTGAAGGCATAAAATGCAAAGGACTCTTATTAATATGATTTTGAGGGTGGTATGAATTTAAATAAAATCCAAAATATCGGTTTTGTAATAAAAATGAGAGTTCCGGAGGCAGCTCAATTAGCAGTTGAGATTTGTCAGGATTTAATGACTCGGGGGGGAGGAATTCATTTTGCAGAAGAGGCAAAAGATATTGCTACACTGCTTCAAGAAAAGAAAAATGGTTCAAAGGTTCATGTTCATCCTAAAAAAGATCTTCCTCATCATGTTGATCTAATCGTTGTTTTTGGAGGAGACGGAACCTTCTTAAGTATTGCTCGTCATATGAAAGACTGCCAAGTTCCTTTACTTGGTGTGAATATGGGGACGCTTGGTTTTTTAACTGAGATTAAAAAAGAAGAAGCCAAAAAGGTCATTGATGAGATTTTAGAAAAGCAATCGGTAGCAGTGAGTGAAAGAGCTCTTCTTGAAGTGACTTTGGTTCGTGATGGAAAGACTGTTTTTCAAGGCCCGGTGGTTAATGATGCTGTTATTTCTAAAGGAGCAATTGCTCGTATTATAGGCATGAGACTTGCTGTGAATGGGGTTCATGTTTCCACTGTTCGTGCTGATGGTTTAATTGTGAGTACTCCTACGGGATCTACAGCTTATAATTTAGCTGCAGGTGGACCAATTCTTGTTCCTGGAACACCTATTCTTGCAATTACTCCTATTTGTGCTCATGGCTTGACTCATCGTCCTCTTGTCGTTCCTAATGATGCAGAAATTGAAATTCAATTAGAACATCGACCTGGGCATGTGCTTTTAACGTTAGATGGTCAAGATGCAGTGGATTTAGTTGAAGGGGACCGGGTGAAGGTGAGAAAATATCAGCAGGGAAATTTAAAAATCGTATCATCTTCAAATCGAGATTATTTTAGTGTGTTAAATGAGAAGTTCAAATTCGGAATGAGGTAGAGGATTATGTTAGAAGCATTAAAAATCAAAAATGTTGCCGTGATTAATGAACAAGAAATTCAGTTTAAATCTGGACTTAATGTGATTTCGGGTGAGACCGGAGCAGGAAAATCAATCATCATTCAAGCAATTTCAATGATTTTGGGAAGTCGGGCAAGCACTGATTTAATTCGAAGTGGGTGTGACGAGGCATTGGTCGAGGGAATTTTTGATCTGTCTGAAATGTCCTGGATGAAAAAAAGGCTTGAAACATTTGGATTTGAGTCCGATGACGAGCAGCTTCTTATTCGAAGAACAATCCATAGAAATGGAAGGAATCGGATTTTTATCAATGGAAGCTTGGCTACTGTTTCCATTCTTCAACAAGTGAGTGAGGGGTTAGTCGATGTGTGTGGACAGCATGAGCATCAATCTTTATTAAAATCTGAAACTCAAATAAAACTGGTAGATCGATTTGGCGGACTTGAAGAGCGATCACAAGAAGTGTTGCGATCGATAAAGGAGATGAAAGCTTTAAAAGCTCAATCAGAATCTCTTAGAAATACAGAAGAAGAACGAATGAAGAAATTAGATTTCATTCGGTTTCAAATAGAGGAATTAAAGAAAGCACGACTTGAACCGGGGGAAGATGAAAAACTTCAAGCAGAGAAGAGACTTTTACAATCAACTGAGCTTCGAATTCAGTCTGCACAGTCTGCTAGAAAAGCAATTTCAGGCGGTGATGATACCAATGGGATTATGGATTTATTGAAATCAGCAACCTCTCAACTGAGGTCACTTTCTGAAATGGACTGTAAAGCCCTTGCTCTTGCAGAGGGAATGGATCGAGCTTTGGCTGAGGTTGAAGATGTTGATTTAGTCATTTCTCAGTACATTGAGTCTATTGAGATGGATCCTTCGCGACTTGAAGAGGTTCAAGGGAGATTAGCAACAATTGCTGAGTTACGAAGAAAGTACGGAAAATCTGTAGCAGAAATGCTTGAAACGCTTTCTCATCTAGAGAAAGAAGCAAATTCAATAGAACAAATGGATGGACAATTGAGTGAAGTTCTTTCTCAATTGGAAGAAGTAGAAACTCAGCTTTATTCTCAAGGAAAAAAACTTTCAGAAAATCGAAAAAAAGTAGCAGAATTATTTTCTGACTCAGTCACCGCAGAACTCAAAGATTTAAAAATGAGTGAATCTGAATTTAATATTCAGATTGATCCTATTGAAGAAATGAATGATTGGAGTTCTCAAAAAGGAGCAGATGAGATTCAATTTAGAGTTCAAACTAACCGTGGCGAAGATTCAAAGCCGTTAGGTAAAATTGCTTCAGGAGGAGAACTGTCTCGAATGATGCTTGCAATTAGAAGAGTGATTTCAGATCAAGGAGGTATTGGAGTCTATCTTTTTGATGAAATTGATTCAGGCATGGGGGGAGAAACAGCTTTTGAAGTAGGCAAAAAACTCAAATCTGTTTCAGAAAATGGGCAAGTATTATGTATTACACATCTACCTCAAGTGGCTTCTTTTGCTCATCACCACCTCTCCGTAAAGAAAACCGTATCCGGTAATCGTACTAAAACAGAAGTGGTTGAAGTCAAAGGCCAGGCTAGAAAAAAAGAAATTGCTCGAATGCTCGGAGGCCCTAAGACAACCAAGGCAAGTCTTAAAAACGCTGCAGAGTTACTTGAGATGGCAAGGTAAACTACTCTGCCTCAACAATACCTGAATTTTCAACAGTAAGGACTTTTAGCTTACGATTGAACTGTCCATTGGCATAAGAGATTCTTCCTGTGACACCAGGGTAATCTTGAATTAATGAAAGGCGGTTTTGTATTGAGGATCGAGAAATAGAACCGTCTATTGTGAGAAGAGTATAGTCTAACAGGGACGCCGCATCAAAAGAAAGAGCTTCTACAAGTGACGGCTTTTCTCCAAAAGATCGAATGTATCTAGAAATGAAGTTTTGAATATAACTAGAAGAGCTTTTCTCGAAAAATGAACTCACAAAAAGAGAACCAAGCGCATGTCTCTTTGCTCTTTTTGGGAGAATATTTGAATTCCATGTATTGATCCCTAAAAATCTGACATTTTCGATATCGTGATAGGCAAATGAAGGTAGGATCAGGCTTACTGTTTTTGCGTCATCGGGAATAAATACAGCATCATAGGAAATAATTGGTTGAAGCTTGAAAAATTGTTGGTTGTATCGAGTTCTTCTTTTAATTTGATGTTCTTCTCTAAAGCTTTCTAAAGCTTCTTCTTCGTTATATCGTGCACCTCGATAAAATCGTCCTGCAAGCTTTTGCATCGGAGCTTTGAAATCAGTGTCATTTGGAGTGTAGGTTTCATAAGCAACAACTTCACCTCCAAGCTCTTCAACGGCATCCCAAAATGCATGTGTGTATACTTCTCCAAATTTATCTTTCGGAGCTAAAATAGCGAACTTTTTTAAGCCTTCATGTTCGATGGCGTATTTCGCAATCTCTTCAGCTTGAATTTGAGGAGTCACAGATGTTTGAAAAATATAAGATCCTTTTTCAACGTTTTTTTGAGCAAGAGAAATAATTGGAATTCCTAAATTTTGAGCTCTTTCTGTTACTGCTGGTGCATATTTACTGGTGAGAGGTCCGATAATAGCAACTACATGTTTATCAAAATAGAGTTTATCAAGTGCTTGTGTGGCTGTTTCAATGGTTTCTCCAGTATCTTCAATGTGAAGTGTGACTCCGCTATGTGGAGATTGAGGGTCGTAAATTTTAAATGCAAGTTCAATTGCTTGAAGTGCCTTTTCGCCAAAGCGAGCATATTTTCCAGAAAGAGGAAGAAGTACTCCAATTGCTTGTTGATCTTCCTGAGTTGTTTGACTTAATCTTCTAATTTCATCGACCGCTTCAGAATAATGAATAGATGAAGGATATGATTCAATTAATTTTTGTAACACTTCCATTGCATAGGAGATTTTTGCTTCTTTTAAAGCAATTCTGCTAATTTGAAAAAGAATAACATCTGCAAGTGGTGAGTTTTGGTGGTTTTCGTAGAGTCTATCTAGTTTTTCTTGGTTAGAGATTCTTTTTACTAGTTTTTCTAAGTATCCACTCAGCTTTTCTCTATTTTGATCTTGAACGTTCGTTTTTAAATCTGAAATGACATAACTTGCTTGAAAAAGATAATCAGTGGCAAGTTGAATTTCTTTTTTTCTTAAAGCAATTTTTGCATTTAGAAAATAATACCTAAATTTGGTATTGGCGTCCAAAGTCTGTGAGTCGGTCATTTTTAATGTGGTTAATGACTCCTCAATTTGATCAGATTGATACTTGGCAGCAGCTAAATTAAATCTAAAGTAATGGATTAAGGTTGGATTATTTGAATATTCAATTGCTTTTTTGAAATCAAAAATAGAGAGGTCGGATTCTTTTTGATTTAAATGAATGAGCCCCCGAATGTTGTAAACAAGAGAAAGTTGTTTGCTTTTTGGGTAGTGAGTTATGAAAGACTCTGTAAGTCCTAGTGCGTCAGTGTATTTTTTTTTCGAGAACAAGAATTTGATTTCTTGGTAATCAATTGCTTCTTGCCCACTTGCTTGAACTGGTTCTTTCTTCCATTGTTCAACAGAGGAAATAGAAGGTCTTTCTGAGTTTTTTCCAGGCCCTGACTGCAAACGAGTAGATGCACATCCTGAGATGAATAAAAGAGTCATACCTATGAAAAGAAAATGATTAAGTCGAATCATGCCCCATAGTCTAACCTAGAATGGTCGAGTGGGGGAACCCTAATTCAACCAAAAAGGTTTCTTACTTTTTCAAAAAAACGTTCATGATTAGGATGACAGGATTTACCTTGAGATTCTTCAAATGATCGTAAAAGTTGTTTTTGCTCTTTATTTAATTTTGTTGGGGTTTCTACAACCACTTGAACAAGTTGATCTCCTTTTCCATAGGATCGGAGGCGAGGAAGTCCTTTATTTTTGAGCCTAAAAACCTTATGAGACTGGGTTCCAGGAGGAATTTTCATTTTTACTTTTCCTTCAAGAGTGGGAACTTCAATTTCAGTTCCTAAAGATGCTTGAACAAAAGTAATGGGCACTTCGCAAACAATATCATCCATTTCTCGAGTGAAAAAGTCATGCTCTAGTACTTGAACAACAACGTAAAGATCCCCTGGAGGTCCCCCTTGTTCTCCGGCTTCACCTTCATTATTGAGTTTCAATCTTTGTCCAGTATCAATTCCTGCAGGAATGTTTACAGAAATTTGAGAACGTTTTTGGGTTTTTCCAGAACCGTGACAAGTAGAACAAGGATCTGAAATCGTTTGACCAGAACCTCCACAATGTTGACATGGTCTTCTAATTTGAAAAAAGCCTTGTTGGAAAGCAACTTCACCACTCCCTCCACAATGCTGACAGGTTACGGGACGTGATCCAGGTTTAGCCCCACTTC
>PBMP01000083.1 GCA_002722705.1 Pseudobdellovibrionaceae bacterium | reverse complement strand
TTTCTTCAGTTTTGTACCTTCTTCTTGCCATTTTGGCCTCCTGTTGTGCGCCCAGCTAAACATATCAGCTGGACCAATTTTTTCCAGGCAGGTCAGCTTCCAGCAACGTATCCGCAATTTGTTCATTAATGTTTGGGGGAGCGCCTTTGTAACCCGATCCGACAAAAGGACTACTTACGTCTCCTGATGCACCAACAACTCCGCCACCCGAAATAATCAGTGCTGCCGCCTTTGGTTCGGCAGGGAGGGTGACAATTGACTTGAGGCTTAATGCGTCATGAGTTTTAATCTCACCTTCGATTTGGCGGGTACCAGCAGACATAGGAACTCCTTATAATTCTAAAACTAATTTTTTCGACTCTAGTATGCATTAGAACAGTTGACAATAAGAGTAAAATCAAAAGAACTGCTTGTACTATTAAGTAGTTAAGGTGCTCATTGAAGATTCCTGAACATCGTTGTTTATGTGCTCGGCGAAAAAGCTCGTGACAGCTGGGCTGTTTGGGGATTAGTTTTTGGTTGGAACGGAGATCCTTGGCAATAGGTGTTTCACTCCTGGTGGTAGGCGCGGTTTGGCGTTTAATGTTTCATAAACGGAGAAGAGGCCAGGATGGATAGTCAGTGACCAATTGCCGTGACGCTGATGTCAGAAAGACTGGGGATGTCGGGTGAGTGGCGTTTGCAGCATACCCCATTGGGGTATATATTGCTGATTATGAAAAAGAAGAAAGGTACTAGCCACTCGTCACAGATCAGTCGCCTCAACCGGATTGAAGGTCAGGTCAGAGGGCTTTCAAAAATGGTCGAAGAAGGTCGATACTGCATCGATATTGTGACGCAGATGAAAGCAATCCGCTCTGCCTTGAACGCCGTTGAGGCTAACATCATCAATGAGCACCTCAATCATTGCCTGACTAAAGCTATGAGTTCAAAGAACAAGTCCGAAACTTCAGAAATGCTCAATGAAATCAAAATGCTTCTAAAGAAATCTCGCTAACTGTCGATAAGTCATTGACATACCCCATTGGGGTATATTATTCTGAAACTAGATTATGCGGATGAGATCACTATCCTTAGCACTTCTGACAATGTTCATGGCCCAGTTGGCCATGGGGAGTATTTGTTCGGGGGATTGTACCTCGAAGGTGGAAGTTTCCTCGTCGCATGAAGCTGCTAAATCGGATTGCCATTCGGAACATGGTTCTAAGAAAGAGACGAAGAACTCCAACCCTAAAAAAGGTTGCTGCGGAGATTCTCATTGTTTGATTGGAAAGTCTGCAGAAGCTCAAGCCGAGTTCGTCAAAGTCACCCCAGATGACCTTCGGATCGCTCTCGCTCAATCGAGCAGTCCGATTGTAGCAATTCTTCCAACCCATGAACGGGATTATGGTTGGAACGGGTACCAATCCCCGCCGCCAAACCCAGTTCCGCTGTACCTTCGTATTAAAAGACTTCTGAACTAAATCCATTCCATTTTGTATTGTCCCCCGAGCGAAATGTCTTGGGGTAGTGCCACGTTTGAAACGGGCAGGACCACTCACTTGGTCAAATGGATGGAAATTTATGTTTAGAAAATTATTCTTATCTTTAGTTCTCAGTCTTTGCGCTCCGCTTTACACACTCAGGGTCGAGGCGGCGGAAAATGTTCGTGATTTGAGCGAACTTCTAAGAATCGCTTACGAAAACAACGGACAACTGAGCGCAGCGGAGGCTGTTTCTGATGCAGAGTCTGCTTTGGTGGCATCGTCGGCAACCCCTGAAGATCCGATGATTGGGGTTTCTCAGCTCAATCGAGGAAACGAAACGCAGTATGCGGTAATCAGCCAGAAGTTGAGATTTCCGGTGAAATACTTTGCCGCTGCGAAGATGCAAAGCCGTCAGGCTGACAGTAAAGAAGAAGCTGCGAGAGCCGAAAAATGGAAACTCAGGAGGACCGTATCTCACCTCTACTATTCCATTTACTCTAAGCAGAAACTCATTCAACTCACTGAAGCTAATCGTCAAGCCGTTAAAGAGTTTGCCCGTGTGGCGGAGCGGAAGTATGCCGCGAACCAAGGAACTCAAGGTGACTCCATGAAAGCTCACTTTGAAATTACCCAATTAGATCTCGAATTGATCCGACTGAGGCAGGAAGAAGATGCTTTGCAGCAGAGGCTAAAGGCAGCTTTGGGAGAAAGAAAGCTAGAGAAGCTCGTTTTTGGAGAAGAAGACTTAGGATTACCTAGAGCCGACCTCAAAACGGGGGAAGGCAGCGGTGATGGGGGCATCGATCTCGAAAACGCTCCTCAGTTGAGTGAGGCAACTTACAACTTGGAATCAGCTCAATGGGCCAGTGCTTTGAGCAAGTGGGAATATGCTCCCGACTTTCAATTTCAATTTCAGCAGCGTATTGCGGGCCAGCCTTTAGATTCGCAGATTTATTCAGTCAGTCTGAGCTTCCCTCTTTTTTTCTGGAAGAAAAGTTCAAATGTCGCTGCCGCAAGCTATCGAAGAGATGCAATGGAATCAAAAGTCACTCAACTCCGAAGAGACCTTGAGGCCAAGGTAAAAGATCTCAAGGGAAGAGTTGAGGTCGGAGAAAAGACGCTGAAGATCTATGAAACGAGTCTCATTCCTCAAGCGAGGGGCGCATATAACTCGGCAAAGAGCGCTTACCAGGCGGGTAAGACTTCATTCTTGAATCTATTGGATAGTGAGAGGTCACTCTATCGTGTTCGAACCGGATTCTATAGAGCGTTGGAAAGTTTTGTCGCCGATCTCACTGAACTAGAAGCAGAGCTGGGAATAGCCGTATCTGACTTGGAGAAAAAAGATGAAAACTAAGAAACTAATTATCGGTGGTGTTGCGGTTGCCGCAATTGTTGGGGCTTTGGTTGTTTGGAAAACTCAGTCGGGTCCGTCAGATTCAGGTGCAGCTCATAAAACTGAGCACGAGCATAAGAAAGCCCAGTATACTTGCCCGATGCATCCGCAGATTATTCGCGATGAGCCGGGAGAATGTCCGATCTGCGGAATGGACCTGGTTCCGATTGCAGATGAAAAAGATAATGAGCAAGGCTCTGTTTCATCAGAGCACAAGCATCACGCTGGAAGCACAACTGAGAAAGAGATGGATCACTCTACGCGTGGTTCTGATGCTCCAGAGAGTTCTGAGATGGACCACAGTAAAGAAATGGCAAACGAAGAACCTTCAGGGCATGCGCCGGTCAGTCTAAAACTCAACCGACAGCAGATGATCGGCATCAAGCTTGAGCCAGCAAAGAAGCAACGCTTATTCAAAACAATCCGCGCTCCGGGACGAATTGCCTTTGACCCGGAACTCTATACTGCTCAAAGTGAGTACCTAGAGGCACTGAAGCAATGGAGACAAGTTAAATCTTCCCCACTCGCCGGGGTGAAAGAAAGTACTCGCGAAATGATTAAGTCCGCGAAAATCAGACTCAAGGTTTTGGGTCTGTCGGAGCAACAGATCAACCGACTGGCGCAAAAAGGAACTCAATCTGAAGGATTGCTTGTAAGCGGTAAAGATCAAGAAAACTGGGTCTACGCGGACATTTTCGAAGTGGATCTACCCAAGGTTCGAGAAGGACTTTCTGCCAAAATTTCAGCGGGATTCTTGGGAGGTAAGACACTTCCTGGAAAAGTGATTTCCGTAGACCAGGTCATCGATCGAAAAACAAGAACAGCCAAGGCGCGTATTCAACTTCTCGATCGAGCAATCGCTATTCGTCCAGAAACCTATGTGAGCGTTGAGATTCTAGCTCCGCTTGGCGAGTACGTCTCGGTACCCCTTGAGGCGTTGATGGACACAGGCAAAGAAACATTTGTTTTCGTCAAAGGAACAGACGAGATTTCTCCGAGGCGTGTGGTTGTGGGTTACGAAACTGATGAAAGAGTTGCCGTGATCCAAGGTCTCAATGATGGAGAGCAAGTCGTCATTGGCGGTAACTTTATGCTGGATTCTGAATCTCGACTCAGAGCTGTGATTGGGGATTCTAGGGCGACCCAATCGGGCTCATCCGGTGGTCATCAGCACTAGGAGGGATGAAAGATGATCATCAAAATTATCGAGTTTTGTTCAAAGAATCGAACCTTGACCTTGCTCTTGATGCTTGCTGCCTTGGTGGGCGGTTGGTTCAGCATGAAGCAGATTCCAATCGATGCGATTCCAGATTTATCGGACACGCAAGTCATCGTTTACTCAAAGTGGAATGTCAGCCCCGACATCATCGAGGATCAGGTTACATACCCCATCGTGACGAGCCTGCTGGGTGTTCCCAAAGTAAAAGACATTCGCGGCCTATCGACGTTTGGTGCCTCTTACGTCTACGTCATTTTTGAAGATGGCACAGACATCTACTGGGCGAGATCTCGGGTTCTGGAATACCTCTCCAAAATCACGCCACAGCTTCCAAGCGAGGTGCAAACGGAGCTGGGGCCGGATGCGACTGGTGTGGGTTGGGTCTATCAATACGCGCTCAAAGATACTTCAGGCAAGCACTCACTTGAGGAGCTTCGATCGTTTCAAGACTGGTTTTTAAGGTATCAACTCCAAGCGATTCCAGGTGTAGCTGAAGTCGCCTCATTTGGGGGATTTAAAAAACAGTATCAGGTGCAGGTCAACCCCGAGTCACTGAGAGCCTACGGCATCTCTTTGGCCCAGGTCATGAAATCGATTCAACAGGGAAACAATGAAACTGGGGCGCGCGTAATTGAATTTGCTGGGACAGAGTACATGGTCCGCGTCAAAGGATACGCGAGAACCCGACAAGACATTGAACGAATTGTAGTCGGCGCAAAAGAAAATGGTGTGCCCGTTTATGTGAAAAACATCGGCAGGGTCGCTGAAGGTCCGGCGATGAGACGCGGCTTAGGTGATCTGGATGGTCTAGGTGACGTGGTTGGCGGAATTGTAGTCATGCGTTTCGGAGAAAATGCGAACAACGTGATTTCTCGAACCAAGGCGAAATTGGAATCTTTGAAGGCATCGCTCCCCGAAGGCGTCGAGATTGTTCAGACCTACGATCGGAGTGAATTGATTCGCCGTTCAATTGGCACACTGACCCATGAACTCACCGTTGAAATGATTGTTGTTTCGTTCGTTATCATTCTTTTTCTGCTCCACCTGCCGAGCGCTTTGGTTCCGATCGTGACGCTTCCGTCTGCGGTCCTATTGAGCTTCATTTTGATGTACCTGATGGATGTCTCGGCCAACATCATGTCACTTGGCGGAATCGCGATTGCGATTGGCGCAATGGTGGATGCAGCAATTGTGGTTGTGGAGAACTGTCGGAAAAGACTGGAGGAGTTTAAAGAGCAGATCAAGAGCGGAAAGGCCCAGGTCGATGATGTCATCGTTGGGGCAATTAAAGAGGTTGGACCGGCAAGCTTCTATTCTCTCTTGGTGATCGCGGTTTCATTTCTTCCAATCTTTGCGCTTGAGGCTCAAGAAGGGAGACTCTTTAAGCCGCTTGCCTACACGAAAACCCTGGCAATGCTTGCCGCATCTTTCTTGTCGATCACTCTTGTTCCGGCGCTTCTGATTACACTCACCAAAGTTCGTGAGTTTAAGAGGGGTCCAAGCTGGTGGACGAAGGGCATGAATTTCTTATTCGCTTCTCATCAGTCTTCAGAAGACGATCACCCCATTAGTCGTTTTTTGTTCCGAATTTATGGGCCATGTGTGGACTGGGTGGTGGATCACAGAATTAAAGTTATATTGGCTTCGGTTCTCATTGTGCTTGCCACCATTCCTGCCTTCTTCCGCTTGGGAAGCGAGTTTATGCCCCCTTTGAATGAAGGCACGATTCTGTACATGCCGACCACGATGCCCGGTATTTCAGTAACTGAAGCTCAGGAGCTGCTTCAAAAGCAGGACGAAATTCTAAAAACCTTCCCCGAAGTCGTCAGCGTGCATGGTAAAGCAGGACGTGCGGATACGGCAACGGACCCAGCACCCCTTTCCATGATGGAGACCGTTGTTGTTCTGAAGGATCAGCGAGAATGGCGAAAGGCAGACCGCTGGTATTCGTTTTTGCCCGGATTCACCTATGACCTGTTTAGTTGGATTACGCCATCTCACCTCACATGGGATGAGTTGATCGCTGAAATGAACCAGAAGATGAATTTTCCGGGGCTTACGAATGCGTGGACCCTTCCGATCAAAGGTCGAATCGATATGTTGACCACTGGGATCAGAACCCCGATTGGAATCAAGGTTTCGGGGGGTAATCTGAGTGAGATCGAAAAGATTGGGCTCAAACTCGAAGAGATTTTACCGAGCGTCGAAGGAACAAGGAGTGTTTTTGCTGAGCGGGTGACCGGCGGGTTTTTCTTTGATGTCGATTTTGACCGAGCCGCACTGGCTCGTCATGGAATCACGATCGACGAGGCTCAAAAAACGCTTTCGGCAGCTTTGGGTGGAATGAACGTCACAACTACAGTTGAAGGTCGAGAGCGTTATTCGGTCAACGTGAGATATGCGAGGGCATTTCGTCAGAACAAGTCCGATATCAAGCGAATCATTTTGGACGCGCCCAAAAGGTACCATGTTCCTTTGGAGGAGGTTGCCACCATCGAATTGAGGAATGGACCTGGAATGATTCGAAACGATAACGGTCTTTTGACTGGTTATGTCTACGTTGACCTAGAGACAAGCAATGTCGGAGATTATGTCAAAAGGGCCAAAAAAGTTGTTGGAGAAAATCTTGATTTACCCTCCGGGTATTCCCTCACATGGAGCGGGCAGTTTCAAAGCATTGAGCGCGTACGCGAGAAGCTAAAGGTCGTCCTCCCGATCACGCTTCTGATCGTGATTCTTTTGATCTATCTCAACACCAAGTCAGCAACAAAGACTGGAATCGTTTTGCTCGCTATTCCGTTTTCCGCCGTAGGAGCGATTTGGCTCCTAACAGCCTTGGGATACAACATGAGTATCGCGGTCTGGGTTGGACTGATTGCTCTGCTCGGTGTCGATGCCGAAACAGCCATCTACATGCTTCTCTACCTTGACCTGGCTTATGAAAAACGAAAGGCGGATGGGAAGATGAGCACGTTTTCGGAGTTAAAAGACGCGATTCATCACGGTGCGGTCCGGCGTATTCGTCCCAAGATGATGACTGTCATGACCACATTTCTTGCCTTGCTTCCCATTCTGCTTGCGAGTGGCGCCAACTCTGGAGCAGATGTGATGAAGCGAATGGCTGCCCCAATGGTCGGGGGAATATTTACGTCATTTTTACTAGAACTCCTCGTCTATCCTGCATTGTTTGCGGTGTGGAAGGAGCGAGAACTAGGTTTACTTGAGAAAAAAGGAGTGGGGCTATGAATAACTCAAACGAAACCATGAAGCACCATAAACACCAAGATCACAAGAACCACGAGTCCCATTCGTGCTGCCACCATGGAGATACGCAGCCCTCTGAGAATCGGTCGGTCCCTGTAAAAGGGGCCGTGTATACCTGTCCGATGCATCCAGAGATTAGGCAAGATAAGCCAGGCAGTTGTCCAAAATGTGGAATGGCACTTGAGCCTGTTTTTGAGGCGGGATCTGAGATTGTCGAGGACACGACCGAACTAGATGATATGTCGCGAAGGTTCTGGCTTGCAGGAGCTTTTTCGATCCCACTCTTTTTCATCGCAATGTCGGACATGCTTCCGGGGCAACCCGTTTCAAAAATCCTCCCTGAAGGTTGGAGGATTTGGGTAGAACTCTTACTGGCCCTTCCGGTTTGTATTTGGTCGGCCTGGCCATTCTATATTCGAGCAGTTGATTCGGTCCGAAATCGACACCTCAATATGTTTACGTTGATTGGTCTAGGAGTCAGTGTTTCGTTCGTCTACAGCATTGTAGCGACTCTATTTCCCCACATCTTTCCACCGTCGTTTCGAGATTCAAACGGTCATGTTGCCGTCTATTATGAGGCGGCAGCGGTCATCGTGACATTGATCTTGCTTGGGCAGGTGTTAGAACTCAAGGCCCGTAGTCAAACCAGCACGGCGATTAAAAAACTTCTTGGGCTTTCCCCAAAGATGGCCCGCCGAGTAGGTAAAGACGGGAAAGAAGAGGACATATCGCTAGAAGCCGTCGAGATGGGTGATCTACTCCGGGTTCGACCAGGAGAAAAGGTTCCAGTCGACGGAGTAGTAACTGAAGGGAGTAGTTCGATTGATGAGTCGATGATTTCAGGTGAGCCGATTCCAGTGGAAAAGGGTGTTGGTGACCGTGTAATCGGAGCAACCATCAATGGAAACGGAAGCTTTGTCATGAAGGCAGAGAAAGTAGGCTCTGAAACCCTCCTTTCCCGAATCGTTCAGATGGTCGCAGAGGCTCAGCGGAGTCGTGCTCCCATTCAAAAATTAGCGGACCAAGTGGCCGCCATCTTTGTGCCTGCTGTGATCTGCATATCAATCCTCACCTTTCTTGTTTGGGCTTGGATCGGTCCAGATCCGAAGATGGCCCATGCCGTGATCAATGCAGTAGCTGTTCTAATTATTGCGTGTCCTTGTGCCCTTGGGCTTGCGACTCCGATGTCCATCATGGTGGCGACCGGAAAAGGAGCGGGTCTGGGTGTCTTGTTTAAGAATGCCGAAGCTATAGAAGTCATGAGGAAGGTGGATACACTCGTCGTCGATAAAACAGGAACGCTCACTGAAGGGAAACCCAAACTCGTCGGAGTCGTATCACTCGACGGAGAGTCAGAAGAACGTGTTTTATCGATCGCCGCGTCTCTAGAGCGAGGGAGTGAGCACCCTCTTGCAACTGCCATCATCAAGGGAGCGGAAGAACGAGGGGTTGAATTGCTTCAAGCTAGCGACTTTTCGTCGGTGACTGGAAAAGGTGTTCGTGGCCGAATCGAAGGTGAAAGTGTAGCCCTGGGGAACCTTGCCTTGATGCAGGATTCAAACGTTGACTTGGGCGATGCCAAAACGAAGGCCGAATCACTCAGAGCTGAGGGACAGACCGTCATGTTTGTCGCCCATGGAAGTAGGCTGATCGGGCTCGTGGGAGTTGCTGATCCGATCAAGGAATCAACGCATGAGGCGATTCGTGCGCTTCATGGAGAGGGGCTTCAGATCGTGATGCTCACTGGCGATAGCCGGACGACAGCAGAGTCGGTCGCAAAGAAGCTTGGAATTGACCGAGTCGTTGCTGAAGTTCTCCCCGAGCAGAAAGTAGAAGAGGTTTCTCGCCTTCAACAAGATGGCAGGATTGTTGCGATGGCTGGAGACGGGATCAACGATGCTCCAGCTTTGGCCAAAGCCGACGTGGGAATCGCCATGGGAACTGGAACGGACGTCGCGATGGAAAGTGCGGGAGTGACCCTTGTTAAAGGTGATCTCACCGGGATTGTTCGTGCTCGAAAACTGAGCAGAATGACACTCTCCAATATCAAACAAAACCTCTTCTTTGCATTTGGCTACAACGCTGCTGGGGTTCCAATCGCAGCGGGTTTGCTCTATCCGTTCTTTGGAATCTTACTGAGTCCAATGATTGCAGCCGCTGCGATGAGTTTTAGTTCTGTGTCCGTCATTGGGAATGCGTTGAGGCTTAGAAAAGCACAGTTAACCTAAGTGTCTAAGCGATAGAACTAGATGTGAGGAAATTTTTCGTAAGGAGAATATTGACAGTAGCCCCCCGGGGGGATACCTTATGGGTAAATGGCAATGCATCACCAAAATCAAGATGTTGTGAAAAGACTCAAACGGGCAAATGGGCACCTTGCCAAAGTAGTTGCTATGGTCGAGTCTAACGCTCCATGCCTAGATGTTGCGCAACAACTTCAAGCTGTCACTAGTGCAGTTGTGGGGGCCAAGAAGGTCTATATTCAGGATCACATTGAGCACTGTTTATCGGATGCCCGATCTGAAAAAATGTTTGATGCAAAACTAAAGGAATTTAAGGAAATTACGAAGTATATATAGGGAACCACTGAGTTAATGAAGAGGATATTTTCACTAGCACTTCTACTTACGATTTTCGCCAATATAGTTGGCTGTGCAGACATCTCTTCACGCTCGAGCAACGAGCATTCCTCTTTATCGTCACAAATTCAGGCTACTGCGGAATCCAACGAAGCGGTTTATATAGGTTTTACATTTGGCGGACAAGACTGTCATAGTCACTCATGCCCCACACATACACACAACTGCCATGTTGGACATTGCGCTTTCATCGCTTTCGGTGAAAGCTTGCATTTATTATTTCCGGACGTAGCTACGAAAAAATACTTTTCTGCAAACCAGTTCAAACTAGATTCCCACATTTCAAATCTATTTCGCCCTCCTATTGCATAAGTTCAAGTCGGAATGCTGCTCAATTTGACATAACAATTTGAGTATCTGCGTCTTCCCACATCGAAAAATCAATTAACTTTTCATTCTTATGCAAGATTAGGAGTCTTAAATGAACTATATATTCAAAGCGCTATTATTAGGGGTTTTTACCCTTTCTCAGGTCAGTTGTGCTTCTGTAACAACTAAAGAAACCGAGTCAAAAAATCCAAATCATATCCAAAAAGAAGGTTCACCACCTGAAATCGTGAAATGGATAGGAACAGTTGGAGCTGGGAGTTTCCATACTACTGTACATCTTCATGACATGGAGTTTACTCGACAGTCAGACGGTGAAACATACGACATTGTAGACTCACCTAAATTGGAAAATGAGCACTGTAGAGTAGGGAAAAAACTTCTCGTCGAAATCGAAGCTGAACAAACACCTCGATTTCTATTTTGGGGAGGAAATTTAATCGTGAAAAACTTTACGGTATTAGAAGAACTCGGCGCTGAAAAACACAGAATACCAAGGCAACTGCCTGCTCACGAGTTTGGGGGAAGTGGGGATCGCAAGTAATTACTCATTGAAGGGGGCCCTCTTGAAGGGCTCCCTCATCCCCTGTGGAGATATGGAATGACAAAAAATAAACACGAACAAAATTTAAACGACACGAATAAACTAAGTTTCGCCATTCTAATCAATGTCGTTCTAACTGTGGTTCAATTTGTAGCGGGTCTCCTTTCAGGTAGTCTTTCTTTAGTCGCTGATGCGCTCCATAACTTTTCTGACGCCGGATCAATAGTGATCGCTCTCGTTGCGAGAAAAATGTCGAATCTTCCAAGAAACCCGACAATGACTTATGGATTCAAGCGGGCCGAAATCATTGGCACCTTAATAAATTCCACTACGTTAGCACTTGTTGGTTTTTACCTGCTTTATGAAGTCTACTCTCGTATCGGAACATCCTCGGACATCCAAGGCTGGACCGTAATATGGGTCGCTTCAATTGCATTCATTATTGACGTAGGAACGGCGCTTTTGACCTATTCGGGATCGAAGAGCAGCTTGAATATAAAGGCCGCATTTATTCACAATATTTCAGACGCCATGTCATCCTTAGCTGTTATCTTGTCAGGAGTTCTTATTCTGCTCTTCGAGATTTACTGGGTCGACTTAATTTGTTCGGCACTGATCTCCGTCTATGTCATCTACCACGCTTTTATGCTCCTCAGAGAGTGCATTCTAATCCTGATGCAGGCTGCTCCAAGCGACGTCCCAATTCAAAAGATTCAGAAATCGATTGAATCTATAAAAGGCGTAATGAATGCGGAACACATACATCTGTGGCAACTCAACGAAAAAACTCATGTCCTTGAAGTTCACGTGGAAACACTCAGTCGAGAAATTCCATACATAGAAAAAATTAAAAACGAGGTTAGAGAAATAGCAACTTCGTTTGGCGTTGAGCACACGACGATTCAAATTGACTTTTTAAATGCAGACCCGATGCGCAATTCGGAGGAAACTCAAGATGAATAAACCACAAAGTCCAAATTCTGATTTTCAAAAAGTAAGCAACAAGAGAATAACGGCTTCCCTGTTGATATTTTTAGAGCTATTGATTTCCACTTCGAGTTTCGCCGATAGCAACATAGGTGCATGCACAACCGTAACCGATTCGAAATCTCTCCTTCGATGCGCAATAGAAAACCATCCGGACGTTCTTCAAGCCAAAAGAAGTTTGGATCAATCGATTAAGAAGCAAGAATTAGCCTCACAAATTCCAAATCCACAACTAAGCGGGCGGACGCTCTTCGGACAATCACTTGGAGATTCCATCGTAGAGACGGAAGTCTCACTCGTACAACCTATTTTCATTGGAGGCACCATATCGTCTCGAGTAGAACAAACAGAAGCTCAATCTCTTGAGATTGGAGCTCAGGTTCTATCTCAAAAAGAAAAAGCTGCTCGGTTAACCGTAGGACAGATTCACAGAACGCGTCAGTTAAATGTTGAATTAGAGATAACAAACGAAACCATTGAAACATTCAATAAAATCTTGAAGCAATTTCGATCCAAAGTAACTCTCTCGCCCGAACAAAAAGCATCCCTGAATGTTTTTGAAATGGTTAGATCAGATTTCATTCTAAGACGATCTCAAATGCTTAGGGAAAAAGAACAGATTTCACTGTTCTTCAACATATCTACGGGTATCCAATTTTCGGATATTCAAAAATTTGTACCAAATTCTGTATCCTGGCCAAATATAACCTTCCCAACATCCAAAGAAGATTTGAACCAATATAGTGGATCGGCTCTTCAAATTCCAAGAATGGATTTAAAAGTTGCACAAGCAACCCACGAACTTGCAAAGAGTAACTCCTGGCCAACGATTAGAGTAGGACCATCCTTCAGCTTTAACCAACAAGGTGGGGTTCGTTATCCAAATTACGGATTTTCTCTGTCTTTCGACCTACCTATTTTTAACGTGAATGGAGGTGGTCGATCATACACTCGAGCTGGAATTGCAAGAGCCGAAGGAAACTTAGAAATGAAAGTAAAAAATCTAAGTGCTGGCATGAAACAGTTAATAAAAAACTATACAATAACGGTAGATGCTCTGAAGAACGCGTCTTCTATGTCGACACTCACTAGCAAACACCACAAACTTGAAAGCCTCTTCATTCGAGGTTTGATCTCTCCCGCCTTGGTCATCGAAGCACATCGGCAAATGCTCGACTACGCAATTAATAAACACAGTCAGGAACAGCGTGCATTAGAACTACTTTGGACGCTCTATGCCATTCGCGGAACAATTATGGAGGAAACACCATGAGGTTTAATAAACAGATAACCATTATTTGGTACCTGGCTACCACTCTCTCTTTTCACCCTGCCTTTGGAGACCAGACTCACAGCAAGCCAGATTCTGAAACCGAAATCCTTCAACAAGTTAGAGACGACCATGATTCGAAAGAAAATAATGATCACGAAAGCAATCCCGATCACGACGATACTCATGAGAATGAAGAAGACGATAAACACGAACACGAGGAGTCTTCAGGTGTTGGAAAGAATAAAGCAATTACGGAAACAGGTCACGGAAACCGATTTCGGCTCTCTAAAGAAGCCGTGGTAGCACTCAAGCTTGAATCTCAGACACTAAAAAAACAAGGTTCTATGGCCTCCACCTTTAGAATTTCTCAGGCATCACTTGTTTCTCATCAAGACGAGTACTCTGTATTTATTGATGAAGGTGAAGGGTGGTACAGATCGATCTCAGTCTCCGTAGTAGAATTCAGCAATTCATTAGTCGTTGTTCAGTCAAACTTTCTTCAAGCTGATTTAAAAATTGTAACCAAGGGAGCCGGGCTTTTACGAGTAGCAGCTCTGGAAGTATCTGGAAAAGGGGGTAAAGGCCATGCGCACTAGTATCGTAAATCGTCTCATTTCTGCATCGGTTCATCAATGGGGAGTGACGCTCTTACTGACGATGATTGCAGTAGTAGTAGGATGGGCTTCGTTCAAGTCTCTTCCTATTGATGCAGTTCCCGACATTACGAACGTTCAAGTGACCGTAAACACTCCTGTCGAGGGGCTCGTTCCCGAAGAGATTGAACGATTTATTACCTATCCGATCGAAAGCGCCATGGGCGGTATTCCTGATGTCGAAGAGGTAAGATCAATTACGAGATTCGGACTTTCTCAAGTAACTGTGGTTTTCAAAGAAGGGACAAGTATCTATTTATCTCGGCAATTGGTTTCTGAACGTCTTCAAAGTGCCATAAGTGATCTTCCGGGAAATATTCGTCCTCAGCTCGGTCCAATTACAACAGGGCTCGGCGAAGTATTCTTTTATTCTCTTTCCGCTAAGACCCCAAAGACTGGAACGGAGGGCCTAAAACAACTAATGGATTTGCGGGCGCTGCAGGAGTGGTCAATTACTCCAAGGCTGCTGATGGTTCCAGGAGTGGCCGAAGTCAACACGATTGGCGGTTTCGAAAAGAAATATTTTGTTCAGCCAAATTTATCCAAAATGGCCGAATACGGTATACATGTTGACCAATTGGTTGAGTCTATAGAAAGAAATAATAGAAATACAGGGGGTGGTTATCTACAGCAGACTGCTGAGCAGCTCCTAGTTCAAGCGACTGGGATCGTCCATAAGATAGAAGACATTGAAGACATTCCGGTAAAGCAGTTAGACAACCTTCAAACTATTCGGGTGAAGGACATTGCACGAGTCGAGTTAGCGAAGGAGCTCAGAACGGGCGCGGCCCTGGTCGACGGACAAGAAACGATCATCGGAACCGTATTGATGCTTCTTGGAGAGAATAGTCGAGCGGTGGCAGTTCGAGTGAAGGAAAAGACTGAGGAGATCAAAAAAGGCCTTCCCGAATGGGTCAAAATAGAAACGGTTTATGATCGATCTGACCTGGTGAACTCAACCCTAGAAACGGTTGAAGAAAACTTACTGCTTGGAGCAGTTTTAGTATTCATTGTACTACTTCTACTTATCGGTAACTTTAGGGTCGCAGTTATTACTGCCGTTACAATTCCACTGGCAATGCTCGCAACTGTTTTTTTGATGAATCGATTTGGTATCTCCGGAAATTTAATGAGCCTTGGAGCTCTTGACTTTGGAATTATTATTGATGGAGCCGTTATTGTAATGGATAACTGCGTTCGATATCTTTCGGAAAGAAAAGCAAAGCTAGGCAGAAACCTAACCAGAGCGGAGGTAAGATTGGCCGTCTCCGAAGCTACTATCGAAATCAGAAAAGCGGCTGGATTTGGACAAATCATTATTGTAATGGTGTTCATTCCAATATTTGCTCTTTCAGGTGTCGAAGGAAAGATGTTTATTCCGATGGCCTCGGCATTCTGTTTCGCGTTGATGGCGGGTTTTATCATTTCATTTTCAACGGTTCCGGCTCTAGCGGGGGCACTTCTTCCGGGAGACATTCGCGACGAAGAACCTCGTTTAATGAAGCAATTTGTTTCCTGGTATCAGCCTGTCATTCGTTGGGCATTACGAAGAACAGCACCTATCGTAATAGCTGCCGCGGGACTAATAGTAACCGGCTTAATTGTATTTTCACTCATGGGATCAGATTTTCTTCCGAGACTAGATGAAGGCGCCGTTGCGGTTCAGTTTGTGCGCCCCACAGATATTAGTATCGACCGTTCTGTTGAAATGCAGGAACTTTCGGATAAAGTACTTCTAAGTTTTCCAGAGGTAGACAAAGTAATATCGAGAATAGGAACGTCAGAAATCGCAACCGACCCGATGGGAGCTAACATATCGGATACATATGTACTCCTAAAGTCGAAAAAAGATTGGCCACTGATTAAAGGGGAAAAGCAAACAAAATCTCAACTGATTTCTTCAATAAAGGAGGCGCTAGAAAGGCGAATTCCAGGACAAAGTCTCATTTTTTCGCAGCCGATTCAATTGCGTTTCAACGAGTTACTGGAGGGAGTTCGGGCAGACGTTGCGGTGAAGATATTCGGTGACGACATGGATAAGCTTTCCGAAATCTCAAACCAGGTAGCCGAAGTCATTAAGAAGGTTGAAGGAGCCGGAGACGCAGAGGGCGAAATTCGTGGAAAATCGCCTGTTCTTCGAATTACTCCTAAAATGTCAGTGTTAAACAACCTTGGAGTTGCGAAGGAAGAAGTACTCACTACCGTGGAGACGGCCCTCGGAGGAAAAGAAGCAGGGAGTCTATACGAAGGAGTAATGCGATTTCCAATTTTGGTAAGACTGAGTGATCAGGATAGGAATAATCTTGAAGTTATAAAGAAGGTTCCGGTAGGCGCAACGCGAAATCTAACCGTACCGATGGACAAGATTGCTAACATTAGTGTCCGAGAAACCTATTCTGAGATTAGGAGGGAGTCGTCTAGAAAGCGTGTCGCAGTGTTAGTTAACGTCCGAGGAAGAGATACAGCTAGTTTCGTAGAAGAAGCAAGAAGTCGAATTGAAAATACGATTAAACTCCCACCTGGATATTATATTGACTGGGGAGGTAGTTTTAGAAATCTTCAATCAGCAAAAGAGCGTTTGGGAATTCTAGTACCTTTAGCTCTGTTGGCGGTTCTGTTAATGATTTATGCCGCGTTTCGGAGTGTTATTCAAACTGCATTGATTTTCGTTAGTATTCCTCTTGCTTTAGTTGGAGGCGTACTAGGCCTTGTTCTTAATGGACTTGATTTTAGCATTTCAGCCGCTATTGGCTTTATCGCGCTTTCGGGAATAGCGGTATTGAATGGAGTCGTTCTTGTAAGCTACTTCAATCAGCTCAAGACGGAAGGAAAGTCAGGAGAGGGACTCATATTTGAAGGAACCCGTATACGATTGCGACCTGTGTTAATGACTGCCTTTACAGATGCCCTAGGATTTCTACCAATGATGCTCTCCACGGGGCTTGGCGCGGAAGTTCAACGCCCTCTCGCATCAGTTGTCGTGGGCGGAATCCTCACCGCAACAGCGCTTACGTTGGTCGTTCTACCTGTGCTCTATCGTTGGTTAGATGAGAAAGGGTGGATCGATGTTTCGAAACCAAAATAGCGTAGGTGCAATCGAAAATAATGAATAATTCAAAAGATTTGACGTTATCTATTCACATTTGCGATCATCGAATTTCTCGGGTATGCAGAGTCGCAAGGTATGATTTTGGGGGTATTTCTTATGGGAACTAAGTATCTGAGAGTCAGTTCTATTTTTGGTTTAGTTGGATTGTTTACTGTAGGTGTCTTCGGTTGTGGAACTGGTGATGACCGACTTAGAGAAAAGGCGCAAATAGAAAGTCAGCAGTCAGCCCAAAATCAGGCAAAAGCAGAAAATGAACGGTTGGAGAAGTGGGCTGAACAAATGGAGGCTGACCTAGACCGGAGACATTCTTTTTTTGAAGCTTTGACTGGTGTATACGAAGGAACAGACGTAAGCGGCAATTCGTCTTGGTCGGTCCGAGTCATTTTTAGCCCTAGTTTTCCTCGTTACCCTAATTCAGATCGACCGCGAACCATTGAAGAGCTCTCGTATGAGTTAAATAACCTTTATTTGAACGCGCAGGTGGTTACGTGGAGCCCACTTAAAGGTGGAGATGATGCTGTTCCCGAATTTGCTGCTGGTTGCGTGTTTGAATCCATCAGACCTGACTTGAGATTGGGAAGAATGTTTCTGGCATCTGAAAATTGTAAGTCAACGTTCGGGTTTTACCTTTCCGAATTGGACGAAAACGGTGAGATTATATCGAGCAAAGAACCAGAGAGTAAGAGTGCATCAATTGCTAATGATGTGGTGAAGGGTAAGCGAAATTCTGTAAACGCTCTTTTAGGTACGAAACAAACCAATTTGACGTCACGACAGTTTAAAATGGAACTACGAAAAGTTGTTGAAACTGAATGAAATGTCTGTAAAAGAGGCTTTGTTGTGAAAGACGTTTCCGAATAATTTAACTTCAGAACGGGCACATTGTGGGGCTTTTGCAGTAAAAACTTAAAGTTTTTCTACAATCGTACCTTCTTCGAATTTTACGTCTTTGTTCACGTGGATTAGCGAGTAGTGGTCGTTTAAGGTTTGAGTTACAACGCCCTCGCCAAGCTTCACTTTCTCGCAACTGCTTCCGCCACCCTCTCTACCACCAGTAATGGATCGACAAACGCTTTTGTAAAGAGCGACTTTGTCGCCACTTGATACTTCCTTGTCTCCCATACAAACGTGGGCCTCAGTATCGCTTACTTTCATCGCAACCGAGCCGCGCAAAAGAGAGTGGGCGCAACCAGTAAAAAGGCTTAAAACAAAAAGACTCAAAACGAGGAAATATTTCATTGGGCAACTCCTATAAACTAAAATAATCGGAACGTTACTGCTGGGCAGTGGGGTTGTCAATGAAATGGACAGGCGATGTGACGCGTCAAACTCGGTTTGCGAGCGAGTCAAAGGGATTCCTACAGTTCAAGAAAATTCGGTCATTAGTGGTGGGAAGACGAAGAAGGAGCCGTATCAGTTAGTATCTCTTGGGCGCGCTTGCTCCATTCGAGAACGGCTTTTTTTTCGCCTTCAGTTAATCGGCTATTCCAGTGAATCATCCAGTAACGAAAAGGCGGCATTGTTCCTTCGTTTATTGTTTTGCTGATGGCTTTTAAGTCGTCAATCGGTGCGCCATGTCCTTGAAACGGAAAATCTTCAGACATATCCATGTGCTTTTTTGCCTCAGTAATATCGTCATCAATCATTCCTTTGACGCCGGGTATGGCGTAGTACCAGGGAAAGTGAGTTGTTCCCCCGTGGCAGTCAAAGCACTTTTTTTGGAAAATCGGTTTTACTGATTTTAAATAGCTTTGATTGATTTGTTCAAGCTGCGCTTTTGACGGGCCTTCAGAGACGATTTCAAATCCATCTTCGTCATATTTTGACTCTTGTTTGCGAGCAGAGTCGTGATCTTCCCCACCATGAGAAAATGCGATTTGGGGAGCGACAGATGAGAGTAAAACAAACGAGAGAATTAAAGCACGAATCAAAGCTACTTTTCCTTTAGTTTAGAAACCACGATCATATTCATGCCATTTTTCTCGAAAGTTTCACCCATCGCAATGATGTCTTTTTCAGCATATTTCAAAAGCTTCATGTTTGTCTCTTTGAGAGAGGCGTGCCCCTGTCCGCTGACTTGAAAAAGCTTTCCGTCCGCTGTGAGGATTCCAAGAGGGAGTCCTTTTTCAGCACACTCCTGGGCACATTTACGGTGGCCTTCACCCGTGGCGCCATGCTTCACAAAACAGGTCAGTCCAACGAGTTTGCCTTCGATTCTGGACTCTTTTGCTTTTTCTTGATGGTGCGACTGCTGGTGATGATCTCCTGACTTATGTCCAGCTTCTTCGTGTGTATCCTGATGATTTGAGTCATCCCCATGTCCATAAGCGAGCATAGAAGGTAAAAAAGCCGCAAGGGCAAAAGACAATATGGAAATTGATAAAAATTTCATAAAACTCCTTTATAAATTATTCTGCCTTAGAACTTACTCCTGATAACTCTACGAAACAAGTCATGCTGCAAAACGTCACCTTAGACTGAGTGCTTTGGTCTGTGGTAAGAAACGATCATGAAGTTTTTGATTTCTTTGATTTCTTTTACTGTAATCTCCACGACTCAAAGTGCTTGGGCAAAGACCGTTCATTATGAACTCGTCGCGACAAAGACCCCAATCAATTTGAGTGGCAAGAAGACGGTGGATTTCGCGCTTCAAGTTAATGGTGGAATTCCTGCCCCCACTTTGGAATTCACCGAAGGCGACGATGCGGTTTTAGTAGTTCGTAACGAGATTCCAGACGATGAACTCTCGATTCATTGGCATGGAATTTTACTCCCGCCCGAAATGGACGGGGTTCCCTACGTCAATACACCGCCGATTCGTCCTGGTGAGTCTTTTACTTTCCGTTTTAAAGTTCGTCAGAACGGAACCTATTGGTATCACTCCCACACTAATGTTCAGGAGCAAAAAGGAGTTTATGGTGCGATCGTCATTCACCCAAAAACCGAGCGCATTCGCTATGACAAAGAAGCGGTCTTGGTTTTAAGTGATTGGTCTGATGAAAATGCGACCGATATTCTTAAAAATTTAAGAAAAGACGGGGACTACTACCAATATAAAAAGGGAACTATTCGATCCTGGTTTGGGGCGATTTCTTCGGGAGCGCTTGGAACATATCTCGCCAGCGAATGGACGAGAATGGGAGGAATGGATTTTTCAGACGTTGGGTATGATGCCTTCTTAATCAACGGTAAGCGTGATTCACAGCTCATCACCGCCCATCCAGGAGAAAAGGTGCGCCTTCGAGTGATTAATGCAGCCGCCTCAAGTTATTTTACTTTTGCTCTTGGTGAGATGCCAACGACGATTATCTCTGCCGATGGGCAAGACATTAAACCCACCAAAGCAAGCGAAGTCTTAATCGGTATGGCCGAAACTTACGACATCTTATTTACGGTGCCTGATCACAAGAATTATGAATTTAGGGCCACGGCCCAAGATGGAACCGGACACGCTTCAGCTTGGATTGGAATGCCAAGTGGTAGCAAAATATTTGCTCCAGATAAACCAGCGCCGGATTTATACGCAAGCATGGATCACTCGGCCATGTCCTCTATGGGCCATGGCGATTCCCATGCCGGCCACAACATGATGAAGATGAACCATGCGGGTATGGATCATGAGATGAATCACTCCGACCGTGGTGATCATCAAATGAAGGTCATGGATCACTCTGGCCATGCCATGCACCCTATGCAAGATAAGACCCAAACAGAGGCGTCGGCACTGAATCTGCTTACCGTCTCTCAAATACGTTCGCCCCATCAGACGAGTTTTCCAAGCTCATCTCCACGCCATGACGTCAAACTTGTATTGGGCGGAGATATGGACCGATACATCTGGCATATTAACGGCAAGGCCATACATGAAGATCGCACGATTGAGATTAAAGAAAACGACATTATCCGTTTTACCTTCGTCAATGAAACGATGATGCACCATCCGATGCATTTGCATGGACATTTTTTTCGAGTGCTCAATTCAAGCGGCGATTATTCGCCATTAAAACACACGGTAGACGTGACCCCGATGGCCACTCAGGTGATCGAGTTTAAGGCCGATGAACCTGGCGAATGGATGCTCCATTGTCACAACCTTTATCATCTCAAAACGGGTATGGCGCGAGTCGTGAAGTATTCTTCCTTTACACCCAGCTCTGAAATTCAAAAATGGCAGAAACAAGACCCACATGACCACGATCACTGGTATTTTTATGGAACGGCTGAAGCGGCAACCAATCATGGGCAAGTTTTTTTGAGAACCTCTCAGACTTGGAATCAGTTTGAGGCCAGGGTTGAGGGGCGTAACACCGCCGGAACAAATCTGTCGTTCAAAGAACCATGGGAAGTCGAAAGCGATCTTTTTTATAGGAGGTGGTTCAGTCGTTGTTTGAACCTCGTCGGTGGAGGTACGGTTTTTGATGAAACCATCTCAGCTAACGTTGGCGTTTCTTATCTTCTTCCGCTATTGATTGAGAGTCAGATTCTCGTAAGTCATCGCGGAAAATTTAGGCTTGACCTAGAAAAACGTTTTCAGTGGACAAGTCACGTCTTTACCGATGTTGATTTCACCTGGCGTCCAAATCAGGCCAGAGAACTCGGAGATGATCTGGAATTTGAAATTTCTCTTATGTACGCTCCTTCTTGGTCGTGGTCGGCAGGTCTCATGCTGACTGATAATAGTTTTGGTGCCGGAGCCCAAATCCAATTCTAGTCGCGGCCCCGGCATCCAAAAAGTTAAATCAGTTGCTTCCTATTCCTGCACTGATGAGCGCTTGTTCTGTAATCGCCCCTTGTTTGCAACAATCGAGCAGCTTCCCATCCACAACGACCGCCGGTAAGCGATTGATGCCGTAATTTTTGCCTTTGTCCCGGCACTCGTTCGTGTCACATCCCTTATTCAAATCGTAGATTTCGACATCACACGATGAACAAGCAAGTTTTTGGACTAATGCAACAGTGGGTTCGCAGACCGGGCATCCGCTTGTGAATACTTCTACTTTTCTTTTTGCCATAAATACATCCTCCAGGGTTGAATCGCTAACTACGACTTTAACTATAAGCCCTATACCCAACTATAGGGTCAAGATGATCTTTTTTAATAAACTCCTTGACCCTATACCCTAATATAGGGTTTAAAATGGTGATTATGAGAGCTGCAAAATCTACTCGCTGCAAAATCTACTCAATATACGGCAGGTCGATTAGCAAAGGCTGCCGGTGTAAATATTCAAACCGTTCGGTTTTATGACCGAGAAGGTATTTTAGTCCCCAAGAGCCGAACCGATGCAGGATATCGCCTTTACGATCAAGAAGGCCTAAAACGCCTCAGTTTTATCCAACAGGCAAAAGACTTAGGATTCACATTGGCAGAGATCAAGGAATTGCTCGGTCTTCGTATACGTTCTGTGCAGTGCTGTGATCGAGTACAGAAAAAAACAGAAAAAAAACTCGAAGATATTCAAACAAAAATCAGGCAATTAAAAAAACTAGAGAAGACTCTCAAACAGTTGGTACAAAATTGTAAAGACCGGGTGATCTCAGACCAGTGTCCGATCTTGGAACGCATGGAGGGTAAGGTATGAGTGCAGTAAAGTTGATTTATTTTGAAGGCTGCCCGAATGCCGAAAAGGTTCAGACCCTTTTGCGTGCTGTGACTTCACAGTTTGAGGTGATCCGGCAAGACACACTTCCTGAAGACAGCAATTATCGAAACTATACGTCACCAACGATTTTAAACGATAGCGAAGTTATCTTCGGTGGCCACGCCAGTGGCGGGGGATGCTCGTTGCAACTTCCTAATCAAGAAGAACTCCAAAAAAAATTAAATTTGGTAAATTCAGGAGGCAAGCGGTTCACCCTATTTTCCACGCTGGGCTCAATTGGATCGGCGATGACGGTGGGTTTGTGTCCGATTTGTATTCCGGCCATTGGCGCTTTCCTATCTGCTATTGGTCTTGGGTTTTTAGTGCATGAATCCGTTTTAAAACCACTTCTCTTTTTATTCTTATTTTCGACTTGGGCAGGGCTTTTTTGGTCTTATCGAAAACAACATGGAAGGCTTCTGCCACTAATTCTAGGAATCGTCATGGGAGTGGCCCTTTACTTCGGAAGATATGTCTATTTTGGAGCCTCCATCAATCAGACTCTCATGTATGGCGGGATGGTGGGAATTATTGCGGTGAGCTTTTGGAATATGAAGCTAAAGAAAAAAGCGACGTGTTCTGCTTGCCTTAAATGAAAAGGAGAGTTTGGTGAAGCTTGTTACTATTTTAGCGATGTTGATGTTGTC
>PBMP01000082.1 GCA_002722705.1 Pseudobdellovibrionaceae bacterium | reverse complement strand
TTTGTTCTTGGAATATCCTTTAAATCAATGACCTCATTCGATTTCACAGAAATAATCTGATCAAAAGATACAGAAGTTATTTTTCCGTTTTCTGAGTTCAGTACAATTCTTAATTCCCCATCAAACATTTCCGCACTATAGTGTCCAGTAATATTTCTAAAAACACCTTTTTGATCTTTATAATTTACAGAAACTTTTTGACCACTAAGTTCTTTGAATTGCAAAACTCTTTGATCTTTAACTGTTATTTCATTTCTTAAATTTTGTGTTCCTGTGCCTTGAAGATCTGCCCATTGTTTAATCAGTTGGTCTTGATATTGATTTAAAATCGATCCTTTTTCAAAATCAACAAGTGATACATCTGGAATTTTTGTTATTTTACCATTTGCTGGATTTTCAATAACGTAATTTAGATGAGTTCCATTGACTTCCAATTTTAAATATCCATCAACCTGACGTCCTAATCCATCTTTGGTTTCATAACGGACTGATATGTGACTTCCTTCAAGATTTTTTGCTTTGTGTAGATTATCAATTTCTACCAAAAGATTTTCTTTTACTACTTCAGAAGTTTCTGGTCTTGTAGCCGTTTCTAATAAAAAATGTTCATAACGCTCTAAATCTCTTGTTTTCTGTAATTGAGGATGATTTGCAATTTTTGGATGATCGAGTCGATACTGAACACCTTTTTTGGGTTTAAAAATCTCTCCATTTTGATAAAGTTGAACTCTCCCTCTCTCAATCACTGCATCTAAACGAACTGTATTTACGCTTCCAGCAGAATCAACTACAGACACAGGAAATCCTTCTAAAGCTCCGAGCTCAACAGACTCTATGCTTTCTTTAGTTAATCCTGAATTAGCTAAATCACTTGCCAATGTTCTTCTTGCTTCATGGCAATAGTAAGAATTAATTTCACAAGGTCGCTGTCCTTGTAATTGCTTCCAATTTATTTTTTTAGAAGGACCGATTGTTTGTTTTGCTAGTTTTTGAGGTTCCCCTATTTTTGTAACTCCAATCTCATCAAGAGGGACTCCATGATACCCTTTTGCTCGAAGAACCTCTCTCGCTTCAATCAATTCATCTAAATCTTTGACTACATCTTTAAGATCAACTGTTTTAGCTCCCTTCAAAGTCGCTTCCTGTACTGCTCGTTCTGCCTTTCTCATCACATCAGCAGCTTCTCCAACAGTCATTCCTTTACCAACAACATTTTTTACGGGTTTTAGAAATTTAGAAAATCCAAAAGAACCTGTTTCCACAACTGCATCTACAAGAGTCCAAAATTCTGCATCTTCTTTTGCTTGAGCTGCTTTTTCAATTGTTTCATAATTTGAAATCATTTGAGCTTGATAAAGCCCCTGCTTTAACTCTAAATCTTCTTGAGTTTCATTGAGTTGATGAACATGAACAGTCGCCGTCACAGCTGTCCCTAAAACTCCAGCAGCAACCATTGAAGCTCCGCCAGTTAATGGTGCTAAAGCAAAACCTGCGCCTAATGCGATCACTGTTGAAGCAGTTTCTGCATAATCCCAAGCCGCTTTACTCCAACTAAATTTATTTGCTTCTTTATTTAAAAAACATGCTGCTGGTGCAAGGTTTTCATTTCCAGTTTTTTGAAGGTAGTAATTAATCAACTCAGGAGATTCTTTTACTAACGTGAGTAAAAATTCCTTTTGATCTTCTACCCCACCCCCTTGAGCATCACAGACTTTACTCATAGCTTTTAATCGTTTTGCTTGAGATGCATCAAATGCTCTTTTTACTTTTTGATCTGATTTTTTATAAGAATCTGTACTTAAAGTGGAATAAAAAGCCTTTCCTTTAGGACGTTCTAAAACAACTCCAAGCTGAGGGTATTTTTTTAAAATTGAATTTTTATTTTTAACTAATTTTTTATATTGATCGTAATAAGGTCTAAGTTCTTCATTGATTTTCACTTGACCATCACTCTGAATAATATACTTACAGATAGAATGGCTCGTTAAACTTTTAGTACATCCATCAATTTGATCAAAAACTTCACCGCATTTTTGAGAAAAATTACATTTTTTATTTTTAAAATTAAAAATTCTTTCATCTAAACTTTGTATTTCTAAACCTGCATCAATAAATTTTTTATTAAATTCTTTATCTTGCTTTTTTAGAATTTTTTCTACTTCTGTAGGGAGCCGAATTCCTCCTTTTCCATTTTGAGCAAGACAAACGTCTCTCAGATGTCGACTTAACTGCGCCACAGGTGAAGAGTAAGACTGAAAACTCTCTCTTCTCATACAGTGATTGAACGATTCAAACTGTTTTGTGTTTTTACTAATACCCTCATATCCTGTCAGATGTTGATTTAAGGATTTTGTTGCTCTAGCAATTGAAGCCTCCATCGAACAATCTGAACCTTTGAAATCCTCAGACAAAAAATGATTGAGATATCCATTCCAAAGTCGAGACTTCGACTCTTTGATCATTTCAGGAATAAGATAAGCAGTCGCAGCTATATCTGCAGTTTCATGATGAAGTCTCTCAGACCACGGAAACAACATTCCTTCTTTCCTACACTCTAATTCACGATCATGAAATGCTTCTATACGAGCAAGTTTATCTTCTTGGCCACAATCTTCTGGAAAGGAGAATCGATAATGAGCTTCGCCAGTAATGTTTTCGCCTTCTAAAGAGATGTCTCGTTGTTGCTCTTTAGGTCCCCGGTACCGATTTACAGCGACTTGAGTCGATGGACTTGATTTTTTGTATTGGATTTTTTTATTAGAAGGAACAAAAGCTGTTTTCAAAGAATAATCACATCCTCTATTTCCTGGAACAATCGTTGTCGAACAAATCCCACTTAATGCGCCAAGCCACTTCGTTCTACCCATCTTCGACATCGCATTTCTGCCAGAGTTGGTATCATTAGCTAAAATTTGGGCTGCTTTTATTGCACAGGTTCTCGTTAACCCATTTAACCCATGACATAAATCTGCAGTAAACGCTGCGATCGGATCACCCTTTTTGAGCGCCTTTTTCATTTCTAAACGAATTTCGTCTATTGTAATTTTTTTATTAGAAAGGACATCTTTGTGTTTTTTGGTTTCGTCAAACAAAGTTCGGAGCTGTGAAGACACACACCCTTGCCAGCTAAATAAATCTTTACCTGAACTTGAAGGTGAATTTCCACACTGAGGATAAACCCAAGTCTGTAAAATAACCGGAGAAGTTTTCTTTAAAAAACCTACCTGACCTTTTTTTATTTCTGGATATTGTTGGCGATACGCTTTTTGGACGCACCGAGTAAATCTTTTTTTCTGAAGGCAATGATGAAGAGTCTTCTTTATCCACTTTTTTCCATACCGTCCTAAAGAATAACAGTTTTCCTCACCCGTGCTTTGACAATCTTTTTGTTGGACTAATCTTTCAATTTCGCTGTAGGTCAAATTGGTCGCATACAATTGCGAAAGTCCGCATAGGAGTACACTAAGCCCAACATAAAGAAATATATAAACCCTACCCATCAAATCCTGTTCGGATTTTAATTGGAAAATCTTGACTCTATTGTCGATTCTGAGATTTCTTTACTTTCAGACCAGGAATGATAAAAAACTAACGGATCCAAGATTAAAATTATGATTTTTTTAATCAACTTTAATCGCTCTCAGTCATGAGATAAGTCGCTCGGAAAAAAAATGATTCTTTGTCTATTATATGTATTGAACACATTAATTAACTTAAGTCACGGTCGTCAAATTTTTACCGTCAATGAGATCACTCAAGAGCTCTCCGGAATGCGCCGTATCGGGCAATCTTTTTGGACCATTGGAGATAGCAATACAGGATCTTATATTGGAAAAACAAACCTAACCTCAATGGTTCAAGAAAAAATCACAATCAAAGGAATAAAAAATCAGGACTGGGAAGCACTTATTTCTGACTCTAAAAATCACATTTGGATACTCGACACAGGAGACAATAAAAAGAAAAGAAAGTTCCTTTCTCTCTACGAAATCGACCCTACTCACATCAAAGAAACAGCCATCACTCCAGTTCGTAAAATTCAACTCATCTATTCATCACCTGAATCTCGAAGAAAGAATATAGAGGCAGGGATATATAAAGATGGTTTTCTTTATCTTTTTGAAAAGACAAAAAAGGGGAGTAAAAAAAAACCAGATCTTTTTAGAATCAACCTAAAGAGCAACTCTTCAAAAACTCAATTATTAAAAAAAATCTCGGAGCTTCCACCTCTATCTGAAATTACTGATGCAGCCTATTTCAACAATCAAATTTATCTCCTCACATATCAAGGAATTTTTAAATGCATCTCCGATAAAAAAAATTTTTGTTCCTCCTATCAAAAGGTCAACTCCTCACAACACAATCAACAAGAAAGCTTAATCGTACTAGACCGCTATTTCTGGATCGGAAATGAAGACGGGGCTATTTTTGAAGAAATTAGAGAAACACCATGACTCCAATCATTTCAGTAAGAAACGTAACAAGAAGTTTTCAATCGACAAAAAAAGAACCAGGATTCAAAGGTTCTTTGAAACTTCTTTTGAAACCAAAAAAAGTTACTAAAACAGCCGTCCATGAAGTTTCCTTTGAAATCAAAAAAGGCTCTTTTGTCGGACTCATTGGTGCGAATGGAGCGGGAAAAACAACGTTGCTTAAAATTTTATCTGGACTCATACCACCTACTTCAGGTGAAGTGAAAGTTCTTGGTAGTCAACCTTTTAAACGAACAATTGAATTTAGAAAAAAAATTGCTCTTGTCATGGGACAAAAAGCTCAGCTCTGGTGGGACCTTCCTGCAAGAGATGCTTTTGATCTCATTCAAGCTATTTATGAAATTCCAGAAAAAATTTATCAAGAACGACTTCATACTCTCACTGAAATTCTAAACGTAAACTCTTTATTACACACACAAATCAGAAGACTTTCATTAGGAGAACGAATGAAAATGGAACTCATTGGAGCCATTCTTCATTGGCCTGAGGTCATCTACCTTGATGAACCCACCATTGGTTTAGACCTTTTGGCAGCCCACCATCTCAGAGAGTTTTTAAAAGTTCATAATGAAAAAGAAAAAGCGACTATTATTTTAACAAGTCACAACATGGATGATATAGAACAACTCTGTTCCAGAATCATGATCATGAAAGAAGGAAAATTAATTTTTGATGGTGATCCTGAGCAACTCACAAAAACCGAGGAAAAACGACTCAGACTCACCTTTAAAGAAGATATCTCTCAAATGAAACTTCAAGAAATTTTAAATTTAGATTCAACAAAAATAATAAAAGAAAATGATCGAAATTTTTTAATCTCTCTGGAACCAAAAGCCATAGCAGACACCCTAGCTACCTTAATGAAACAAACCTCAGTTCACGACATTGGAATTGAAAACCAGAGTTTAGAAACTGTGATTCAAAATCTCTATACGCAGTCTACCCAGATCACAGGATTCAATTTATGAAACATTGGATGTGGGCTGCATTAAAAAATGGACTCCAGGATTCAATGGCTTATCGGTCTGAATTCCTGATTAAGATTTTTGTGGATGCTGCGGTTCCTGCAATTGTTCAAATTATTTTATGGTATGCGATTTTTGATCTTGGACATCAAAACACGGTGGCTGGATATACTTATGCCCAAATGATGAGCTATACCCTAATGACTGTGCTTTTTACCCAAGTTCGAGGAGGAGACCATGACTTTGAATTGGCAGAAATGATTCGTACAGGAGAACTATCTCCTTATTTATTAAAACCACTCAATGTCGTGGATTTTATCTACATTAGAGGAGTCGCTCATCGCCTTTTTGTTTCTGTGATTTGTTTATGTATCGGGATAGGTATTTCTGTTTTTACAGAACTCAGTCCTCTCCGACTTATTGGAGGAATGATGCTCGCTCTGCTGGGAAACCTCATTCACTATCAAATTGGCGCAGCACTCGCCTCAGTTTCATTCTCTTGGGAAGAAGGGTACGCCCTTTTAATGGTTAAAAATAGAATTACAATGTTTCTCTCTGGAGAACTGATTCCTCTATTTTTAATTCCAGAGTCATACGCCTGGATCTGGAAATCGCTTCCGTTTTATTTGTATGTCTTTGGCCCAAGTCAATACGCACTTGGAAACTGGAGTCATCATGAATTTATTATTCAATTTTCAATTGGAATAGGATGGTTAATTATCACCAGCATGCTCACACGTTATACGTGGAGAACTGGAATTCGACACTATCAAGGTTTGGGAGGGTAAATTGAGAAAATATCTTCATTGCCTCAAGGTTATTTTTAAAAACAATTGGACGAGAGAAGTCATCTATCGATCAAATTTCCTTTCAATGATCATTATTGAAATAATTCGTTTAGGGGTCACTCTTTCTATATTTGAAATCATTTATTCTCATGTTGACCAAGTAGCCGGTTGGACAAAAGCCCAGACCTATTTTTTTACAGGTTTTCTATTTACAAATAACGCTATCTTTACCACTCTTTTTTCTAGAAATTTTTGGAACTTTTCATATTTAGTTAACCGAGGAGATCTCGACAGTCTTCTGATTAAACCCGTTCATCCGCTTTTTCTGGCTTTACTCTCTAAAGTAAATATCACAATGCTATTAAACGCGATCTTTGGATTTTGGATCATGAAAACCTATGCAGAAGCTTCTGGATTTATCGGAGGCTGGAGATGGCTAGAAGTCATCGGATGGCTTATTTTTGGATCTGTTTTACAAACACTCCTTCGGTTTTTCTTTTCTGTTTGGGTTTTTTGGACCGAAAGATCAAATTCAATTTCTAGACTTTATTTCAAACTCTACGAACTTGCGTCTAAGCCTGATTCCTTTTATCCAAGCACTTTGAGATTCACAATCACTCTCATTATTCCACTCGCACTCATTTCTGCAGTTCCTACACGAGCTCTTTTGTTTGGACTCACTCTTACAGAACAAATTCAAATGGGACTCGTTCTTCTTGCTTTGATGTATATCGATAAAAAACTCTGGAACAAAGGACTGCAACGCTATCAAAGTGCAAGCAGTTAGTCGTCAGTGTTTAATCGGTCGCCATGGCGACCGATCAGCAATCAAATTTTTAACACTTCCTATCGGTCGCCGTGGCGACCGGGCATAACGCTAAGAGTCTACCTCGGTCGCCATGGCGACCGATTACAGTTATTTTTAATAATGCTTGCGAATCTTTTTTGACAGGATAAAATTTTTACCCAGGTAGAAGTAAAAAAGGAATTTAACCACAACCCATGGAGGGTGACATGTCCGCATTTAGAGAAATGGCATTTACGCCAGCGGAGTTTGCACGATTAGCAAAAATCGATCGCAAGCTCATTGACTCACTTGAAGAAGAAGGCTTTCTTCACACATTTAGAAAAAAGGTAGGAAACGTCGAAAGAAAAATGATTTCACTTCCTGAAGTACAATCATACTTTCAACACATGAGAAATCTAGATTTAGAACGACTCATGGCTGATCTTGAATCTCAAGCAACGGTCTCTGAACCGATTCCTCAAGAAAACACGATAGGGTTTTCTCATTACAGTCAAGGCTCTCAAATCCAGACTCATGGAACAGGAGCAACGGCTGCAGCTGACCCGATTCCAATAGAGGCGGTTGACAAAACCATGCATCCAGTGGTCGCCGCGGCGACCGCAATTAACCGAAGTGCTCCTTCTTATAAAAAACAAATGTTTTATAATGTAAAAGGAGGAACAGGAAAATCTACACTGACTGCTCAATATGTAATGAGAGCAGCAATGATGGGTTATAAAATTCTAGCGATCGACCTAGATGGGCAAGGTCATCTCACAATGAATTTGGATTGTTTAGAGGGACACGACCTGCCCACTATTTACGATGTGTTGATTAATGATCTCCCGATTGAAGAGTCCATTATTAATGTAGCTCCAGGCCTTGATCTTATTCCTGCTAACCTTGGAATTTGCAATATCGATATTCCTCTTAATCAGAAACCAAGAAGAGAATATCGACTCTCGGAAGCGATTGATCAAGTAGCTCATGAATACGATTTAATTGTTGCAGATACAAACCCTGCTGCATCGATTTTAAATTCATCAATGCTTGTAGCTGCCGACCTTGTAAATGTTGTTTGTGCAACGAATCCTCTTTCATTCCATGGAATGTCTTTAGTTATGAGTACAATTGAAGAAATGGAACGAGAATTTCGTATGGAACTCGCTGTTCGAATTATTCCAAACATGTATGACAGTCGTGAAGTCATTAGCCAAGAAGTCCTAGGAGAATTACGAAGCCAATTTGAAGGGATCTGCACTCATTCAGTAGTGAATCGAACTGTTGATCTGAATGAAGCAACTAAACGTCGTTCAACAGTATGGACTGTGAACTCCAAAGGTACAGGAGTAAACGACATTAACTCACTTACAGAAGAACTCATTTTTATTTAACAAAGGAGAATGATCATGGAAGACAAAGATAAAAATTCAAAAATTAAAACAAGATCGGGAAGTGGTTATCTCAGACAGCTTTATTCGACCGCGAGAAGTTCGACTGAAAACACACACTCTCACCTTAAAAACCGAACAACTATTTTGGTAAATTTTGTTCCAGTAGAAAAAATTGATGCTTCTGAACTTCAGGTTAGAACTCACTTTGATGATAGTGAGATTGAAGCTCTTTCTCACTCGATTAAGGAACATGGGGTCCTTCAACCCATTTTAGTTGTTCAAGATGGAGATCGATATAAAGTCATCGCCGGAGAAAGAAGACTACGAGCAACTAAACTTGCCGGTTTAGATCGTATTCCCGCGCGAGTGATTACCTCGACAGATCGAGGAACTCATGAAATAGCCCTTCGTGAGAACCTAGATCGCGTAGACCTCCATCCAATCGAAGAGGGAGAGGCTTATCTTTCATTACTAGAAGCTAAAGCTTACTCAAGTTACGATGCCATTGCCAAAGGATTTGGAAAGTCAAAATCAAGAATCACTGAATGCATTGGTTTTACTCGCCTCCCAGAAGAAACAAAAGTTGCCATCATGACCAAGAACCTAAAAAATCGAGCATTAATGCGACAACTTCTCAATAGCCCTCCACAAACTCACGAAGATTTAATTAGAGAGGTGGACGGACAAGAAGAAGAACTGGTTGTAAAAAAACCTAATAAACCAAAACCTACAACTCCGAAATCTGAACCGAAACCTTTTAGTTACAAATGTAACAAAAAAGGAATTGTAGTTCCGGCATTTCGATGGAAAGTAGGCGAGGGGCCAGAAAAACTCAAGTCCTATGTTGAAAGCCTACAAAAGCTGATTCAAGAAGCGGAATCTCAATATATCAGCCGTGATTAGCATCCGGTCGCCATGGCGACCGAAAAAAGCCCAGCGCGTTAATCCGTGCTGGGCTTTTTTTATTCATTTATGAACGTTTTTTTATTTTTCTTTAATTTTTGATTCAGAAAGAATTTTTTCAACAACCAGGTTTTCTCTCACCTGAAACTCAAAATTCTCTCTTTGTTGAGGATTCTCTGAATAATACTTTTTAACTTCAGCTTCAGACATTCCAACTTCCGCTGAAATTCTCTGATATTCATTTGCGAGATCTTTTTCTGTCACTTCAACTTTCTCGAGCTCACCAATTTGATCTAACAACAACCCAGCTCTGACTTGCTGTTCGGCTTTGTCTTTAATGGTCTTCTGCTCTTTAGTTAAAGCTTCAGCAATCATTGATTGATCAAAACCTTGTCTTTGAAGATTTTGAATAAAATGCTGTGCATTATTCTGGGCCTGAGCATCAACTAATGACCCCGGTACATCAAAAGGATTCTTCTTGATCAATGCTTCCAAAAGATCACTTTTAAGCTGTCTTTTAGATTCATCTTCCCGACTCATTGTTAATCCCTTTTTCAACTTTTCGCGCATATCGGAAAGAGATTCATACCCCGCTTCTTTTGCAAATTCTTCTGTTACTTCTGGAAGTTTTTTCTTTTTTAATTCATGGACACGAACTTCGAACTCGGCTTCAGCACCTTTTAAGTTTGCTTCCATATAATCTTTTGGAAAATCAATTCTAAATGTTTTTGACTCTCCTGCTTTCATTCCAATTAAATGGTCTTCAAATCCAGGAATCAGTTCTCCTGCACCGACTTCCAAAATCCGTTTTCCCTTCATTCCTTCAAGCTTTTCAACCCCAGCATCAGTTACTTTTCCACCATCAAACTCAAAGTCAATATGATCACCTTTTTTGACCGCACGATCTTCTAACACAGGAAGTAATTGAGCATGGTGTCCTCTGAGTTGTTCTACAACCTCATCCACGTCCTTGTCTTTGACTTCAACCGCAGTACGAGTCAAAGAAAGACCTTTATAATTTTTGACTTCAATTTCAGGCATCACTTCTACAGTTGCCTTAAAAACAAATGCTTTATTCATTGGAAGATGGTGACTAGAGTGATCATTTGCATCATGACCGGTATCAATCTGAGGTTGACTTACAGGTCTAAGCTTATGCTCAACAATAGCCATCCGGTAACCTTCTTCGACGACCTGATGATAAAGTTCATGTTGAATTTCTTTTCCATAACGCTGTTCCACAACAGCAATAGGAACCATTCCTTTTCTGAAACCCTTGAGATCGACGCTTTTTTGGACCTGATTGATCTGACGTTGATATTGATTTTGGATGAATTCAGCAGGAACGGTAATGGTGAGCTCTCTACTGACTTTAGACGTTTCTTTTATTTGACTGGTAATTGACATAATAGCGTCGTTTTATGCAAAGAAGACACAGAAAGCAAAGAAATTCAGACTCTTCCTAACCTTTGAGAAAAGTCCCAGGTGAGATCAGGGTAATTCACTTCTTTTAAAAAAAGCCCTCTTCCTGGAGCCGTGGGAGCGAGCCGACTCCTCTGTTTTTTTTCAACAATATCAAAGAGTTCATCTATAGAGCTTTTACTCTCACCAATGGCGACCAACATCCCAACAATGGATCGAACCATTTGTTTTAAAAAGCCTGACCCTTGAACAGATATTATTATTTGACTATATTTATCGGAATTTAAAAGAGGAATTATGCTCTTCTCTACCTGAGTAAAAAACAAAGTTCGAATGGTAGGACCCGGATTCGCTCCAGAAGCTTGAAGTGCTTCAAAGTCATGTTGTCCTTCTATTTTTTTCAACGCCTCACTCATTGCTTTCCAGTCCAAATCTTTCTTTATCCACCATCCGAAAGCGTCCATTTCTGGTAAAAATGTGGGGCCTTGTAAAATTCGATAAAAATATGTTTTTTTAATTGCTGATTTTTGAGCATGAAAACCAACTTCAACTTCTTGAACCTGATGAATCCGAATAGCTCTTGGAAGAAGGGAGTTTAACCCTTTCCAAAGTACAAAAGGGTCCCACGTTTTATTTTGAATAACAAAATGCATGACCTGACCATACGCATGAACTCCAGCATCAGTTCTTCCACTTCCAATCACACGAACCTCCTCCTGCGTAATTTGAGAAAGAACTTCTTCAATGGTTTGCTGAAGACTAGGTCTCCCTAACGCAGCAGAACCTTTTTGCTTTTGCCAACCACAATAATCAGTTCCATTATACGCTAAAAGAGCTGCGAATTTTTGCATCGTTACCTTTACATTTCAAAAGTAAATCCAGAATAAACAGCATCTGAGGTCGCTTGAAAAGTCCCACCTAACGACTGAATTCGGTAATAATTAACGGTGAGATAGAGGTGCTTTACTCCTGATTCATTATATAAAGCCCAAGTAGCTTTTCTCGAAAGAGGGTCAAGTAGAATATTAACCCCTCCCCCAACCGTATATCCCCAACCATAAATAACTAAATTTTCACCACCATCATCGCGAGATTCTCTTCCACCAAAAAACAGACCTGCCCCTTCGATGTAAGGTCTCACATAGTGAAGAACATTCATTCGATAAATCAATCCAGTAGAAATAGGAACTCCAACAAATCTAAAAGTCGTTTCTGATTCGTTTCCTACAGCACTTCCACTGACTCCATGATTGATAGCTACACCAAAAAGCCCCGTTCCTTTGTATGCAACAAAACCCAAGTGATTCATCAGACCTAGACTTCCCCATGTTTCACTATGAAAAAACTTCCATTCAAAGCCAAACTGTACGTCAGGTACCCATGACGAACCGTAAATTGTTTGAAAATTGTTGGCTTGTTTAGTTCCGGCAGTAAATAGTCGTGTAGCAGTAGCACCAAGTTCTAAACTAAATGCAAAACGAATATCTGTAGAACGAACTAACTCTAATTCAGACTTTCCTAAACGAACTGCCTCAATCGCACCTAATTCTTCCTTAGGCTTCAGTTTTTTTCGAATCTTTTTTGTGTATTCGTGAGACTTCTCAGAATCAGTCTTTTTTTTTGGGTCTGTACTTTTTAAAAACTCAATATAATCTGATCGATTATCTGGAGGGGGAAGCTTTTGTTTTATATTTTCAGTATACGAGCCTTCTTCTGAAGCCTTCTGTTGCGGCATCGTTTTTTTCAAAAAATCAATATAGGACTCTTCAGCAAAAACTGTTTTACTAAAAGCAATCACGAAAATGAAAGCATAGATTTGAAATTTCATTCAAATCTATGCTTTCTCTTAAAATAGATCATCAAAAACAAGGTTCCCATAAAGCCAATGATAACTGAGAGTGGATGTAAAAGAAACCAGGCAAAAATTTCAATCGGAAGAAGAAAAACCAAAGCGATACCTCTTAAATAAGGGCGTTTCATCAACCAACGAGCTGCACCTGGGGAATGCTTATAATAGAAACGAATCATTTCTTTTCCAAAAGAAAATTTCAACAAAAACTGGTCTCTAAATTTTCTTAAAAATACAACAGGAGTGGCATCAGTTGATTGAAAAGATGCCGTAGCAATAAAACAATTTCCCGAATTTAAAAACCCCTGAATATCCGCTGTTTGAACTCCATTGACCACACAAGATCCATCGATATTAGTCACGATACCAGACTCAGACATTACCCCAAAAGCAACATCATGACTAACCAGTCCTTCCGAAGTTGAATTTGTAAAACCGGATACTTTCATTTTTTCTAAAGATAATTCTCCAGTTTGATAAATTGAATAACTACTAAAAGTAGTCGAATCAGAAACAGAAGGAATGGTTCCTGCTGCTCCTTGTGCTCCGACAACTACAATAGTTTCAATATCTGCAATTCCTTCAGAAATCGTCGTATCATTTTTAAAAAAAGAAGCATTGACATTAATAGCCCCATCACCAGGAAAATAAAGCTCTGTGTCTGTTGCAGCGAAAGAACAAGTCATTGCAGCAACTGTATTTTCAAATTTTAAATTAATAACCGAAGATTGACTTTCTAAAGCATTTCCTTGGTCATCTGTCGTTGAACTCGAAAGGGTATCTCCAAAGTAGTTATCTGAATTATTTTCAACCCCAACATAAAATGTGAGGCCAATCCCATTGGGGTCATCTTTTTTCGCAATATAAGTGGTTCCAGAAGCTTCGCATCCTGTTAAAGGAGTCAGTGAATGCTTTTCTCCTGCAAACGCACAAATGTCTTCGGAGAGTACAGCAATTCGTATAGACTGCCCTGCTGTCATTTTTGCTGCCATAAAGTAGTTATTTGTGTTTCCACTAATTGTTTCTGTAACCACACCCTGACAGTTAATTCCATTAGAACAAATATCTAACTCCGATCGACTCGGAGGAGTAGTTACTGTTACATAAGTCTCTGCTGCATAAATTGGAATCGGATTAATCCCTGAATTTACAGCAACCATTAAAATAAGTTGTTCAGATCCTGAGACTGTATAAGAACCTCCTGGAGTAATATCAAAAATAATATAATCATCCGAATCAACATTTGCGTTAAAAGTAGAAGCTAAAAAATCATGAACTCGGTAACCTGCTCTCGTATTTGCAAATCCTCCAGAGAGAACTTGGTTTTCTCCCCCTGGCATAAACAAGTTATTTGAAGAATTAATAACAAAAGGAGCCTCAGTCGCTACTGTTAAAGTTCCAAAAGCTTCACGATGAAGACCGAGAAGACAAAAAATCGCACAAACACTCAGCCACTTGAACTGCATTCAGAGCCGCCCCCTTTAAAAGATTATCAGAGACAATCCAAAGGTTTACACCGTTGGACACACTCAAGTCTCTTCGAATCCGTCCTATAAAAACAGAATCTTTACCCTGAGCTTCATTCCCCATTGGGTAAATATTGTCCGATGGATGGTCCAAAACTTCAATGCCTGGTGCATCAGAAAGAGCTTTTTTAAGTTCATCGAGTTCAAATTCATTCTCAAACTCAACATTAACGGATTCCCCATGACAGGCATACGTCGGAACACGAACCGCAGTTGCTGTAATTTTCAAATCCGGGAGGTTCATAATTTTACGAGTTTCAATGATCATTTTCATTTCCTCACTCGTATAATCATCTTCTCTCAATCCACCAATTGATGGAATACAATTAAAACCAATTGGATGTGTAAATACTTCAGGCGGATGATAAGTACCATTTTTTAAAAAAGACTCAGTCTGAGAAGTTAATTCATTCATAGCTGCCACACCACCACCCGACGTGCTCTGATAAGTGGATACAACAACTCTCTTCAATTGATATTTACGATGTAAAGGTGCCAAAGCAACAACTAACTGAGCCGTTGAGCAATTTGGATTGGTGAGAATTTTTGAATCTAGATTTAAAAATTCTGCATTTACTTCAGGAACAATAATTGGAATACCGGTTTCATAGCGAAAGGCAGCTGAATTATCAATCACCCAACATCCTGCTTTATGAGCAAGTGGAATCCAGTGTCTTGCCACGTCATCAGGAACATCGGAGAATAAAAGATCGACATCAGTAAATGAAGATTCACTGACTTCCTCTATTTTATAATTTTTTCCAAAAACCGAAATTTGTTTCCCAACAGATCGACTTGATGCCAATAACTTTAAATCTGAAAATTGAAATTTCCTTTTTTCTAGTTGTTCTAAAAGAACTTGGCCGACTGCCCCTGTTGCACCTAAAATTGCGATTTTCATTATAATTCTTTCTCTGAAATTCTTCCTTTGGGTAGGGTACCTTTAAAGTAAGCAATCAAATCCCAAATCAAACTAAAAACAACATATGCTAAAAGACCTAAAAAGACTGTCACTTCCGGTCGGATTGCTACAAAAATCGTAATTAACAACAAAACCATGAGGACACCTGCATTTGCCTTACTCCTCCAATTGACTTCTTTAAATGAAGGAAACGGAAGTGTACTCACCATCAAAACTCCTAGACCAACAACAAAACTAAAGCCCACCATAGAAAGTGCACGTCCTTCTGGAAATTTCAATGCATTTTGAAAAATAACAAAAGTAGTCATTACTCCTGCTGCAATAGGAATTGGAAGTCCTTGAAAATATGCTTTGGGTAAAACTGAAGAAGTTACATTAAATCGGGCGAGTCGAAGCGCTCCACACACTAAAAAAAGAAATGAGGCCAACCACCCCAGTCTTCCATAAGGCTCTAACAACCACAGATAAACCAACAAAGTAGGAGCCATTCCAAAAGAGACTAAATCTGAAAGACTATCATACTCAACACCAAAAGAACTTGTTGCCTTGGCAAGTCTAGCAATTCGTCCATCCAGTCCATCAAAAATCGAAGCTCCGACAATTGCCCAAGCTGCTGTAAGGAACTCTCCTCGGATAGATTCAATCATCGAGAAAAACCCAAAAAGCATGTTCAAAGTGGTTACAAAGTTAGGAACGATGTAAATTTTTTTCATGGCCAAAGACTAGCAACACTTTTTAGCAAAATCAATCGACTGAACCACGAGAAGGGCCAGGGGGAAGTAATCCTGCTTTAAGTTTAATTTCAGCATGAGATGCTCTCATGTATTTTGGAAAAATGAGTCCTGAAGGTCTCTCAACTCCGGCTTGAAGGCCTTCCCAGGTCATTTGAGCGAGAGATCTTCCTTGGATTTGGTGCAAAAATGGAAAATCAAGTTTAATTTGTTTTTCCATAGGCAGCTCTAAAAAGAATTCAGGATAGCGGGTAACAGCCTGCCCATTGATTATCCAAAAAGCACCTTCGGCTATCTTTAGTTTCTTTTTTATTTTTTTAACGAGTTCCCCGGGTGAAGATACCCCTTCCTCCACTCCTCTTTTCCAAAGGCCAGGAAGGTCTTGGTCAGCCATTACAACAACTTCTTTTACTGAATTTGAATTTCCCATTAAATAAAAAAGCTCTCCTCGTCCAGCGTCTGTAACAGAAATAGAAATCACTTTTTTGTTAAAAGAAGAAGCCCATAAACTCATAGTCCGTGAAAGCGCTGCCAAACTTGATATGGGTACGATTGGCTTTTGAAACACATCGGCCAAAGTTTTTACTGTCATTAGCCCCATTCGAAGTCCCGTAAAACTTCCAGGTCCCACACCCACACCATACACATCAATATCTGAAACTTTCAACGAAGCAGCATTGAGAAGTTGATCAATTCCCCACAACAGTTTCTCTGAATGATAAGCAGAAACATTTAAGGTCCATTCTTGAAGTAGTAGATCTAAATCGTCAAAGCTAAAATGGGATTTATTCTCATCCCATTTCATAAGAGCTAATGCACCTACCGTACTTGAAGTATCAACTGAAAGTAAAATCACGACTTAATTAAAAATAGAAAGTCGTGAAAGGTCGTTTTTCATAACAACGACCATAAGTGTCAATATAGCCACCAAACCCACTTGCTGAGCTAACTCCATTTGTTTCATCGATAATGGTTTTCCACGAATCATTTCCACTCCTAAAAGAAGTAAATGACCACCATCTAGAACTGGTACAGGCAAAATATTCAAAAAACCAAGCCCTACTGATAAAACAGCCATAGTTGTTAGAAAAGCGATCAATCCTCTATTAATAGATTCACCGGCAACTTTACCAATTAAAATCGGACCACCTAAAGTCTTTACAGAAACATCACCAGAAAACATTTTTCCAATGGTAACTACATTTCTCCAAGTAAAAATCGCCATTCTTTTTGTACCTAGATACAAAAGTTTAAACGGGTTCCAGACTCTTTGAATAGTAGTCATTGGAGGAGCAAGAGCCATAATTGGAAGAACTCCAATTGTAAAAGTTTTAATTTTTTTCAAATTGGGATCTTTTTCTATTGTTTCGGTTGGAACAATTTTTCCTGATTTTATTTTTCCTTGAGACTCCCAAGTCACTAATACTTCTTTTTTGTTCTCACTCTGTCTTTGAATTTCTTTTTTTAAATCAAAAAAGCTATTCAGAGACTGAGTCCCTATTTTTACAATTCGATCGCCAGCTAATAATCCAGCAGCTTGAGCAGGTGATTCAGGCACAACTTCTTTAATAAAAAGCTCTGTAGAATAAATTCCTAAATCTTTTTCTATTGTGTCTTTTCCCCGACTAGCAACGATATGTCTCTGCTCACCTTCTTTTGTTTCAAAGAAAAAATCAACTTTTCCACCCATTAAAACTGAATGATAGCGTGCTTTAACAGATTCCCATGACTGCACCGAAATTCCATTAATTGCTAGAATTTTCCAGCCAGTCTGTATTCCATTTTGCGCTGCCCATGACTCTGGAGAAGAAACACCTACCTCAGACGAAAGAGATACTGGATAAACTCCTTCAATCACACCAATTCTTTTGGGTTCCCCATAAACAGAAAATCCTGGTTGTTCAGAAACAGGGGCTTTCAAAGTAATAGGAGAAGCGCTTCCTTCTCGGTTAATTCCTAGTGAAACTGTTTTTCCCGGATACTCACTAATTTGATTCAAAAAATCGACATAGAGAGGGGTTTCAACTCCATTCACATTGACAACACGGTCTCCAGACTGAATTCCTGCCACTTGTGCTGGAGATCCATCAATGACTCGGCCAATGACATTCATCATTTTAGGCTCACCAATCACCAAAATTGCCATAAAAATTACAATAGCAAATAAGAAATTAAAAAGAGGTCCGCCAAAGAAAATAAAAAAACGCTTCCAAGGGACCTGATTATGAAGAGCACGTTTTCGATCTTCTTCACTCATTTCCACTTCAGGATCTTCACCTAAAAGTTTGACATAGCCTCCAAGAGGAATAATCGAAAGTCGAAATTCGGTCTCTCCAATCTGCTTTTTAAAAAGTCGGGGACCAAAACCAACAGAAAAAGCTTCTGCTTTTACATTAAATAGTTTTGCAAAAAAGAAATGCCCAAATTCGTGAACAATTACCAAAGGACAAAGAATTGCTAAAAAACCTAAAAAAGACAGCACTCAAACCTCACTCTTGTTACATCAGTATAAAGTTAATCCAATAATACATTAAAGGAGCACTAATGATCGCTCCATCAAACCGATCCAAAAAACCTCCGTGACCTGGTAGAAGTCCTCCAGAATCTTTCACTTGAAATGACCTTTTTAACAAACTCTCACAAAGGTCTCCCATTTGAGCTACCAAAGATACCATAAGCACCAGTGTACCTATCTTTATGGGTGAAATCGTACTGAAAAAGTATTGACCATACGCAATACCCATTAAAACCGCCAAAAGAGTACCACCAATGGTTCCCTCTATTGTTTTTTTCGGGCTCACCTTCTCATAAAGTTTATGTTTTCCAAAAAAACGGCCTGCAAAATATGCCCCCGTATCACTCACCCAATTAATTATTAAAAACAAAATTAACCAATAAATCCCAGACTCACTGAGTCGTATATCAATAAAATAAAGAGGAAGAATCCCTAAGTAAATCCAACCAAATCCTGAAGCAAAAAGCTCTTGAACATGAGCTTGACTCGATTCGGCTGCGTGATCTTTTGCCGCAAAAAGATAACTCAAAAAACTCGCCACAAAAAGAAAACTCAAACCACCGGTTAATGCTTGAGGAAAAGTCAAATGAACCCAAGATAAAAATAAACCACCTACTGCCAGAATGTAAGTTTTCAATTTTCGATCACTTAAACGAAAAGTCATTGATCCAAATTCAACCAAAGACGCAACACTTACCAAAAGAGCAAAGAATCGAATTCCCCATTCCCCTCCTTTAAACAAAAGGGTCATCAAAATTGAAATCCCAATAATTGCGGTAATAATACGAATAGATAAATTAGAAAGAGGTTTCTTTTCTGACATCAGTCTCCTCAATGAACAATAGAAGATGGAGGATCAATCTTCTCATCTAAAGAAGTTCTTCCATACCTACGATTCCGACATCCATATGTTTCAATTGCCTTAACAAACTCTTTTTCACCAAAATCCGGCCAACACGTTTCAGTAAAATAATACTCTGCATAGGCAGACTGCCAGAGCAAAAAGTTACTCACTCTCATTTCTCCACTTGTACGAATAACAAAATCGACATCAGACAATCCCTCCAAAGGAGCCGTCCACAGATATTGATTCAACTTACTTTCATCTAAACTTTCAAAGGATTCTTTACCAGACAAACAATCAGCGCCAAACCGTTTGATTGCTTGAATGATTTCAGATCGAGCCCCATAAGAAATTGCAAAATTCAATTGAAGTCCGGTATTGTGAGCAAGCTTATCGACCGCCTCGTTAATTACTGTCTGAAGCTCTGGATCAAGACGATCAATTTGACCGAAAACCCGAAAACGAACATTTTGCTTATTCATTACTTCTAATTCACTTCGAATGAACTTTTTTAATAATTTCCACAAAACATTAAGTTCATGAGCCGGACGATTCCAATTTTCAGTAGAAAAAGCATAAAGAGTGAGGGCTTTTACTCCCAAACGGTCTGCAGTGCGAACGACCTTCCGAACTTGCTTCGTTCCACGAACATGTCCATAAAAACGAGGATGTCCGCGACGCTCAGCCCAGCGACCATTTCCATCCATGATAATTGCGACATGCTCGGGGACCTTCATCAATGAACCTAACTATACAGTTAAAATTTCTTTTTCCTTAGACTCAATCAGTACATCTACTTCTTTTGTTTTTGAATCTGTTACCTTTTGAATTTTCTCCATTTCTTTTTTGGAGTCATCTTCAGAAATAGTTTTGTCTTTTTCTAATTTTTTTATTTCATCATTCGCATCTCTTCGATGATTACGAATTGCAATTTTAGCATCTTCCCCCATTCTTCGAACAGTCTTCACCATTTCCTTTCTTCTTTCCTCAGTTAATGGAGGTAAAGGGATCCGAATGAGTTTCCCGTCATTTTGTGGAGTCAAACCAATATTTGCTGCCAAAATAGACTTCTCTACCGCACCCAACATATTCTGTTCCCACGGAGCGATCTGAATCGTTCGTGCATCTGGAGTCGTAACATTAGCAACCTGATTAAGAGGAACATTCGAACCATAGTACTCCACCTGAATAGAGTCGACTAAAGCCGATGAAGCTCTTCCTGTTCTCAACTTTGCTAAATCTCTTTGCAAAGCGTGAATTCCTTTATCCATTCCTTCCAACATTTGATTCATAATTTGTTCAGACATATTCCTCACTCCTTTTATTGAACGAGAGTTCCAATTGCTTTTCCAGAAACTGCATCTTTTAATGCATTTTCAGCATTAATATCAAAAACAATAATGGGAAGCTGATTATCCATACAAAGAGAAATGGCTGTAGAGTCCATAACTTTAAGGCCATCTTTTAAAACATCAATATAAGATAATCGATCATAACGAGTTGCGTTTTTATCTTTTTCAGGATCAGCAGTATAAATTCCATCAACTCGAGTTGCTTTTAAAACCACCTCAGCTCCCACTTCCATTCCCCGAAGAGCAGCTGTGGTATCTGTTGTGAAATAAGGGTTTCCTGTTCCTGCACCAAAAATAACAACTCGTCCCTTTTCTAGGTGGCGAATAGCTTTTCTACGAATGTACGGCTCAGCCAACTCACGCATTTCAATCGCAGAAAGAACGCGAGTATTCACATCAATTTGTTCCAATGCATCCTGCAAAGCAAGGCAATTTAACATGGTTGCAAGCATCCCCATATAATCTGCCGAAGCCCGATCCATTCCTTTCGTAGCACCCTTAATTCCACGAAAAATATTTCCACCACCAACAACAATCGAAACCTCGACACCAGAAGCATGAATCTCCTGAATCTGTTTCGCTAAAACACCTAAAATAGATGTATTTATACCAAAGCCCTGTTCGCCAGCGAGAGACTCTCCAGAAAGCTTCAATAAAATACGACGAAAAGGCTTCGATCGTTGGGTCATGTTTTCCTCTTTATAAAAAAGAATTAAGCGTCAGCATTTCCTTCGCCTAGTCCAAATCGGACAAAACGCTTAATCGTAATGTTTTCACCTAAAGTTCCAATGATTTCTTTTTGAATCTGTTCAATTGTTTTAGACGGATCCTTCACAAAAGACTGAAGCATTAGACAATTCTCTTCGTAAAATTTCTTTACTTTTCCTTCAGCAATTTTTTCCAACATTGCTTCAGGTTTTCCTTCTTGTCTCATTTGCTCCACTGCAATCTCTTTTTCTTTCTCAAGAGTCACTGCAGGGACCTCCTCTGGAAGCAACCAACTCGGAGAAGAGGCAGCAATATGCATCGCAACGTCTTTAGTGAAATCCTGAAACTGCTCCGTTCTAGCGACAAAATCAGTTTCACAATTGACTTCCAAAAGAACTCCCACTCTTCCACCCGCATGAATGTAAGAAGTTACAAGACCTTCTTTAGTCGCTCGACCTTCTTTTTTTGCAGCATTAGCAATTCCTTTTTTTCTTAACCACTCTACAGCCTTTTCAAAATCTCCAGACGTTTCGGTAAGTGCCTTTTTACAATCCATCATCCCTGCGCCTGTTTTTTCTCTTAAGTCTTTTACACTTGATGCTGTGATACTCATGATTTTTTCCTTCTTCTGTTTTTAATTGAATTCTTATTTTAGTTTTCAGTTGATTCTTCTGACTCTACCGCTTTTACGGTAACTCCTTCGACAACAACTTCAGCTGGATCTGCTTCTGCTGCTTTTGCTTTCAATTCTTCTTCAATTTCTTGAACAGCTAAATCCGCTTCATCCATTGTTTGAAGATCAATATCTCCTTCAAACTTAGAAACTTTCTTTTCTTCGCCTTCTTCGTCTTCTTGAGTCACTTGATTTGATCTCAGTTTTTCTTCAAAAACACGAGTTCCTTCAATGCAGCTATCTGCCAAAAGTCGAGAAAACAATTTCACACTTCGAATTGCATCATCATTTCCAGGAATGACATAATCAACATCTCTAGGGTCACAGTTCGTATCCACTACTGCTACCGTTGGAATTCCAAGTTTTTTTGCTTCTTTAATAGCAATATGTTCTTTTGCTGTATCAATAACAACCAAAGCACCTGGAAGTTTTTTCATTTCCTGTATTCCACCAAGAGATTTCTGAAGTTTTTCAAGCTCTCTGTCGTACTTTGATTGAATTTTTCGAGAGTAATCGTTCCATTCTTCCGACTCTTTTAAAGCTTCCAACTTTTTTAATCGATCAATTGATGCTTTTACTGTTTGATAATTTGTTAACATTCCACCAAGCCATCGATTATTTACAAAGTACATCTGAGAACGAAGCGCTTCGTCTTTAATAACCTCTTTAGCTTGTTTTTTTGTCCCAACAAAAAGAACCTTTTTTCCTTCTGCAGTAACATTTTTTAAAAATTCACATGCTTTTTTCGTGTAATCAACTGTCTGTTGAAGATCAATAATGTAGATTCCATTTCGAGCTCCAAAAACATAAGGTTTCATTCTTGGATTCCAATGGTTTGTTTGGTGCCCAAAATGAGCTCCAGCTTCCAACATTTCTTTCATAGTGACATTTGGCATTTTCACAACTCCTAATTTATATAGAAAATGCGTATTTGCGAGATAGACCATCGAGATCAATGTGATATCAGGCAAACCGCGGTTATCCGTTTATCAGGCAAAAACACACCATGCGTTCTTGCTTCAAAACAGCGTCCACCTTCGTTGTCACTTTAAGAGAAGAGCAAATTGTCCAAACCTAAAGCACCACGATTTTATGCGAAGGTGTGTGTTTTACATCCCCACGGTTTAATCAATCTCGGGAACAAAAATCAAGAAAAAACGGGCCTCTAGACAGTTGAAACTGTCATAGCTCAGTAAAAATGTCCCTTTATGTGATCAGTAAAAATGTCCCGTTTCTAAGTGTTTGACTTTACTATTTTTCGACCGACAGAATGACTCTCCTTTAATGATT
>PBMP01000081.1 GCA_002722705.1 Pseudobdellovibrionaceae bacterium | reverse complement strand
TTCTAGGTCAAACGAAGATCCTTTCTTTTCTAAAAAAAAAGGGTAAATTGCCCCAGTATGGCTCAAAACCCAAAGAGAATTTTTCAGAAAACAAAAATTCCAAAACCCAAAAGACTTACCTTTGAGCTTCCCAAAGGAACTGTCGATCTTGAAATTGGTGCGGGAACAGGAGATTTTGCACTCGCCTACGCAAAACAAAATCCTTCACGGACTCTTCTTTCAGTCGAACATACTCACGAAAGATTCAGAAAATTTAAGAACAAGTGGAACCAAAATAAGCCAGACAACCTCATCCCTATTCATGCCAATGCCATTGGATTTACCGTACATTATCTTCCACCAGAGTGCCTGAGTCGAATTTTCATTTTATATCCCAATCCTTACCCAAAGCCTTCTCAGCAAAATAACCGATGGCCAAATATGCCGTTTATGGAATTTCTCATCGAACGTCTCGAACCGAAAGGGACTTTAGTCCTTGCAACAAACCTAGATGACTATGCTGATCTAGCAAAACAAAGATATATTCACACGTGGAACTTAGACCTTGTTGAAGAAAAGGCACTCAATCAAACCTCTAAAGAACTCCCTCTTACTCTTTTTGAGAAAAAGTATAGAGAACGAGGTGAAACCTGCTTTCATTTAACATTTCAAAAAAAATAAAGAATCAGGCTGCAGTCTTCTTTTGATGCTCGATATACCACGAAGGGGGTTCAAACTTCTCTTTAGGAAAAGGAATGCGATTAAGCTGAATCTCTCTAAAAAAGCTTGGTAAGTACCCTGTAGGGACCATTTCCCCCACAACTTCACCTGCTTCATTTCTTCCTTTTTGTACAAACTCAAAAATAGCTTTTACCTGGTATTTTCCAAACTCATCAACTTCAGGCATCACTTCACTGATTTGAACAACTTTTCTAGATCCATCATTCATCCTCTTAATTTGAACAACTAAGTGAATCGCAGAAGCAATTTGTCTACGAATTGCTGCTACAGGAACCTGAGTCCCTCCAATCATCGCTAGTGTTTCAAGACGAACCAACGCATCCACAGGAGTATTTGCGTGAGTGGTTCCCATGGATCCTCCATGTCCAGTATTCATCGCTGTGATTAAATCAATCGCTTCAGATCCACGAACCTCACCAACAATAATTCGGTCAGGACGAAGACGAAGTGCAGATCGAATTAAATCTCGAATAGAAACTTCTCCTTTTCCATGCTCATCTGGAGGCTGACTCTCAAAAAAGACGACATGATCACTTTGAATTTGAAGTTCAGAAGAATCCTCAATCACCAAAGTTCTTTGAGTCTTTGGAATACGAGAACCAATAACATTGAGGAGAGTTGTTTTACCCGATCCCGTACCACCTGAAATAATAATATTTTTAGAGAGATAAACACAGATATCGATAAATCGAGCTGCATCTTTCGTAATAGAACCTCTTTTAATTAAATCCCCAAAAGAAGGAACTCCCCCATTAAATTTTCGAATTGATAAACTCGTACCTTTTCTTGAACATGGAGGAAGAACAGCTGCAACTCGGGAACCATCTGGAAGTCGAGCATCCAAAATCGGGTTTTCCGCATCAATTCTTCTTCCTACAAATTGCGCGATATTTCTAACTGCAGCTTGAAGAGCTTGCTCATCACCAAAAGTCGCATCAACCTTTTGTAAAAGACCTCTTTGTTCGATAAAAATTTCATCCGGTCCATTTACTAAAACTTCAGAGACACTGTCATCTTCAAGATAACTCACAATTGGTCTTAAAAAAGTACTGACTGAGTCTTCAAAAACGCCCATGGTATTCCCTAGCTTGGCTCTTTTACGACAATTGTTCCTTCTGCACCATTTATTGGACAATAGTATCGGTATTTTCCGGAAGTTTTAGGGGTAAAAGTAACTTCTTCAATTTGATTTTCTTTCACTTGCTTTCGTACCGAAAACGAATCCATCATTAAACATAATTGATTCGTTGATGCTCCTGTTACAAACATTCTCACAGGGACATCTTTTGTTACAAAAATTGTTTTCGGAAAAAACCCTGAATCATTTGCGATTAAAGAAATTTCTTGAACTCCTTTTCGAACATCTGTTCCACTCAAACCTGCATCAGGGCCTTGAGATGGATTCTTAAATCCATAAATGTAATTTTCCATACGAGACTCTGCAGGAGTTGCATGAGAGTTTCCCGTTCCTTGCATACTTGCAAGCCCTCTTCCCGGTTCACTCTTTGATTTTTCAATATGAATGACATCCGGATCAGCAGTAAACCTTTTTCTCTTTAAAGGTTTTGCAGGAGATTTTCCAAAGTAACTTTGAGGATAAAAATCTTCTCGTGGATCTTTCGTATCCGACTCCATCATCACTACATCAGATAAAGCTAATGGACTCCCAATAAAAAACGCAGTCCAAATAACAGTCCAATAGATTTTTAAATGAGTGTATTTTGCCTTTTCCATAGCGAACGCTCCTTCTCATAAGAACTATCGGAAGGTTTCAAATGAAAGTTGAGTTTTTTCAAAAAGATGGCTCAGATCGTAGATATCGTCAAAAAAGAGACGGCGGCAAACTGAAAATCTTAATCATTAAAATCGGCCATCGGAAGGATGTATACGAAAAGCGCTAAGCCTGTATGTCCTTACCTATGTCTCTTTAATCCACATCAACTATATTTACGGGAACCTTTCAATTCGCCCACACCTTAGACACCTCCTAAAAAGCTAGCCAGAGTCAAAGTGAAACCACACTCAGAACTTCTTAAAATCAAAGTATTTTTCTGAAGTGTCTTTTAAAAAAAGTTGGCACATGAGTTGCTCATAAGGCGCCTGACATGACGAACTTAAACATCATCTCGTTGCAAGCCATCCGTGAAATCAAAAAAGCCTCGTTAGCCAACCCGGGGTACTACGACCGTGTCGCCCAAATGGACAAAGTCGCTCTCTTAGAGGAAATGGTTCGATTTCAAGAAGAACGTTCAAAAATCGGTGAACTCACAATTGATCTCATTGTTCGAGGAAAAATTCTTTTTGAATTTTTATCCGAAAGTGCAGAAACAGAAGAACTTCAAATTTTGAGTCGCTCCTATCTGAGACACCTTCATTTTGAGCTCGAAGAAATGACCAATGCAGCTTCTCGTTAGAGAAGCTGACTGGCGAGTTCTGATAGTTTCGAACGCTCTCCTTTTTTAAGTGAAATATGAGCAGAAATTGATTCTGCTTTAAAACGTTCTACCAAATACACTAATCCATTATTATTTGAATCTACATATGGATTATCGATTTGATAACTATCACCAGTAAGAACGATTTTAGTATCATCTCCAGCTCGAGTCACAATCGTTTTAATCTCGTGTGGAGTCAGGTTCTGACTCTCATCTACAATTAAGTACTGCTGGGGAATCGATCGACCTCGAATATAAGTTAAGGGTTCAATTTGAAGGAGCCCTTGATTCATCAGCTCTTGGCCCCCTTTTCCTGCCCCTCTTCTTCCTTTAGATCCGGTAGCTCCAAATAAAAAATCAATGTTATCGTAAATCGGTTGCATCCATGGATTCAACTTTTCTTCAATATCTCCAGGCAAAAAACCAATATCTTTTCCTAAAGGAAAAACAGGTCGAGACACTAAAAGCCGATGATAAAAACCTTCATCAACTGTTTTTACAAGTCCTGCAGCAATTGCAAGAAGTGTTTTTCCTGTACCGGCCATTCCTAAAAGACTCACCAACTTAATGTCATCATTCATCAACGCATCTACAGCAAAACTTTGTTCTACGTTTTTCGGGAAAATCCCCCATAATCCTTCAGCAGGTTTATAAATTGGAACCATGGATTCAAGCTCTTTCGAATATCGTGCAAGAGCGGTGTGGGTTGGATTTGCACTGTCCTTAATGATCATATATTCGTTCGGTAAAATATGAGCCATTTTAACCGAGTTTTGTTCACAAATTTCTTCACTTAAAGACAAGCGTTTATTTGAATAAAACTCATCAACTAAAGCCCCATCGACTTGAAGTGTTCGATGACCAGCATAAAGCTCATCCGGCTCTCGATCTTCAGGCTCGTAGTCCTGAGCCTGCATTCCAAGGGCATCTGCTTTGATTCTTAAATTGATATCTTTTGTAACAAAAACAACTGGTCGTCTCGGATTTTCTTTCTTTAAGGTAAGAATCACTGCAAGAATTCGATTGTCTGCCTTATGCATATCCAATTCACTCGGAAGAATAGACTCAGACGTTCCCAGCTCAACAACCAGACTCCCACCATTAGGAAGCTGTACTCCTTTAGCTAAATCTCCACTTGCTCTTAAACCGTCCATCGCTCGAGAGAATTGACGTGCATGACGACCATTTTCACTCATATCTCTCTTAAATCGATCCACTTCCTCAATAACGACCATCGGAATCACTATTTCATTGCTTCCAAACTTATGAATTGCTTGCGGATCAAAAAGAATGACATTGGTATCTAGAACAAATGATTTTTTCAAAAGAACCCCCCTCAGAGTGTCTAATCTTTGGACAGGTGATTGAGAGCTCTTCAAATTTATTTACAAAAAATCAGGCTCTCTCTCTCCTTGCTGACGAATTTTTGTCAAAAAACCGCCAACTAACGTCCTGATCTTATAAAGATTCTCCTTACATTGCTAGCATTTGATCTCTTTTTTTTAAATCAAGTGCGTCATATGGCACCTAGGTTGCAATTTACATCCTTCAAGAGGCAAGGACAGCAAAGAGAGATCATCACAGAAAGATGAAAATGAGTTGATTTGAGGAAACCAACTCATAAGAGAGAGGATAGCAAAATGAATTTTAAAAAAACAAAGACCCCAATCGTTACTTTATTACTCACAATCGCCTTATCGGCATGTGGAGGAGCCGTTCGATCCGAACTCGGCTCCACTGACCAAAATAGCCTCCCTGGAGGCTCTGGAAGCGTTCCTACGGATCCAGGAGGTGGAGATACAGGAGGAGGTCTATCACCTGCTTCTTATTCGCTTAACAATATTAAAGGGGTTGCTGTTGGTGCAAAATGGACTTCCCCAGGGTTCTCAAGCGACAGTACATTCAAAGTAAAGATCACTGCAGGAAGTGGAACCATTAATTTTACTGGAACCTCTGGTGGAGCCGACAAGCAGGTCGGATGTTATCAGTACCGTGTAACGGTGAATGGTCAAAGTCATACCGTAACTCTAAAATCCCCAAATGTTTCTGATGGAACTGCTTATCAGGTGACTGGTTATGGAAACTACCTTGGATCTCCATGGGCAAATACTTGTGCTGACTATCCAACAGAAGCGGTTTTTGATTTTAGTTCTACTCTAGGAGCAGGAGGCGGATCGAATATCAAGGTGGTCGTCGATCAATTTAGAACAAATTATCAGTGTAATATTAACTATATTGTAAACTTCTATCCAAGTGGATTCACCAACCTTGCTGGATCTGACCGATGTGCTTACCGAAGCCTACGTTATGGAACTATCGTAGACACACTGCCAAACGCAGCGACGATTCATATCCAAACGGACGCTCATACCCCTTTATAAGTTTAAATACTGATTTTAGGATTAGTTTTTAAAGAGTGCTATCTCATCCTCACAGGGTAGGTCTGATGGTCAGGTCTGCCCTGTTTACTTTATTTTTTGACACCCATTCATTATATAAGGATGAATCACAGACTTAAAGTCTTCCATTTGCTTTTTCTCAAAAGAACTTTCTTTTAGAGAATGCATTGCTCGCCAGAAGTTTTTCCATTTTTTTTGACAAGTATCAAACAACTTCTCAAAAGAATCCATACCTACTCCATAGGTTCGATATTGAATTAAAGAAGCATTATTATAACTTTTCTTACTTTTTAATTTATTTTTTAATTGCTCTAAAATGTTTAACTTTTCTTCTTTTTTTTCTTCATCATTTTTAGAGCTACTATAGAGAGCTTCTAAAGAACGGTAAGCTTCATATAATTGATTTTTGATCATCTGCCTTTTTTTTTGTTGTTTTTGATATGAAGTAAACTCTTTTGAATCTTGTCCGTATCTTCGAGAAAGGTACTGTGGAGTCATATGATCAGCAGCAAAAGAAGCGATGCTTTCATTAAAATAAGATTGATCGTTCATATAAAGAGTCGCATGAACTGATTCATGAAAAACAACGTTCACAAGATCTCCCATCGCATATTCTCCTTGAGAAAACATCGTTGAAAGAATGGGATCTGTAAACCAACCTAAAGTCGAATAAGCGCCCGCTCCTCGAATAGAGACATCCCACTCAGGAAAATCCTTCTTTATGTCTTCAGCAAAACTTTTCGCATCTTCTAAACTAAACCACCCTAAATAAGAAAACGAACCCACAATCGGAAAACTCCAAATCATGGGCTTAAATCGAAGAGGTTCTGAAGCAGAAACGACATAATTAGCAGAATCTCGATCAAGCTGAACATAATCTCTATAATTTGAAGTAGGCTTTAATCCAAAGTCTTCACTCGCTTGCTTAATTCGAGGAACTTCTTTTAAAAAGTTTCGAATACGTGGAGAAGTTTTTTCATCTTTTAAAACTTCATTAATAGGACGAGCTCGATTCATCAAAGCAAACTGTCCATGTGTTGCTTGAATTAAATAACGAGTTGTTGTGCAAGAGGTCTGAAAAACTAAAAATAGACCGATGCCCCAATGGTGAAGTTGATATTGTCGTCCCAATTTCGGATGCTTCCTTTTACTAATTGACTGCTAAATTCATTTCGAATCGCAATATTTTTAAGTAAGAATAACTTAAAACCCAGACTCATGACAATAGTCACAGCATTGATCTTTTGCCTAAAAGCAATACTCTGTGAGGTTCCTGAGTCAATCACCGTTCCTTCAACTTGACGGTTTGTCTGCCCTAATCCTAATTTTCCATAAGGTCTAAAGATCCAGTCACTGGGAACAAACTGTTGAATCCAATTCAAACTATAAACTAAATCATGAGTCATAATATCTTCGGAGTTAAAAACTTTTGTTCGATTGGTTAAATCTTGAAACGAAAGCTCTATCCCTGAAAAATCTGTAAAATGGTACCCTACAGACGTTCTCCAAGCGCGTGTCCAATTAAATGACTCTTCAGAAAATCGACTTTTATAAAAAGAGAATCCGACAGAATACTCGAATATTCCTGCACTGGCAGAAACTGATTCAAATAATAGAACTATTCCTATCCATAAAGACAGTTTTTTTATTTTCATTGCTCTCTCTCCTTGAGGGCTTTTTTAACGTTCAAACTTAATTGCTGATAATTCTTTCATCAGCCTTTTCTTTTCTTCACTTTCTTCAATTTGATCTTTTCTTTTAATTCGCTCTAAAGGATCTTTTACCTTTACGGAAGCAGGTAGTCTCGATATTTTTGTCTTTTTACTTCCATGCTCAACTGAAGGATAGATATATTCTTTTCCATCTTTTCTTCCTCCAGTCAGTCTCTGAATTAATAAATTCTCCGCATAGCGGTCTTTTTTAATAACTCTTTGTCTCCCATATTTCATAGTAAAGTCTTTTGGACCTTTTTTCTGAGCTGCCCAAGAAAAACGTTTTCCTTTTTTTCTTTCGTAAAGTTTCGCTGCAAACTTTCTTTGACTTCTTTTTTTCACAACATTAAGAGCGGTTTCCATCTCTTCAAAATCTAGAGGCAAGTCAAGAAGCTGATCTTTAATCGAAGAAACTTGAACTGCTTTTGGATCAGAAGGGACAACTCTCATGTTTTTAAAATTCAAAGAAGAAGCTTCCCCTGGAGAAACTTTAATTTTTACATCACCCGCATATCGATTCTCAATAGTAGCGGTATTTTTCAACATTAAAAGCTGAGACTCTTCGTTCCATTGACTATAAAGAAAAATTCCTTCTCCAGTTTCAATACGCATACGAGCATTTGGAGAAAGAAGCCTAACCTCTCCAGAGTGACCTTTCGAAACGACATAAACCTTTCCCTTGTAGACAATTACATGGTCATCCGAAGTTTTATGAACGTTTTTTTCATTATCAAAAATTTCAATAAAAGTTTGAGGAGAAAGCTTAAGATCAAATCCTTGTCGATGATGAAGAATCGCTGAACCCTTTCGGACAGAAATCCATCCTCCACATGGAATCGATTGATTCACATCAGTATCAATTAAATTTTGCCGACCAGCATCTAAAATCTGAACATCTCCCTGAAATGCTTTAAGAGTTGCACAGTTCACTTTTCTTTGCTGGGGGGTCAAAGGTTCAGAAGCGTAAACACTCACCCCAATAAGAAAACAAATTACATTAGTGATGAGCACTTTCATGACCTTCTCCGTGGTGTGAATTTGAACTCTCCTTCACTTCATGTGAAGAATGAGTGTTCATCTTTTCTTGGTGACTATGATGAGAGTCAGGCTCCATATGCCGCTCTTCAGTGACTATTTTTTTCTCCTCTGACGGATGTGCATCTTTTGAATGCTCTTCTTTCTTAGATTCTGAATGACTTGCAGGAGATCGTTTTCCAGACGCAAAGGAATTGACCCAAGAAGACTCAACCGATCTTGGATGATAATCAATCAACTCTCTTAACCAAAACTGAGATTGTTCATGATCATCGAGCTTCTCCATGACGAGTGCTTTCCACAAACGAGCATGAGCTTTATATTTTAAATTTTCTTTTGTAGTCTCTGTTTTTAACGCTTGTTCTAGATAATAGTCAGCTATTTTAAAATTATCTAACCGATACCAAGAAACAGCAGTCATCACAAACTCTTTAGTCGTTTTAAAGTCGTCGTTTTCGTCCATCCCCGTTAAAAATGAAAAAATCACTGCAGATTTTTCAAACTCTGAAGCTTTAAAATAAGAAACTGCTAACGTTTGAAGCTGTTCAGGTAATAAATGACCTGGAGCTGTATAAGGAATACTCGCAATTGCTCTCCCAATTCTCATCCCTGTCTCATGATTCAAACGAGTTCCTAACCGATGAGTTTCACTTTCAGAGGTCTGTGCCGTACACTCGTATCGCATCCCCTCTGCCCAACGTCTCAGGTTCATATTCTCAATTTGAAGTTTACGATTTTCTTCCAAAGCTGTTTGCATCATATTCACTTTGGACTGAATAGAAAGAAAGGCATTCGCAAAACGCCCCATTAAAGTGGGGTGCTGTTCTTTATGAGAAGCAAGGTCTCTTGAATGATCCCCGCGATGATCTACTAAAAGCTCATCATGCTCTTCAGAAGAAACGGTAGGAGGAGTTTTAGAGAACATTGAATAAACAAAAACCCCAGAAGTAATCGCTACCACAAAACTTCCAGTCACCCAAAAAACCTTTTTTATTTTTTGTTTTTTAGATACAGGAGCGTCTGTAGAGTCTTCAGACTTTTCCTTTTTAAACTTTCCTAACAGTGATTTGAATGAATCCAATACTTTCATCTCATAGAGCTGTTCGGAATCCAGAATATTTCTCTTTAATTTTTGCTCCTCATTCGTCAAAAGATTCACATCAACGGTTTTCTTAGAGTGACAAACTTATTGACACTTGTGAGATTCTCTCTCACTCCCTTTGTTTTTGTTTCTCAACAAACATTTTAACTTATTGAAATAGTTGAATTTCATTCTCCCCCCCCTGTGTCACGATTGGCACTCCTTTTGCGATATCTCTCATGAGGCTCTCTTATTCTCAGAGCCCCCTGTGAAAGTGGTTTACCGAGGAAGAAGTGAATGAAGAATTCAAACAAGTTTTTTAGTGTGCTCACATTGATTATTTTTTTATCTGGATGTGGACAAGAAGCAATTCGAGTTGGAATTGGAGAAAACGAACAATCCGCTGCGGGCCTCCTTGCTGTTCCCCCAAAAGTCGATGTCATCTTAGCTACGGATGACTCTGGATCAATCACGAGTGCTTATGGAGAAATCGACACTCAAGTACGAGGATTTTTACAAAGCTTAGATGCCGAGAAGTGGGACTATCGTTTTGCAACAGTCAAACTCACTCAAGAACGATCAATTACTCAGATCGCTGCTTCACGGTATGATGGGAACTGGACCACCATTGGTGGATGGATCCCTCCTTTTCCAGGCGCAGACCCTTTTGGATTTGTAAACGGTAACTACACTCGAGTTAACCCCACTTATTTTAGAACGGCATCAAACTATTCTCATTTTTTAAATTCAGGGGATATTAATTATGCTGCTGGAGCTCAAGAGCCAGGACTTGAAATGATTCGAAGAGGTCTCCATTCTCAACGTCCTCCTTACACCACTGATGCTGGACTGAATTCCGGAAGCGCAATTTACCGAATGTTAAGGCAAGATGCTTTGACCGTTGTCCTTGCTGTCAGTAATGGAGAAGATACTTCAGGAGTGACTCTCTGTCCTCAATATCCAGGAGTTCCTGGAGGACCGATGGCTCCCTGTGAACAAGTTCCGTATGATGGATGTAGCGCTGAAGACTGCACTTCAGCTTCTTCTTTTGAGTATTACACAACTCAGTTTGCAAAGAACAAAGGGGACTCAAACAAGCTTCGATTTTATTCAGCGGTTGCAGCCAATACACAAAGTAATTGCCTTGGTTCAAATTCAAGAAGAGGTAATCGATACATTCAAATGTCATCCCACTTTAACGGAAGAAGTTACGATGTTTGCTCTACCCCGATTAACGCAGTTCTAGACGATATGAGAGGACACTTAACTGATCAAATCCTTAAAATGAGACGAGTGATCTTAAAAATCGATTACCCTCCTCAAGTAGATTCGATTCGAGTTTTAAAGCACACTGCAGACGGTACATTTATTGTTCCACCCAGTGCAACCAACGGATGGACTTACTTAGGAAAAACAACAGAATATTCAGTTGATTATCCTGCTGAAATGAACTTAGTGACTGGTTATCTGATTCGACTCAATGGTGTTGCGCGACTCATTGGAAATGAAACTGCGACAGTAGAAGCCTCCCCCGAAGGAGTTCAAAACGGCTCATAACGGCTCAGGAACCGCTGCTCCTTCTGAACGACGATCTGAGACTCCCCAAAGAGTTCCGTCTGGATATCTTTCAATGGCATGCATCCGAGCAATGTGACCTTTCTCACGAAGAGAATACCCAATCTGTTGAAGTCGACCTAAAGTCTCATCTGAGAATCCATTTCTTTCAACAAAAAGAGTTTTAGGCTTCCACTGTTGATGAAAACGAGTTGCCATCATTGCATCAGGCAGAGTGAGTCCAAGTCTCATTCTTCGAACCAATGTTAAAAACACAGAAGTGGTAATCGTGGGTCCTCCTGCTGCTCCCAGAGCAATTCGAGGACGCCCTTGAGAGTCGGTAACAATCGTTGGAGACATCGAACTCAGAGGTCTTTTTTCTGGAGCGACTGCATTTGCTTCCGATCCGACCAAACCGAAGAGATTGGGGGTTCCTGGTTGAATACTAAAATCATCCATTTCATTATTCATTACAATTCCCGTTCCGGGAGGAACAAACCCTGATCCATAGTTATTGTTTTGAGTGATGGTAATGCTCACTGCATTTCCTTTTTTATCAATCACAGCAAAGTGAGTCGTGTGCTGTCCTTCACTGACATGGATCCCACCTGCTTGTGGAAAATAAGCTGAATTTGGATGATATGTCGATTCCCATCTTTCTTTCAGATAAGCCGGATCCATTAACTTTTTTAAAGGAACCGGATAAAAATCCGGATCTCCAAAATGTACAGCACGATCTGCAAAAGATAAATTCATGGCATGACTAAGAGCGTGCACCGTCTGAGAGGAAAGATCTCCGTTCTCAAATGCCTTATTTTCATCCGCATGTTTCACATACTGAAACATTTGAGCAATCATTGCACCACCGGCAGATGGAGGAGGCATTGAAAAAATTTGATACCCTAAATAATCTCCTTGAATCGGATCCATCTCAACTGAACGGTAAGACTGCAAGTCCTTTAAAGACATCATCCCGCCTTTTCTCCGAAGTCCTTTTACGATTTTTTGAGCAACCCATCCCTCATAAAAACCCTTTCTTCCTTTTTGAGAAATTGTTTTTAAAACTCGAGATAAGTCTTTTTGAATCACTTTTTTACCTGGACGACAGGGCTTTGATGAAACTTTTCCGTGATTACATCCAAAAATTTTCTTTGCTTCAGGATTCATCGAAGACCATCGATCTAAGGCGGAACTTTCAAGTTCACCCGTAAATACAAAACCGTTTTCTGCGACTTCAATGGGTTTTTTCATCAATTCCGAATGGGATCGAGTTCCCCATTTTTTTAAGGCATAAAAGTACCCGTCAACGATTCCAGGTACTCCGGAAGCCATTGGATGATTCTGAGAGAGATCTGTTCTTGGTTTTCCATCAACCACATAGACATTCCGATGCGCTTTTTGTGGAGCTTTTTCTCTAAAATTCAAAGCTCGACACTTTCCTTTTTTAAAAGAAGCAGGACAATAAATCATAAATCCCCCTCCTCCAATAGTTCCATGCTGTGGTCTTGTTACAGCCATCATCCATCCAGTAGCGACAGCTGCATCGATCGCATTTCCGCCTCTTCTTAAAATTTCCGCACCCCAGAGCGCCGCTTCTCGACTATCAACAGCAACCATTCCCCGGGTTCCTACCACTGGCAAAATTTTACTCCGATCAAAATCCACCTTAGGATCGGAGCTCAGCTGTTTGATAAATTTTAAATGTTCTTTTTTCGCTTTAGTTTCTCTGTAAAGAGGTTTCCCCGTCTGACATCCCACTAAAAGACTCATTCCAACTAGAAGGTATTTTGATTTCATATTTCAAAGCTATCAATAATTGCTCTAATTGCAAAATTGAAACTGAATCAACTGGGGTCAATAATGGTGATTTTTAAAGTCTGAGGATCTACGATCACTTGTCCAGGGTGAATCACAATTTCTTCAACCTTCCCTCCACTGGTTCGAATCCAAGAGTAAAGACCATTTTTTTGAATGACCGCAACTTTTTTAAAGCCTTTTTTTTTCAAAAACTGATCAAGCAGATTCATACTGAGAGTATATTGAGTAAATATTCGTTTTTTTGCTTTTTCAGATATTCTTTTATTTTTTAGAATAGATCTAAGCTCCCACCCTTGAATATTCTGAATTTCTACGATTGATTCCTCTCGATTATACCACTCTACCTTTGCAATTTTTAAGTGAGAGTCATCAAAGTCACTCAATAGCTTCATCGATGTAAAATCCGCCTGAGCATCTGTATTTGCATAATATTTTTTTAAAACGATTTCTTGATCAGCGTGATTTGAGGTACTCACTCGAACTCGGTAGACATCTCCACCCATTCCACCAGATCCTAACCGATGAACTTCAGAAACACGAGAAGCTCCAAAAACCTCTCCCCACTCTTTGACCAAGTTTTCAGGATCAGGCATAAGAACGCCCTTAAAATAAGGCTCATCAAAACTGCTTAAGAGTTCCTGAGAAATTTCGTTTTCTCCGGGTAGCAAAAGACAGTTCAACGAATCCGCTTGAAGCGGCTCACCCACGATCAAAAAGATGAAAAAAGAAAGATAAAAAACCACATCTGCTTTTCGGGAAAAATGTTTTATCCCTATAATTAAATGCCCTCAAAAATTAGAAATAAGGATATTTAATTAACCCTATACTCGATTCAAGATCGATCTATACAACTACTAGACCTGAATCCGGGAGAATAAAAACATAACCTTTTGTTATTTAAAGAAAATAAAAACAACACCCCTATTTTATGATTCAAAACAAGTATGTTATAAATGGCGCGTTATTTAAGGATTAAATATGCGTGGTCTTCTTATTTTTATTTTTCTTTTCTCTGTGAGTGCTTACTCTCACTCCCAGACGTGCGCCTCCTTGTATCAACAGGCTTCACAATCACACCTCCTTGAGAAACTAGAAACAGTGACTCAATCGATGAAAACCTTATCTCCATCATCACAGAAAACTCACATTGAAATTTGGAAACGAATGGTTCAAAGATTTATTACAAATGAACTGGATCAAAACACCATTCCTCACGTACTTGTCTTAGAATGGAAAGATAAAATAAAAAAAATTGATTCTGCTCTCAAACAAGCATTATCTAAACTCAATGAGTTAAAAGTTTTTTTTAAAGCAAATCAGAAAGATAAAATAAAACTACAAATTTTAAATGATATTGAGGATATTGAAGATCAAACGCATCAATGGATTTTTAGAATAAAAGAAGAAAAAAAGATTACTTATTTTTTAATTCATACTCTTTCAGAGTTTTATACCCATCTATCAGACTTTTTAATTCATTTTGAAAACGAAAGTGCAAGAAACTATCGATTGAATCATCCTGAAATTCGATATATTTTTGGATTTTATAAAGATAAAAAGATAAGAAAAAAAGAACGAATAATAGAAAACTTTCCCTTTCTTCAAATCCCAATCATTCGTCAAAACATTTCCTGGGTCGATTTTTATCATATGACTCCTACGTTATTAAACGTGAACGCTGTAGAAAGCACAACAAAACAAGTCGATGGAACCCTTGCTCGACCATCAGAAAATTTAGAACATGACTTTTTACACAATAATAACCTCAACTTTTTCTATGGAAACATAAGAAAAGACTATTTTACTCTGAAAGAAATGAGTACTCTACTTACTCAAATTGATCTTTTTTTAGAGTGGTTTGAAGTCTTAGATTCAGAAAAAAACAAACTCTCTGAACAAGATCAACTTCGACTGATGCTTCGACTTGCAATCTTTCGTCATGAAGGTAAACAACATTACTCATTCTTCACAGGAGATTTAAATCCTAAATTATTTACTCCTCAATTTATTAGTCGTCTCCAAATTAAAAATGCAATTCCAAAAAAATGGATTCCCTCAAATGATGAACCCTTATCACAACGAGCGTATGAGTGGTTATTTAAGCCCTCTCAAAAGATCAATCAAGCCGTTAAAAAATCTCATCTAATTTTAAAATATGGAGATATTCAATGAAGATTTTTTTTATTTCTCTCATCCTATCGATATCTCTTCACAAAAGTTACGCACATGGACCTGCGTGTGAAAGTGTCTTTGAAATGAGCTTTCCAGAACTCGTTAATGAAACTGAAAGAAGAGAAATCCTGTTGCGAATGGAAAAAATGACCGATCGTTATAAAAACACAGCTCATCCAAAAAGCTCGATTCGATTTGATCTATGGGCTTCTATGATCAGTCATTTTATAAAAGACGGAAGACTCGATCAGGCTTTTAAAACATCACTAGGTCCTGCATTTGCGCCTTTTCAACGACAACTTCTTATTGAATTCAAAAAAGTTTTTCATCAACTACAAACCTTAGAAAACTCTCAAGAAGTTCCTCGATCAAAAAAACGTGATTTAAAAATGGGACTTTTTACCATTGAAGGAATTATAGAGAAACTTAAACCCACTTTAGAATTAGACTTAGAAGACGAAAATACCATTCCTCGCCTTAGCTATGGAAAAACCCATGTCATTCTCTCTCTTGTTTCACTCAGTCTTGCTTGGATCAATTCAGTTCACCAAGAACATGGATATCCTTCCTTTCAGAGCTGGAATGTAGACCGAGTCTATCTTAAATTAGCAGGAATTTTTCCGATGATTTTATTACCTGAGTTTCATCTTTTCTCTGAAAGAGAAAAAATAGAAACAGCTCGTATTCCTGTCCATCTCACCTCTTTATTTTTAGGAAAAAATTCTTATACCGAATTAAGGGGAGCATTTAGAAAAGCAGAACAAAAAAGAAAATGGTTTGAGTTTTCTCAATATCTCCCTCTTCCAGTCATTCAAACAGGAATCCATTCTGTCGTAGAAACAAAAACGACTCCTCATCGAATACAAGCCTTCCTAAAAAGAATATTCACACCCAACGAGACTGCACCACCCATTCCCACTCAAATCGAATCCATCGAGGGATATAGTGTTAAAAATCCGCTTTCAAAAATCAAACATGATCTACTGCAAATTAAAACGATTCATCATAAAAAAGAACCCGTAGAAACATGGACTCCTTTTAGAGAATAGTTGCCTCAGTCACTGACCTCACATAAGATTCTTCTACTCCGGGAGCACACTCTACGAGCTTTAGTCCACCAGGAACTACATCAAAGACTGCAAGATCAGTGACAATATGATCCACGACACCTCTACCAGTAAGAGGAAGCGTGCATTCTTTTAAAATTTTGCTCTTTCCAGATTTTGAACAATGAGCCATGGCGACGATGACTCTTTTTGCTCCAGCAACTAGATCCATTGCTCCCCCCATTCCTTTGACTACTTTTCCAGGAATCATCCAGTTTGCAATATCTCCAGACTCAGAAACTTCCATTGCACCAAGAACAGTCAAATCAACATGTCCTCCTCGAATCATTGCAAATGATTCAGCACTTGAAAAAAAGACAGAACCAGGAACAGTCGTAATGGTTTCTTTTCCAGCGTTAATTAAATCAGGATCGACTTGATCTTCTGTTGGAAAAGGACCGATTCCAAGAAGCCCATTTTCACTTTGCAGGGTCACATCCATTCCTTCGGGAATATAGTTTGCAACCAATGTAGGTATTCCGATTCCTAAATTGACATAGAAGCCATCTTCCAACTCTTGAGCTATTCTTTTTGCAATGCCATCTCGAGAAAGACTCATGCTCTCACCGTCCTTTTTTCAATCCTTTTTTCATAAGAAGGTCCAACAAATAACCGATCCACATAAATTCCAGAAAGATGAATCTGATCTGGATCCAAACCACCTGCAGGAACGATTTCTTCGACTTCTACAATGGTGACTTTACCTGCAGTTGCACAAAGTGGATTAAAGTTCCTTGCTGTTTTTCTAAAAACCAAATTTCCTTTTTCATCTGCTTTCCATGCTTTCACTAAAGCAAAATCTGCTTTCAGCGCTCGCTCTAAAACATAGTCTCGCCCATCAAAATTTCTGACTTCTTTTCCTTCAGAAACCTTTGTTCCAACCCCGGTAGGAGTAAAAAAAGCAGGAATTCCGGCCCCTCCAGCTCTTAGTCTTTCTGCTAGTGTTCCTTGTGGATTCAATTCCACTTCAAGTTCACCAGAAAGCATCAATTCTTCAAAAAGTTTATTTTCTCCAACATATGAAGAAATCATTTTTTTTACCTGCCGCTTTTGAAGCATTAAACCAATTCCAAAATCATCAACACCTGCGTTATTTGAAATACAAGTAAGGTTTTTCGCCCCTTGTTCTACAAGTGCTGCAATACTGTTTTCAGGAATTCCACAAAGCCCAAATCCACCAACAGCCAGGACTGCTCCATCGAAGATATCGGAAACAGCTTCTCTTGCGTTATTTACTCTCTTATTGGCCATCTTAGTCCTCTATTTCTACACAAACAGCAGTGGCTTCTCCACCACCAATACAAATTCCAGCAACCCCTTTTTTAAGATTTCTTGCTCGAAGCGCATGAATCAAAGTGACTACGATTCGAGCTCCACTCGCTCCAATAGGATGACCAATTGAAATCGCACCACCATGAACATTGATCTTTTCTCTTGGAATCGAAAGATCTGATTCCGCAGCTAAAGCAACGACTGCAAAGGCTTCATTAATTTCAAAGAGATCAACATCAGAAACACTCCACCCTGCTTTATCCATTGCATTTTTCATGGCCGTTGCCGGAGCTGTCGTAAACCACTCTGGTGCTTGAGCATGTGTTCCATAAGAAATAAGACGAGCAAGGGGTTTTTTTCCAAGTGCTTTCGCCTTTTCTGCACTTGCTAAAACAACAGCAGCAGCACCATCATTTAAAGAAGATGCATTTGCTGCAGTGACGGTTCCATCTTTTTGAAATGCAGGTCGAAGCGTTGGAATTTTTTCAAACTTCACTTTTGCCGGCCCTTCATCCATATCCACTACTGTTGGACCTTTCCGTCCTGGAACCTCTACAGAAATCATTTCATTTTTAAAAAGACCTTCATTCTGTGCTTTTTGAGCTTTTTGAAAACTTTCAATTGCAAATTGATCTTGAGCTTCTCGAGAAAACTGATTCTCTCGAGCACAGAGTTCTCCACAGTTTCCCATATGTTGATCATTGTACGGATCCCACAATCCATCATGAACCATTGAATCTAAAGTTGTTTGATTTCCCATACGAAATCCATCTCGTGCTTGAGTCAGAAGATAGGGAGCTTGACTCATATTTTCCATTCCTCCAGCAACTACGACATCACTGTCACCCAAAAGAATGGATTGGGCTCCCAGCATGATCGATTTCATTCCTGAACCACACACCTTGTTGATCGTGACTGCAGGAACCGACTGAGGAAGTCCAGCTCCTAAGGCAGCTTGACGAGCGGGGGCTTGCCCCTGTCCGGCTTGAAGGACACATCCCATCACCACCTCACTCACGACATCATGAGAAAGCTGTGCTTGTTTCAATGCTCCATCGATTGCACGAGCCCCTAACTGATGTGCTGGAAGAGAAGATAAGGCTCCTTGAAATGCACCAAAGGGAGTTCTAACAGCCGATAAAAAAACAACGGAATGGTTCATGAATTATCCTTTCTGAGGAATCGAGGTTTTCCCAATCATTTGATTTTTCTACACAAAAGTATGAACAGGGTCAATTCTCCATATTCATAAGATTTTCTTGATCTTTTTCTT
>PBMP01000080.1 GCA_002722705.1 Pseudobdellovibrionaceae bacterium | reverse complement strand
GGAAGAGATAGAAAAATTGTTGAACCTGGCTACAAGCCAAGAGCAAAAATTTTCTAAAGAAAATCAAGGTATATTAGACTTGCTTAAACTTCAAGAAGACCAACAACTGGAATTACGTGCTTTAAGTGAAAGGCGTGCCGATGAAATTGAAGCATTAAAAAACAAAATTAGCAGGCAAACACTTGATGGGTCACTTTTGCCAGAACGGAGAATTCAAGATTTGTCAAGTTTGGATGGTTCTGAGGGTGAAAATGAAAGCGAAAGTGATTATTCAGATGTGCCACCCCCTGAACAAAATGATTTGGGGGTTAGTATTATTATAGAAGATTTGTACGACCGCGTTTTGGAAGATGTTGATGATGACACAGTGTTATCACTTTGGAAAGATATTCAAACATATTACCCTTTGACGAAATCGGGTATCGAAAAAGAAAGTATAAAAGCAGAAAAATTATTAGAAAAGGCGCCCTACCTGCAAGATTTGTTTGACAAATCAGAAATTATATGGTCAAAAAAAGATGTATTGTTTAAGATCAATGCTGAGCGCGATGATCGTGAAGCACTGTGGATAAAATTTCTAATTGAAATTGGAACATTGTTGCAAAGCAATGAAAATAATTTCCGGGATTTTGATTTGGATCACATCAATTATTTAAAACGCTACCTTGACGACGGTGATGAAAGTGACACTAATAGTGATGACAGCGCGGATAGCTTGCCCCGATTAGGCGACGATCCCAATCAAATTATAGAATTTGACACTTTCATCAGTGCACCTGGCTGGTCTGGCGCAAAAGATAACAACCCCTTGGGTTTAAGTTTTCCTGAAGATTTTTTTCAACAGCCGTCTACATACGGGTACAATATGAAAGCTAAACTTAATGTAGGTTCAAACTCGCAATGGTATACAGTCCCCGATAAGGACTTGGTTTATGCCGTCAACGGTAATTATTACTTTACTTTGAGGAAAGGTCTAATCCCAGCGCCTCGGCCGTTTCTCTTGCCTATAAGCCCATATATTGAAAATGGACAGCAATGGGGCCTGCAGCGTTACCCACCGAAAGCACAAGGCATGATCGACATCACATCAACGCTTTTCTTCAGGCAAGATGTTGCGGAGGTTAGTATAACTGAAAGGCAGGATGGCACTGTTATTATGCAGGTTAAAGGTGGTAATATGGGAAAATACAATATGAATGTTTCAAAAACATTTGAAGTGGTGCCCCATACAGGCATGGAAACACCCTTACGTGTTCAATTGCCAGATCCTGTCACTGAAAATATATCTTTTGAAATTACAAGTGCTGAGGTAAACCCAGATCATTATGAAAACGACCCTTATGGTGACGAAAAGTATTTTTTGGTGCCTGCAAAAGAAGGAGATGATAATAATGCAACTTTAACCCTTTTAAGCACGGTCCTGGAATCAAGAACAACAGCCGCCATTGGTCCAGAATCAAACCCTAGTAGCGATCAAAATCTTGAATCAATTTGTAATATGGCTACAAGTGAAGAATATTGCAATTTTCCATGCAAATACAACATGGTGAATAGTAGTTGCAATGCAATGGGCCAAGATTCGATTTATGATTATATCATCAATAAAGCCGACCCCCCCAACAAAAGGTTGAATAAAAAAATGTTGAGGGAATTGATAGAGGTGGCACTGGATAATGGTCTTCTTAGTATCATTGATAAGGAAAAAAAGGAAAAAGTGGAAATGGCCACGCGGGCCCTCTATGATCACATAAAAGTGGGTATCGAATTAGAAAACCTTGGTGAAAATGATGTTTTCACATCCCTAATGTCTCGAACAAGACGAATTGAATCTATGTTAATTGCAATTGCAAAAGCTCTGAATTCACGAAAAAATTCAACGGCCAGAACGTTGGCGTCAAAAAAATTGACATATGATACTGTGACCGCAGTCTTTGGCGGGGCACTTGCGTCTGTATTGTTGTCTCTAGTTGCAGATTATTACAGTAACGGTCAAAATTTTAATGGATTGTGCGATTATCGGGGAAACCCGGGAGATATTAATCTTGCAAAATTACCGTATTCAGGGAGTGGTGGTAAATTTTTTCTTGATCGATTGGAATGGCTTACCGGTGACTTTTGTCCTGGCACTACGGGGGGTGATGATAATTACAAAATCAACATCTATGGGGGAAGGGAAAACTCTGTAAGCGTCACAGGCACAAACGATAATATAAGATTCGATATTAAGTTTGAAAGGGCTCCATATGGTGACGATAGAAATAGAGGAATAAATGTCAAAGAATTTCAAGTTGATGATTTTCCACGGGAATATGAAACGATATTCAAATTTATATCAGAAACACTGAATCAAGAAGAAGAATTTCTGTATCAGGTGCATCTTGGTATTATAAGAAGCGCTTCAAATAACGATTTTGGATTTATCCTATCTAATCGTGACAGCGACGACATTTTGCGACAAATAATAAATGATGCTCTTTATGAAACTTTTACAAAAGCATACTTTTCCGGAAGCGTAGTGCACCCAGACGGTCTTTATAGTGCCACACTTCGCAAAGGAAGTGATGAAACCCCGTGGGGGTTTTTTGTTGATTTCACATTTAAACGTGAAAATGAGGGCCTTTATGAAGAAAGCATATCGCTTATAGATCTGTACAAAAAAGTGGATTTCGAAAACGAAAGTGCATCTAATTACTACGATAAATTTGACGCTACTGACCTTGTTGGAGAGATGTTTGATAACATGGTTGAAGCAAAAGATAGTGGCAATGAGGAAAAGATCAGTGTCAAAGATTGGAAATATCACGACCCCGCAGAACCATGGTTTATTAAGAATGACGAAGAAATTGACTTTACGCTGTCAGGAAATAACACTGCAACCCCGCGGCCCGTGAGCCTAGATATACGTGTATATGGAGAAAATGTTGAGATATATTATGAATACGTCAAAGGATCGATTGGTTCTGGAGTGCTAACGTTTGGCGGGGATACAATTCAACATTATATAATTTTGACTCAAAGTGAACTTTTTAAAAAGGCACAAGCAGTCTTTCCTGGAAATTTTGAAAACAATTATGATGCAGTTGCAGGCGCCGGTATTATAAAGGAATTTTTTAAAAAGTTTGTTTTTTCAGAATATCCTGAGGTTGAAACTTATCACGGATCATTTCATTGTTATTTTTATCCGCAAGACTGTCCTGAACCTCAAGATGTATAAATCCCCAACGGAACCCAAGTAAGTACAACCATGCCACCCATCACGACGCGATCGCGGCGTCGTGATTATGTGTTACGCCGTGAAGCGGGTGAACCCAATCCTTTAGCGCGTGGCAAGCCTTATTCTGACATTCGGCCAACCCATGTGGATGCGTATGGTTTACGCTATCAGATTCCTGTGAGTCCGCCGTATGGTGAAAGCGTAGAGGTGCCGGTATTCTATCCTTCGGATGACCAGATGGCACGCCGGTGTGATGGTTGTGCAAGATCCCATCAGAACAACAATGCGCGGTGTGGTGCCAATGCCTTTGTAAGTTTAGAAAGTAGCCATGTATCTCAATATCTCAATATTCAAGTTTAAGAAAATAAACCATTTTATCCAAAATTTATACAAGTCCGGCAGGCAATCGGTCATTCCCGAAGGCAACCAGTTTGTAAACCCGCCGTGCAACCCCGGCGAGGTTGTCACATTCCATAGTATGACGCACGACCCGGGTGCCGTGTATAAAGGGTATCTGGAAGAGATTGATACGCATCGAGGAAGAAAAGCAGGCATTGCAACCATCACATTTACGGCCTAGCGTCGTGCCGAATCTATAAACCTATATTAAAAGCCACGTACAAAATAAAAGCAATTTTCTTGTGACCATGTTTAAATCCCGCATTGGCCAGAAACCTGGGGTCTATTCCCCCGTCACCGGACAAGCTGTGGTGGTGCAGACGACGTGTGTGGATGATGATCACGTGGATTTGGTAAAGAGGGAATACAAGTCAGGTGCAGGGCGTTTTCCGATGCAAAACAAGGATTTACCAAGGCGTGTGGAAAGTCACCTGTTGGCTATCCGCAAAAAGGGACGAAACAAGTACAGAAAGGGATCTGGCACCGATCTCAAGATTGTAACCATGCTGAATGGTATTTCAATGGATGATGTAAAAAAATGGGAAGCCGTAGGCATTGTACAGACACCTATCAACCCGGTAAGACTATAGTAAAGTTTGCTTGCATTGTTGTGTAGATACATGTATTTTGACATACAATCTTGTTCAGGACGACAAAACAAAACCACAAGGATTTAGAACCAACGCAACGCGCATCGGCGGCACCGCCAGCATGATCAACACTGGACCTAATCCGATACCACCAAACAGCTGCATTATGTGGGATTTTCCAAAAGAAACAGAAGAAACCAGGTATCCTCTGGACCACCAAAAAATCAAAGGACACCCCGAAGGTGCCATTTACCCCGAAATTAAAGTATACGATATTCAGGATGTAGCAAGAAGGTGTGCCGCTGTTAATGGCAGAACAAGTGATCAACGTGAAAGTCAAATCCACACCATTCTAGCCGAACAAGAAAGAATCATTGGATGGTCACTAAACCACGCAGAACCTGGCCACCAATTGGATGTGATTCTTAAGCGTTAAATTTATGATATTAAACTACCTTCTTTAAAAAGCCAATTGTCCTACATGATGTTTTTTCACAACTTTGCTTTCTGGCCGTAGTTGAAAATCATCTGAAAAGCAAACGAACCTAAGCGCCCATATCCACAAGAACAAGGTTGACACGTACAATGCAGAAGTGAACAGTGCCGCAAAGCCAAGCCCAACATGAACGTAGGGATTTTCGGGAAATTCAATGTGAAGGTACTTGATCAACAATGTAGCTAGAAAAAGACCAAAATAGGCACCCATCGTTTCGTTGCCACGCGTGCCATCTTCCACGGTAGAATCTTCAAGAATGTAGACGCCCAATGCAATCCACAACACGGTATCGGTAAGCAATGACGCCTTGACAATTTTTTGTACAATTCCAAAAGGAATATTTTTTTCCTGAGAGTTTTTGGCCCATTGCAGAAACATCATGGACAAAAAGCAAGTGACCCAAGGGAGAGGAATACTGGGGGCGTCATCTAACGGTTGATTCCATACCTGCGCAGACGCCCTGGACCACGGCAAAGCCAGCCAAGCGGTGCCTTGTATGTTTTCGGGTGGGTCTATTCTACAAACGGCGATGCGGTCACCTCCTGCCAGTCTGCGAAGTGTGGCCGTGGTAGCGTTGTTGGTGCCTTGAAAGACACCCAAAGAATAAAACCCCGTGGTAACAAATGGGTCGATGCGGTGTTTAAATTCAGGCACGGGTTCGGATGCCTGGAGGTTTTCTCTGTGCCAAAGACCGCGGCTGTCCTTGTCGGCTGGCACCAGCAGTTCGTAGTGCTGGCCCTGTTCAATGTCGATGGTTAGCACGTTGTTGGCTACCTTGAAAAGATGAACGTGCGTGATGGTGCCAACGTCACAGGCACGATCTGTCCCTGCGCAAAAGGTCATGATCGTAGAAATGGCCATGGGACACCGCATTGTTGTTTTTTTTCGATTATGCGGTAGTTTACTTTGACTGATAAGTTCCACAGTATATATCAAGCCGCGGCTATTCTAATAAATTTTTGGGTTTACCAAATTTGATAAAGTAATCGTAGCCTACGTATGCCAGCCCTGCAATAGGAAGAACACCAATAGAAATAGGTGCCACCGGAATAATGCCAATGGCAATAAAAGAACTGTGTCGTGGTAGATGAAAAAAAGTCGTTCAAGTTATTGTGCGTGTGTATGCCAACAAAAATTCTTATGAAACCTTACCTAAAGCTGACGATGCCAATGCTGATGGGGTTTCCAACGGATATCAGCCCAAGGCTGACCATGGCGACGCTAACTTCATCGAGGCACACTTGCGCATTGCAGTACTGCGTATCATAATCAAATTCAAAAAGAAACGCGGCCACAAGCACCGCGACCATTACGCTGGTGACGGAAAGCATTAGCACAAGATCTTTGGAATTCAACATGGCGTTTGTAGATGCGGCGTCGTGGTTTCTTTCTTTGCTGGTGTTTCTTCTGTTTATATGGGGAAGGCGGCCACACGGCGGCAGCGTGCCCCCGCTTCACAATGCGCATACAATGCAGCCGGATGCATCGTTGGGAATTGACTTTAGTGGCACACCATCGTGGAATTGGTGGCCAAGCCATCACCTTGTAGTCACAGCATTGGAAGGCAGAAAAACACAGGCAGGCACCGGTGTTGCCTTTCCAAATTCATCAACACGAAGAAGAAGAAGCTACATGGAAAAGTGCCTGCAAGTGCCTTTTTCGGCACCTTTTGCAAAACGAATTTCCCCTTTTCACCGCTACCTTGTGGACCATACATCGGCACTTGGTGGCGTGCCGGCTTTGCATGCGTGTCCGGGGTATGCAGGCTACATACCCGATTACAGTGCTACATCGGCAGTGTGGGTCGGATGTACACACGATCGCTTGAAAGACTGGACCGGGTATGTATGCAGGCACCCTACACAAAACACCGTTGCGTTGAAATGTTTTCGCTTCAGTCAACTGCCAAGATGCCATCTTGGCGACGACATGCCTTGTCCCGCCGCGGAGAACGACGTCGGGTGCCAAGCAGGCCTTTTGCATGGCGAAACGTGCACCCAGGCCTGCCGCGGCGGGGTTCGGGTGGGAGGTGGTGCCAAACACTTTGCAACGTGTCCTATCGAGGCACCAGCCTGCGAAAGCGTGTGCAGCGTGAAAGACGTGCCCAAATCGCAAGATTTTATGCCTTTTACAATTGAATGGAACAGCCTCTTGCAACAAGGCACCGTCAATGCCAAGAAAAGGGGTGATGCCTGCATACCGCACACCCTCTATTGCGGTGAAAACCCATACAATGTACGTTGCGGCATTGCCACGTGTCCCCCGCTGCCGTGGGCCGGCATTGACCATCCCGTGCGACGCGGCACACATCACACTGCCAAATGTCCGGAAGGATACGGCAGCGCGGTGCCTAGCGTTTCTTGCAGCTTGGAAGGCACGTGGTCGTATGTACACGACGCATGCAGGCTGTTTCAGTCCCCAACCATTCGTATTCAAAAAGAACCCTGTAGTAACAACAGAAAAAAGGTGACAAAAGAAGTTGTTTTCCCTGGATTTCCACCGATTGCAGAAAATTTTAAAAACACGTGGTGGGAACCGTGCATTTCACCACCGCCCGAATGTTGTCCTTCGCATACCATCGACGCATCGGATGGCTATTACGACCAAGACAACGTGCCTAGATGCAGATGCAGGTACGCCAAACTGGGGTTTGCCGGGGCTTCGCCGTGTTGCAGCCTGCAATCAAAACCCTCGCTTCCTACCATGCAGTTTGTTGCCGTCTACAAAGGCACCTTTGACGTCGTGCCTTGCAATACCACGTGCAGCAGCGCATCGTGCTACAGGCACCCAAACGGCTGCTTGGCGTTTAATAAAACACACATGGCAAGAGGCACACCCCTGTCTACACAACATTATTTGATGCATGCGTTTACTTGGAAGTTTTGAAGTAATTAGTGTAACAACTTTATCTTTGTCATAGTTTAAAAATGAATACCATTCGTCACCCTCCTGTTGGCATACACGGACGTGACTTGGGCTTGGGTGGCGGCTTTGGTTTCCGGTTTCTTGGCGGCGGCATCGACGGGGGCACCGACACTTGCACTGCTGAAAATATCTTTAAGTTTGTCTCCAAACGCCTCTTTATCAATACTAAAAAAAGAAAGGAATGTTTTATCATCTTTCATTACAATATTTCTGACAAGAACCATGATGCACGCAAGTGCCTGTAAAAGTTGTCCAATGAGAAGAAGCCAGACGTAGCTTGTCATACCCGATCCCCAGTATTCTGTATCTTTGTATGAATCTGCAACACTGTTGAATTCTGCGGCACCCTTCCCTCCTGAATTCAATACATGATCATCTTCACCATTTTTGTATGGCACAATGGTTTGTGATCGCTGAATAAAATACTCCCACCAAATCACACTGACGATGAAAAGCGCAATTGGGCCAGCAAACAAAAAAAACGCGATGACTTTGAAATATTTATTTTCAAACAGTCCAGGAAATGAATCCCTTTCATGAACATATTTCAACACATAGTGCGCAACAACAAATCCCAAAAGAATCCAAGTAATGGGTACAATTATGTGAAGATCCCGATCTTGCGATGGCGTCAATTTGTAACAGTCGTTGTAAGAAACACTCGAAGCGCCATCTTTTGTAACACATGCCTCGTCAAACCCTACAAATATACCACTGTATCTATTTTTTCGGTCTGCTTCGTCAACAATGTTGGTAGAATCGTCAACATTTCTGAACATGACAATGCCTTGACCAGCATGATTGTATGCATCAAAGATGAAAAGAAAGCTGAAAATAGCACATAGACCGTAAAAAGCGGCAATAAGAAAGTTTGATGTGTTACTCCAATTTATCATTGTGAATAGTAGTAATCCAAAGTACAAAAACTTTATGTAACTGTCCAAGCAAGGTTCACTTTATTTACAACAATGCAAAGCCTAGGTTTATATTCTACCTGCACGATCGGCGTGATTTGGCACGTGCCGTTATTTAAAAGCAAACCACAGCCCGACGACGGCACCGGCCATGGCCGCGGTGGCCCCAGCCAATGCTTTCAAAGAGGGTCCACGCAGGGCCTTGAAGCCGACGTCTGTGTTGAAAAAAATGGTGACAACCGTAGCCGCAATGGCCGTCATGCCGCAAGCCATCAATCCGTTTGCGCCTGCCAGTGCCAATCCGACAAACGATGCAAGAATCGTAGAAATGACCATGATGGCGGCCCAAGCCCATTGCACGCCGGCCCACGACGTGACGCTGACGCCTTTGTGCAATACGGCCACGGCGGCACCGGTGCCAAACGTGGCCGTTACAAATGCAATTTTCCCGCTGGCAAATACGGCACGCTGTGTAAATGAAGCAATTCAATATTTAGATGTCGTGTCGTTCAAAAACATCAATTCAAAGCTTACCTTGACGGGAAACAGCAAGATCTTGATGACAATCATCAGCGGCACCAGGACTTCTAGTATCTAAAAAGCAATCAAGGTAAGACACATAATACGGGCTAGAATAGACAACAAAGAAATTCAATCTGGGCCTACCAAAAACCCAACCCCCATAATAAAGCAGAACAAGGCGTCTGGTGGTGGCTTGCACTGGTGCCCGTACAATTCGTCTAAATCGGCAATCTGGCGGCTGCGATCGGCACCGTAATGTCCAAACGTGTTGGTGTATTCACCCTGCCTGAAAATCATCCATCCAATGGTGTAATCTAGAAACGTATGAAGAGCTTCAACCGGTTTGGCATGCATCAGCACAGGACATACCATGTCGTTGAAAATCAGCTTGAACATGACGAGAAACTCTTCCCATCCCGTGTCAAATTGAAGGCACGTCGTTTCCAGCGCATACATCTTCTCCCACGCTTCCGTTTTCCACCAGTTGGGATCGACAGGCACGGGTGTCCATGTCCATTTCAAGGTTTTGCTGCAAATGCCACGGTTGTTGGGTCCAATGGCTTCACTGATGAGGGGAAATTCGCAGGCCACAAACTTGACCACGTAAAACACGGCAAAGAAAATGCCTTCAAACACGACCGCAACGGCGTCAAACCCCGCCATGACGTAGACGAGAATGTAGGTCAAAAACCCTGTCATGTTTAGTATGTATGCCGCAAAAGCACTATGCGGTGATGAAGCGGTAAGTGACACGTTGCAACACAACACGCCATGATGGAAAAGCCTAAGGTTTACGTACACTGTGGCAGTCCACAAAAGCACCCACACAACACCGATCATGATGATGGTGAAAAGCGCTGAAAATTCCGCAAACAATGTAAATCCCAGTTCCACAGGCGCCGCCACGGCGGATTCTGCTACAACCAACGCCTCTTCGCCAACCTTTTCCACATATTCCTCAAAGGCTTCCTTGGCTTCTTCCGCATCTTTCCTGGCGGTGGTAGCCATGGCGGCACGCAGCCCGTGCCTGCTTGTGTTGCCTGTGTTGTTTATATAGACCCGTTTTTTTTGGTTATATATAAAGACCTAAACGCTTGCTTTAAAGCAAACCATGGCCGTCACACCGCAGCACGCCGAAATGGTTTTTGCGGATTTGGGAGGTGATTGTCCTTGCTTTGCTTCCATGCTGCAAAAGGCACAAAGCCTGGCACGCAAACGCCGCCTGGAAGACCGCGAAGCAGGCGCAGGTGCCAGGAAGGTTGTTGCAAAACGCATTGCACTGATCAGTGACAAATCCGGCACCTTTGCGCCAAAAACGATGCAAGGTGACGGCAAACTGAAACTTTTTCAGGACTTTTTGAATGCAGTACGTAACGGCTACATTTTTGTATCTTTTATTTTATACTAATAGCTTGGTACATTTTTAAGATTGACAAGCGGTACATGAAGCGTAGCATGGGCCAAAGGGAATTTCACCAGGCTTTTACCGTCGCATGTCTGCCGCATATCATCGGCGAAGAAGAATTTGGTATGTTGTTGGCGCTTTGGATTTAGGTATTGACCCTGTGGTTTCTTACTTTGATTTTTTACAGAAAAACACCGTGCCTACTACCTGGACAAGTTTGACCTGGACGAATTCAAAAGCGAAGTCCTGGTCACCACGCCGCGTCGCTTTGGAAAAACCACCGCAGTGTCCATGTTTGTGGCCGCCTTGCTGTGCTGCTGCGATCGCATGTGGATTTCGGTAGGCACGCATGCTGTGCCGGTTTCATTGTACAATTGTAAATTTTTTAACCTCTACAATTTAGATTTTTTCCACAGGAAAGCGTGCCAGCAAGTCCCTTTTAATGCAAGTTAAAGAAATCATCGATACCATACCCAACATGACAAAAAGAATCACCTCCAGCAACGTCGAAGAACTATGGATTAAACCCATTGGATGTACCAAAAAAGTACAAGAGGCACGGTGCTTTTCGTACCCTTCAAGCGTAAAGGCAAGTATAACCCTTCCTTAGCGCGTTTTTGTATATTGCTTGCTTTGCTTGTATTGTCTTGCACCATGTCCCATTTGCAAATGATGGTAAGTGACGATGGGTGGAAAGTGGCACTTATTGGGCCTCCCACCGGGGCAAGTAAAGAATCGTGGAAAAGATGGATTTGTAAAAATGTAATTTATTCTAAAAGAGCAGTCGGAACACGGTCTTTGCTTTACTAGTTATTACCGGTGTACAGAATGGGTTCATAGACAAACCAACTTTTATCTACATACTAAAAGAACATTCAAAAAAAAAGGGGACATGGTTTCCTGATTTTTTTGCCATGCTTTTCACTGCATTCGAAGAAGGAGTTGCTGATGTCATGGCCAGATCTCTTGAAAAACAATGGGATTGCACAAATTTGCAACAAGTAATGAACAAAACATGCACTGTAACATATGACAGTGAGAGATATAATGATACAAACTTTGCTTATGCTGAAAGCGCAACACGAAATTGGAATGGCTGGTCAACTCCTGGAACAAATTGCAGCAAATTCAGAGAAAATTATAATCAGGGTTGTGCCACACCAGAAAGTACAGGTGAATTTGGGGATGAAAATTGGTCATGGACAAAACTTATACCTACGCCGTTTTTGGGAACGTTGATGGCTGCGTTTGAAATATTATTATACAGGATTTGCGCTGAAGATGATGTAAATAATAATGCAGCGGTACCAGCACCTGCGCCTGCACCTGCACCAGCACCTGCGCCTGCACCAGCACCAGCACCTGCGCCTGCACCTGCGCCTGCTGCGGCACAACAGTGGTCACCACAGGAATTACGGAAATTGTCTATTACTACTGGTGGACGTCGAGGATATAAAAAACCCGAACTTATAAAATTAGCAAAATCAAGATTTAGCGCTACACAGGGTGTGATTTTACCCGATTCAAAGAGTTCGCTAAATAATATGACCAAGTCTGATTTACTGAATCGAATACGTACATATTACTCTATTTAAACCTAAAGTAAATCTATAACCCATAGCCTAGATCAATTCAATAAACACGCAACACAGTGCCATCCATGTCTTCAACCCCCAATGCCGGCACGTCGATCCGGCCATTAACTGGTGTACTTCAAGATGATCCCGACAAGGTCGATGCCATTCGTGATTCGCTTCAATGCACGGCCATGCTTCCCAGTTTTGCGGTGTTGGACGGGACAAAAAACCTGCAAGCCCTAAGCACGGATGTCACCATGTCTTTGAAAGGACGATTAATGGAAGCGCTTTACAACTGGGGATTTTTTTTAACCAATGGTTTTTTCCCGTATGTGAATCCAAGGGAAAGCGAAGGCATGACAAAAGCAAGATTGTCACGCATGACCAGGTTTGAGGCGGCGTTAAAAGAGGTGATGCTAGCTTATTTAAGTGAAAAAATCATGGACAAGTTGCCGTTAGGTCAAGTCAAGCCAGAAATCATACCTGTGACGATAGCACCGGGTGTTTCCGTAAACAAATTGGGATTAGAAGCAACGGCCCACTTTTTACCTATACTTTACAAGGATGGGAGAGTGCCGGCCTTTCCACCAGATTGCGAAATCATGGCGATGGCAATGAACCGTATGCTGGTGGTAAGAACCTCGACCGAACGTATCATCAACGAACCCCTTGGCGCGCGTCGCAAGGCGGGTGCCGCAAAAGGCCTTTCCCGAAGCGATTTGTTTTTCCCGAATCAGTCGTATTCCAACAACCCCAAGTCTGCCATGAACCCCAGGGCGAATATTTTTAAGCATGCGGACGCGCAGCACGAAGGCAGCATTACCGATGAAGAACTGGCAGAATCGCAGTTGTCGAATGTGTCACCTGCGTTTGAATCCGTTGGATGTACGACCTACCTGCATTTTGAAATTGATGGCCACGTGGATCTTTACCTGATGACAGGCTTGAAAGCAGATCAATTTCCGTTTCCCCACAATCTTGAACCAAATTACGACAGGCACCCTTTTGTTGGCGATACGCGTCCAGAATACAGGGTGACGTCTTTAATGTGCAATCACGAAGAGTATACTGTGACTGTAACATACAAAGATGGTCATGAAAATACATACAAGGTGCCTGTAGAACTTTATTGTGGTGACATGATTGATTATGTAAACAGACACGTAAAAAATGGGTCTTCAATCAGAAATATTGGCGAGGTCAAGCAAGGCCGTCTTCCAGCAACATCAAACCTGTCACGGGTGCCTTACATAACATGCGAAGTAGATCAAGGCACCAATACCGACGGTACGTTTCGTGTGATGACGACCTCTTCCTACCAACACTTGGCACAAACTGGTGCCGGCAATGCTAGTGCCAGTATAGCGGATATGGTGTTTTAGGCATAATTTAATCCTAGATACATGGTTACATAAACATCTACCTTTCACCCGTATAGCTATAAACCGTCATTAAACCACCCTTTTACAATTATTTGATTGAAAATGTCAAATGTAGAAAACTTTGTAAAGCGTCTGAAAAAAGAGTTTCCATTTTTGGAAGACGACGTGCCTATTGTGGAGTCACCAGAACTTCAAAAAATTGTCATAATTTATGACATAAAAGAAAGAGGCCTACGAAACACACGCGAACTTCTGCAATGGCAAGAATTAAGAAATAAATACAAAGGAAAACACACAGGAAAAAGATTAACAATCACAATACCCCCAAAGGTGGTAAATTACGGCACAAAGGAGATAAAAGAAATCCCGCGATCACGTGAAGGCAGAGAATCTATCACAAGAGGAGAAATACATGACAACAGGCTTACGTTTGAGGAAGAAAAAGAAGAAAAATTGAAACTTTATAAGAACTGTTCACCCGATAATTTTTGCGCTAAGAATGTAAATCCATATAACATGCCATGTGTTAAGGCACTAGACGACAAGACCCGTAAAGTTTTTGTAATAGAAAACAAAAACGATCGTGAATTATACTGCAATACAATCCAAAACACGGTCACTTCAATAGGTTACACATTTATGAATGAATGATTAAATTAACATCTACCTTTCACCCGTACGAATGTTACTTGGGCGTGCAGGCTGGTTCTTTTTCATTGCTTTTCTAAGTGCGGCCATGGGATCATTTGCAGGAACCCTGGCCTTTTTAGAACTAGGCCCTGGTGCCGATGCGGTCTGCTTGATGTTGGCGTTTTCAGTCACCCTGGGGCGTTTGTTGTTTTCAAAGCCGTGGTAGTCTGCAATAAGGTAGTTGTGTTAGTGGCAAATCAAGCTTCAACCCGTGTAATTCCCATACTTACCGTAGGTAGGTGCCGCCGAATCCCTTTGGAAGCCACGCATGCGCTGAAACAGTTCGCGTTCTTCTGCGGAACGGGTGCTTTCCTGCTGGTGGGCCCTTAGTTGGCTTTGGAGGCTTTCGTTGCGATTCAAGGCACAGGAGATGATGGGAAGCACGTTGCGTGCCATTTCGGGATGTTCGCGGAAAGACGATTCGATGTTGTCGTAGTTGGGGTTCAAAGGCGCGGCACCAGTGACGTTGGGGTTGTTGCCGTCCTGTTCCAAAAAGTTTTTAATCATGGCCACGGTGGCCTTGATGTTATCTTCATACATCTTTTCCATCGAACCGTTTTTCTGCTTGGCGGCGTCCAATTCGGCCTGCAGTTTGGCAATGTGCTGCTTCGATTCTTCGCTTCCCTTGGTTTTCACCTGGTCCAGTTCGGCTTGAAGCGATTCCAGTTCCTTGTACAGTTTCAAGTGACCGTCCACAAGCACCTTGCGCTGATCGTCGGGAAGGCTGTTGCAGGTTGATTCAAAGATGGTGCTGAAATCGGGTGCCGCAGGCGTTTCCGTGCTGGCGGGTGCCTGTGATTCCGTTGCAGGCGTGGCACTTTCGGTAGGCGCGGGTGCCGCGTCGGTTTGCATGGGTGCTGGGGTAGATTCGGTCGTGGCCATATTTGAAGGCTGTATTTGTTGTGATTCTGATATGTCACCCTGTATCGTGGCGCGTTTATAGTCTGCAACCGTCATGGAGCGATTTATCACACAGTCTTTCCTTCGGCCATTGTGACAGATCGACACCTCTGTTGATTTTTAGACGTCAGATGGGTATTCTTAACAGCGCTTGCAGGAGAAGTGCCTTTAAAAACTTACCCAGCGGTTTCGGAGGGTTGCCAACCTGGTGGCTTAGGCTAAGGTGGCCGTAAAATCCCGTTTTCAGGCCTTCGCGTTGAACCGCAGTGCCAAATTCGTCGGGCACGTCAAACGCGACGTACATGCTTCCATCCGGACCTTGCCATTGATCCGTCACCTTGCCGAACGAACGACCTTTTTGATGGCTGTCTAATAAAGGCAACCCCACCAATTGCATCTGTGACAACGCGTGACTGCTAAGATCATCCACATCTTGGGCACCATACCGCTTGGGTGGTTTTGAATACACACACCCCGCGTAAGAAGGCATGCTACAATACAGCTTGACCGAATTGATTAAATTGATTTACATCTGGCTTATACTAAGGTTTAGCCTACATGCGTAAATTTCACCTAATTGTGGTCTTCATTGTCGCTGTGATCGGCATCGTTGTCGCTTGCATCATTATCTTGGACGAGGCACGCCCTGGTCAGTGCCTTGTATTCAACGGACAGCTGGTACACGGCTTTGAGGACGGTCGACCCAACGTAAGCCACAAAGGATCCCTTTTGTAGAAACACCAGAAAAAGCACCATGACGGACGTGGCACGCATGCTGCGTTCGCCTATGAAACATATCTTGACGCATGTGTAAGTAAAGGCAAGGATGGTGACAAGCAGCGTAAAAGCAAGGGGCCTACCAGGATGTTGGCGGCTAGGCACAATGCTTCTGCTGTGATGACAAAAAACAGCAATACGGGGTTGGTAAAGCTCCAGAATTTAGCATCTGCGGTGACCAGGATGAAAGTACAGAGGTTCAATATGAAAACGGCGGTGGCCCAACCGTTTTCTTCTTCAATGATGCATCTGATGAGGGTGAGAATGATAATGGCAAGGTACAGCAGGACGCTAAAGTACGTAAACGCCGTAACATTGGACGTGCCGTTGTACAGCCATAGAAATTCTACAAGACTGAACTTTTTTTTGATGGTGTAAGAAGATGGCATGGTTGACTTTTTTACATTTAATAAATACTGTGTAATGTATACCAGGAATTAAATTTAACCCCTTTTAAACCGTTTATTGGCACGCAAGACCTGCAATGCGGTGACACCCCACATGGCCATCCAATTGTTCGTTATTCCCAGCAAAAAGCACGTGGCCAGTGGCACCACCGGTGTGGGGTTCCAGTCTGTTTTGTTGAATTTTCGTCCTGCACCAAACAATATAAAATGGACCTTTTTGTGCACGTGTTAATTTCTAGAGAAGCAATTTGGCAAAAGAAAAAGCACCGCTGCACTTTACCGAGGGTGGCAAATTCAGCCTGTCTTCAAAGTGGTCGACAAGAAGGCACATCAAAACGGAAAACAATGCTACCAAAACCTGGCGTGCCCAGTGCTGCCTGTTACATGTTAGTGCTATGTACAACGCCCATGCCGATACTGCAATCTTTGTACATTAAAAAAAATTTAGTACTGGTTTTACCATTTTTGAAACTGAAGCAACCTACCCACGGCACCGGTGACTTGATCAATTTGTCAAACTGCGGGGATCCAAGTCCTATTTCAACCTCCGTCATTGTACTGCCGTCTTCTATCCATTCTTTATATTCCTTTTCCGGAAGCTTGCTTGCGTAGGCCCACATTTGGTGACACATGGACGATTCTAGTAATAAAGAAGGAGGCGCAGAAGGACACCAAACACGCCAAAGTTTCAAACAATCTGAGATAATCTATGTCAAGTTGAAAAATTGCAAAAAAATGCCTGCGATGGTGGCGAGAGAAAAACTTACCGACGACGGCATGGTGGCCATCTTGGTCGCAATGAAGGATGGAAAGCAAAAATATTTCAAGGTTGATTCAAAATACATTGTGGGGTCTGCAAAGGTGCTTGATTTGGGAATACCTTTTAGCGACACGCCATGCGAATGCTGTCAAAGCACAGGTTCCTTTTATGCCATCAATGCATTTTCGTTTGGTTGTACCGTGTGCAAGCGGGGGTTTTGCACCGAACCTCTCATCAATGCAAAAGACAGGGCATGGAGTAAAGCTGTATGCTGCGGCAAGAAAATGAACCTCAAGGGATTGAAGGTTTGGTGCAAAAAATGCAAGGCTGTGGCCCCAAACACCTTTACCGTTTCACAGCTAAAGCATGCCAAATCGGAATACGAAAAGCACCACCAATGTGCCTTGACGCTTTGGAACATGTCTTGCAAAAAAGGCACGCCGGGTGGTGTTACCAAGGCCAAATACAAGCATTGCCATGATTTGGCAAAAATTCAACGGCCCTACTTGAACGATCAATCAAGGCGTATACGGGATACAATAGCTAGGGTACAATAAAAAAATTAAACTCTTTAATCCACAACAACCTCCGCTTTACAGTAATAAATGTCACCTAATCCCGTGCACAATCCCAATTGCTTGCTGGTGCCGTCGGTAAAGTAAATCATGTTTCCCTGGCATGTGTTGAAATCGGTGCCAGAAGCCAACACCGTCGCATTGACGAGGCCGCCTGCTTGTGCACAGCTTTCGACGCGCACATGGACGGCCCTCCACGCTACGGCAGTATTGCTGTACAAATCGGCCAAATCTACGGGAACGGTGGTGCACGTGGGAAAATCCGTCGGTGCTGCGTTGGAATCCACGTAGGCATTGCCGTAAACCAGGACATTGGCACCGGTGCCATGCGCTGCGTTGGCCTTGATAAATGCAGCCGTGGCGTCGCCGACAATAATACCGTGGGGTGTCACATGAAGACTGCGTTCAGGTGCTGCTACAGGAACCACAGGGCTTACACGGACGCCTACAATGGATGCGTCTTCTTTGTGAATAATGCGATGAATCATGGCATACGCCGTCGTGCCACCCGGAGAAAACAATTCAAATCCATCCGTTGCGAACCACATGTCTGAATCTTGGTGTGTCCCCGTCACCACGTGGCCAACAACACGCACACCTGGTTTGGCCGGTATGTCGGCATCGTTGTCACCCACCAGCACACCGCCTGTATTCAAATCGGCCATTAAAAGTGCACGCCCTGTTGCATCTTCGGCACGCACGCGGCCCTGTTTTTATATTGTTGGATGTTAGATAATTTTGCTAGAAAAAAATACATATTACCAAAAAAAGACGTACAGTGCCAAAACCACGCAAGATGGGTCCACCGTCACCCATCTGGAGTCCACCCTGGATCACCAAGCGTGCCATGCTGCCTTCATCAATGTTGGCGTAGCAGGCATCGGGTGACATGCCTACACATGCTGCTTTTACAGATTCGTCAAGCAAAGCAACCCCGCTGGTCACGTTGTAGTGCCATATCTTGGACGATTCCACAAGCCGCGTGTCTTTTTGCACATGCTGGGCGTCTTCAAACCCGTTGTACAAAAACAAGAAAAAAGCCGTCGCGGACAGTGCCAGCGACACGTAGGATTTCACATCGCTGTAATGGTTTGCGGCACCGGGCCCTCCCATGGTTCTTTTCAGGTAGGCACCGAATGTGGATATATAGTCACGCGCGGAGTTTTCTTTTGTAACAACCCTTTTCCGTGCATACTAACCATACCACAACCAAAATTTCTTTTTTATCCCTACACACATGTAACAGGGCCTCAAGGGTGTCACTGCTAAAGTTATTATATTGGTATGTATGTATGCATGTAATTCATTTTTGCTTATTATTTGTTGTTAATAATCTAAATAAATCTACAGGAGGAAGCGTCGAGGCTGGACACGGATGTTTTCTTTGAAGTCGTGTAAGTCATGACTTGCAATACCTGCGCATAGGCACTTTTTTTGATTCAACACAACATACCAGCGTGCCGCTACTTGGCGTCGCAAATACGGCACTGCTTGGTATCAGCACACCTATGGTAAATCACAACCTTTATGCTTCTTTGTGTAAAGATTTGCGCCTAACACATTTTCCCATACATACAGGGAGAAGACGACTACTATGCACAGCTTACAAAATTACAGGACGAAAATGACCGGCCGCTATTCAAAAGCCTTTCTATTGAACTGTGCTGTCCGGCGTGCCGCGCCAAGGATGCCACGGCTACACAATGTGTGCACCGCATCGACATGCTTCCTGGTAAAGTCTTCTATCATATTTTAATCTTGTATGTACAGTGGCGTGCTAATTCAATGTTTTTAAGAATGGAAAAGCGAAGGCCGTCACGAAAAAGTAAAACGCATCATGGCTTCGGTGCCTGAACTGTACATGCGGGAGGCACTGGGTGTGGTGGCTTCGGAGAAATTCGGTGTCTTTACAAGCGCACAAACAACCAAACTGGCCACGTGCCTACGTGCCGATCAAGGAGAACCCGTAGGTTCATCCAACAGCGATCACCCGGTGTTTGTTGTTGTAGACCCCACGGGAGGCGGATCTTCCAAATTGGCACTTATCAGCGTGTAAGTTGCGTTAAACTTGATTTATTAATGTTTTTATTTTCGGGGAGTCTCATGCTTATTTGTGGTTTATTAAGTATGTGCTGCAACGGAAAACTTATCCTGGTGAGTCACAGGTGGCCCTCCTACCCATTCTGCTTCTGCTGTTATTCTAGCTACAAATCGAAACGCATCGGTGGGACGCTTGTTTGCACCAGTAAGGTGTTCATTCAATTGATCATACAACGTGTTCATAAGACGGACACCCTCCTTGCATGTTTTCGATGCAATCAGTTCGTACAACCCGGCAAGTCGCACTATACCAAAAATGATACTGTTTTGGGTATATTAGACAAAAATAGCAAACGGTACAGGGATGGTGCTTACAGATAATTCTTGGCCACGACGCTGTCACTTGTGCCCAGTGCTGCAAGCTTTTCATACGCATCAATGTCCATACCCACGACATTGACGCTTTGCACGACACCGCGTGCCATGGCGTCACGCGTTGTTGGATCACACAAACATTCCTTGAAACTCATTGCTTTTTTTATCAATTTCTTCAACAGATTGGAATGGAAAATGAATTGATTCCTAAAGCCGATGTCCAAGCACAGGTTGAATTGCTTCAAAGTCACCTCAAGCAGCTTCGCACCGTGGTGCCATCAAACAAAATTTATTTGATTGCAGAAGCCAACATGTCATGTAGGATCAATTTGCTTGCAATTTGCAGTCACCACGTTCTTATCAACTTTTTTTTGACCAAAGGGGTCCAAGCCAGTCACTTTGCGCATCTGGTAAGTCACACCCTGTACTTTTTATCCATACAACGCCTAATACCTATTTTTGCTTGTACAGTGTGCCCCGTACCAGATTATGCCTATCCGCGACGAAAAAAGCGGCAATGTCGGAATCATCACAACGCAGGAATCCAAGGAAAATGGCGTTTTGCTAACACAGGCGGCCATTGGCAACAACATGGTCACCAAGGCTAAATCCGCGACGTTTAGTATTGGAAAAACAGCGTGGCACGGTGACGACGGCAAAAGCATGGAACAGCGTTTTCAAGAAAGGGTAGGGGAATTGGTGACCCAGATGTCGAAATTCAGGAAACAGTTTAAAGTAGCCGCGGATGCCTTTCAGAAAACCAAAATGACATTCTCAGGAAAATCCGGTGTCGATCAAGACGATCTTATCATGACATTTATTATTATGACGTACTGGGTGCAAAAGGCTATTAATTCGGGGGCTTGATAATGCTACGTATAAATAGGCGTATTTTAAATAATAAAATAATATTCCAGATTCTAGATATGGACAAGGTGTTCCGAAAAGGACAAGAAATTACACGCAAAGCGTTCGTAGGGCCTGCTTCTGGGGAAGGACAAAAACTACTTTATGAAAGAATTGATATAATCACAAATGCACTAAACAGGGCACACGCCGAATTACAAGAAGCTTATTTGGAAAAAGAAGTAATAATGGAAAACTATCACCTTAGTTCTACACCAAAAGAATTCAAGTTAAGAAAAGTCAATGAAAAAATTGACAATCTTTCAAAAAACAAAGCCGAATTAAAAGAAATGTTAAACATGCTTTATGATGTGCTTAAAAAATATTGAAATTTAAAACTGAACCCCTTTAGAAAGACAATAAATTTTGCAATATTTCACCATGCTGTTGTACAAAGCGTCTGGCACAATCATTTTCACCTTGCTGATGACCTGATCAACCACATCTTCAACAGTTATGGTGTTGTAGGTAATTCCTTCGCGGTCACCTACCAATTTACCGTACAAAGTAGGCAAGGGTTTTCCATCATCCAAGGCGCCATACTTGTCAATCGGTGGAATGTTTAACATGCGGCACATGTTGATGGGACCAATAATGGGTGACCTTTTCATCAACAGCACAATTTCGTGATCCGTGCGTTCTGCCGATTCCAGTGCTTGATCAAGAGAAACACCTTCGGGGAACTGCAAATCGTGACAAATGTGTTTTTCATCAAAAGCCGTCATCAAATCCTTGACAATCTGCTTTTCCAGATCGGTCCTGGGTTTGCCTTTGACATGACGATCCAAATGGGCACGCATGGCTGCGTTGGTGACTTCCTGCTGGTCCAAAAGAATGCCTGCATTTTGTAATGTATTTTCAATTAAAATGTGTATAAAATGCAAGAAAAACAATCAAAGGCACCTACCCAGTGCCATGGCAGCTTCCGATGCCGTTTCCAGCATGCCAAGAATGTTTTCAAAGACACCCGTGCTTAGTTTCAGCAAAGAACTTTCGCATTTTTCGCGGTATTTAAAAACCCGTTCTTCGTGAAGATGACGGTTGACATTGCGCATGCTGCGTGGTATCACTTCAAATTCTTCACGAAACAATTCAATGTGCTTCATCACATCGTTTTTTTCAATCTCCACGTGGTACTTGGGATTGGGGGTGTCTTCTTCGGAAACAGATAGGATACGGCACAGGTGACCCGAAAAGAAAACGCGGTCACCCAGCGCCAAACGGATAATTGGCTTGGTTCGTGGCCACTTTGTGTACCGCGTGACACCAATGCCATCGTCCAGGCACGTCGGACATCGCACAAACATGACAAATATTCCCGTCCAGTAAATGTTTTTCTGTGCTACCATCAAACGGTACAGCTTTGTGCGAAAGAACTTGACGGCACACCGGCCTGTGACCGTGACTTCGTGAATGTTGCCAAAACTTTCGATTTCTTCAATCATGTCGTTGAAAATAAGCACCTGCATGGTTTCACCATTGTCAAACCTCGACAACATCACCGTCTTGAAGACCATGCGGCAAAAATCAGCATGAATGCTACCAGGAAAATTAAAGTAACTTATCCACGCATCGTCAAAGGGTGCCGACATGTTGGCTTCAAAATCCTTTTCAAGCATATCCACGGCACGCTTAAACGCTTCCAAGTCACCATCTCTTTCCATAGGACACGAAAGAACCAGGGTGCCTTTCAACGCCATCTGAACACGCGCCATGGCAAGCAGATTGTTGTAGTATTCACTGTCACCATGCGAAGGAATCAGCACCGCATACGTAGGGGCACGCTTCTGGCCAATTAGACCACGAATCAACGCTTCTCCGACCGCTGCAATTTCTGGGATGCCGTCCCTGGTGTCCAGGCTGGCTATAATGATATGATGGTACGATCTGGTGTCACACCATGGGGTTTCTGACGGTGCTGTCGTGGTTGATTCTGCTGCCGTTGTTTGCGGTGGCGGCATATTCAGTCTTTAAAATGAAAATGCTAATGTTCGAAAGAATGGTGGGAAGATACAGTGCCGTACCGCCGTTTGATGAAGATGACTTTAATGTAAATGAAGATTGAAAAATGATGTTTATGTAGACTTGCCAAGTAGGGATACAGTATTCTCGGCGTGATGGTAGTTGACCTGGTAGTATTAGGGATTAGCACATGTACCGGGGATTTTATAGTACAAGCAACGCGAAAGTGACATACCGGGGTCTTCATACTTAGCATGCCAGACCAGGAAAGTGACGAATCCGTGGTTTCGGCGTCGCCTGTAACGGTCAAGTACGGAAGGTTAGGGTCGTGATAAAGTAGGCACTTTGTCGTATAAAAACAATAATACAAATAATACATACCAAGGTGACCGGTATTGGTGGTGTACTGCGAAAAGGTCTTGGCTGGGCCACGTTCGGCTTGAAGACCTTGGTAGCAAATGTAGTTGCTGGATTCAACATTGTAGAATCCATCATCGCCAGCGTCACGGGTGCCTGTGTCGACTTCGGCGTCGGGAATGAACTGACGGTAAAATGGTGCAGTCTGGTAATGATCAACATCATCACCGCCATTAAGAGCGTGAAGAATAGAACTTTTGTTGAATTTGCCGGAAAGC
>PBMP01000079.1 GCA_002722705.1 Pseudobdellovibrionaceae bacterium | reverse complement strand
GAACGTTGGATTAGATGAGCAAGCTCATTCGTTTCAACCATAAACGTACTTTGACCTTTTGAAATCGCATCATGGGCCCCAATTCGAGTAAAAATTGAATTAAAAACACCCCAGCGTGCTCGCTTTGCGGGAACAGGTGCCCCCATTTGTCCAAGAAGGATAATCAGAGCCACTTGTCTCATGAGTGTGGATTTTCCGCCCATGTTTGGCCCTGTAATGATCCAAGTGAGTGCGGTTTGATCTTGCATGGTGACTGAGTTTGGAATGTAGTCTCCTCCGAGAGCTTCATCAACAAGTGGATGTCTTCCGTTTTCAATTTCAAGGTCAAGAGACTGATCAATTTCAGGAAAAGTCCATCCGGAACGAATAGAGAGGTGAGCAAGAGATTGAATGGTGTCTATTTGCCCAAAAAGTTTTGCTACGGTCGAAATTGAATTTGAATGTGCTTTTATTTCTTCAAGAAGCTCTTGAAAGAGTTCAAGTTCAAGGCTTTTTCTTTTTGATTCGGCAGAGAGAATTTCTTCTTCAAATTTTTTAAGTTCACTGGTGAAAAATCGTTCAGCGTTGACCATGGTTTGTTTTCGCTGATATCGTTCCGGTACTTTAGACGAATGGGCTTTGGTAACTTCGATGTAGTACCCAAAAACACGATTGTATCTGACTTTTAAGTTTGAAATACCCGTAGACTCTCGTTCTTTTTTTTCTAAATCAATGAGCCATTGCTCTCCGTTTTCTGTGAGTTGAATCAGATGATCTAGCTCTTTTGAAAACCCTCTTTTAAAAATTTTTCCATCACGTGCAAGAAGAGGGGCTTCGTCATTTTGGGTTTCAAGAATCCGTTGATACAGAGGATGTAAATCTGCTTTGAGTTCTTTTATCTCTGTTTTTACTTCTAAAAAGAGAGGTGTCTCTAAGTCGGATAAAATGGACTCAAGTGATTCTAGAATGAAGAGAGATTGTCCGAGTGCGTAGGTATCTCTTGGATTTGCAAGTCCAGTATGAATTCTCCCTAAGATCCTTTCTAAATCATAGACTTTTGAAAAGAGTTTTTTTCCAATTTCAAATCGTTTTGGAGATTCACTCCATTCTCTTACTGCGTTTTGAAAAATAAGAATGTCCTCACATCGTTTAAATGGACTTTGTATGAGTGTTTTTAGGTATCTTGATCCTAGTGCAGAACCTGTGTGATTCATCCATTGAAAAAGGTTAGGGTTCCCTTCTGGTTGAGGAAGGAGATCTAAATGTCGAGCCGTTTGTGGTCCTAATTCCAAGCGATCATTCGATTCAAGGGCTGTTGGAAGTTGAAGGTGAGGTAACTTCTCAATTTGTTGTGATTTAAGAGTATATAGAAGTGCTTTTGCTAATCCTAATTGTATTGATTCTTCTGGAATAAAGGAATCAAGAGAAATCATTTCGTAGTGATCTTGAAGTAGTTTTTGAGCTTGTTTGAGGTGAATGTAATTACTCGGTAGCGTTTCAATTAAGAGGGAAGTTCTATTTTTAATAGATGAAATCCACTCTGGGTTTTCCTCTTCAATAAGGAGGTGACGAATCGATTGATTTTGAAGTTGGTTTTCAAGGTCGGCCTCTGTAAGAGAGGGAGAAACTTTTGATTCACCTGTTGATGGGTCAAGTGCAACAAATGAGTAGGTTTTTGAGTTTTGTTTTTTAATATGAACTAAATACTGAGAGTCTTCTTCTTCATGATTAAATTGCACTGCTGGAGTTAAAATTCGAACGATTCCTCGTTTGACAATTCCTTTGGTTTCATTTGGATTTTCAAGTTGTTCGCCAATGGCTACTTTTTTTCCTGCTTGAAGAAGTTTTTGAAGGTATCCTTCGAGTGCGTGATGAGGAATTCCGGCCATTGGAGTGGGGTTTTCACTTTTTTTATCTCTTGAAGTCAGCGTAATGTTCAGAATACGAGATGCTTCTTTTGCATCTTCATCAAAGAGTTCATAAAAATCTCCCATTCTGAAAAAAAGCAAAGCAGAGCCTGCTTCAGATTTGAGATCGTAGTATTGTTGCATCAAAGGTGTGTGTGCCATTTCTATGACTTAGCAGTGGACGACTTAGGATTCAATCAGACTCGGCAATAAAGTTTTAACTTCAGAAATTTTTGCCGAGAAGTAACGCTTTGTATTATTTTTTATTTTTTTTTATCTTTAATTTCAATAAGAAAACGCAGAGCATTGTTTTTAAAATTGGAACGACCTTTGCTTTACTACAGGTTTGGAGGCCAAGGATGGCGCAGATTACGTCTACGGACCCAGGACTATATCTTCAATATAGAGATCGCTTAGAAAAGATTGAAGATGAACATCAAAAGTCTCGGGATTCGATTGAAGAAAAACAAGAAAAAGAAGTAAGTCGTCTTGAAGATCGATATGAGGCTTCCACTCGGGAAGTTGAAGAAGATTATAAAAAGACCATTGAGAACTTACGAGATCAGTATCAAAAACGACTTGTTGAAAAAGAAACTCAAGTTCGTGATGAAGTGAAAGATATTAAAGCTGATTATGAAAGTCGAGTGGGTCATTCTCAAGGAGAGAGTGCCGATCAATTAAAAATAGACTTAAAGCGGGTTATCCAGAGCAATGAGCAAGAAAAAAAAGCTCATGAAGCTAATCTTGATGAACTTCGTGAGAATCATAAAAAAAAGTTAACTAACCTTTCAAATGACTATCAAAAAAATATAGAAGAAGCAGTAGAAACAGCACAAGACGTTGCTCAAAAAAACTTTGATGAACGTCTGGTGAGAAACCAAGGGCAAGTTCAACAAGCTGAAAAAAAATTAATCAACAAATATAGAGATATGTCTAAGGATCTTTCAGATCGAAATGAAAGAGTAATGCTGGATGCTTCTCGAGCAATTAAGGAAACTAAAGAGAACTTTAAAGAGCTTTCTCGGGATGATCAATTAGCTCGAGAAAGACAATACAATCGATATCGAAATGAGGTTGATTCTCAACATGAGAAAGAGGTCAATGACTTGATTAAGTCTCATCGACTTGAAAACGAGTTTCTTCATGACAAGATTGGTGAGTTGCTGAGTGAAAGAGAGTTTTATCATAAAGGGTATTCTGAGGGACGAGCGGAAGCAATTAAGGAATATGAAACCGATTGGATTAGTAAAACACAAAATCAAGAAACTGCACATGAAATGGAAAAGGAAAGATTGAATGCTGAAATTGATAAAGCAGAAGATCACTTTTCAAGAGTATATAATGATCAATTGATTGAAAAAGAAGCTAAGTTTACTCAAGTTGTTCAAGATATGAATACGCGTCATCGTAAAGAACTGACCGAAGTTGAGAAAGCACATGAAAAAGAAGCTGGAGCGATTGAGGCAAGAGAAAATAGAACGAATGAACTTCATACAAAGAGACTTGAAGACGCTTACAGTAATGCTGAGGAGCATATTCGAGACAGTCTGATCTCCCAAGAAAAAGCCTATCAAGAACAAAATACCAGACAGCGAGAAAATTATGTTGATCAAATTAAGGTTTTAGAAAGAGAGCTGAATCGAGTAAAAACTCCGGTTGAAATTACAGAAATCACTCCTGGAGTAGAAGATATTGTTAGAAAAGAAATTCAGGGACAGTATCAAGAGGTTCTTGATTCTGAATTTGAGAGAAATAGGAATTCCGAAGAATCAATTCGAGAGTCTTATTCTCAGCGTTTAAATGGAGTCATGAAGGATGCTGAGTTAACAGAAAATCAAATCAGAAGAGATAATCAAGTTCGTTCTTTTCAAGATAGAAAAGAATTAACTCAATTAATCGAGTCAAATGCCTTTGAGCATAAAGAAAAAGTAAAGAATGTCATTCATGCGACTGAGAAAGAAAAAGAAAGTTTACAAAAACATTTTACAAATCTTTTAGAAAGACAAAAAAGACAGTTTGATACGATTATTTCGAATCAAAGAAGCGAATCTGAAGCACGGATTCATCAAATGCAAGCTGATATGGAATTTGAAACTCAAATGAATCAGAGAAAAATTAATAATAAGCATGCTGAGTCCATTAGAAATTTGGAAAAAAAATTAGAGCTTCAAGCTGAAGGTTATGAAACTGAGTTAGAGCACTTAAAAGAAGACTCGGCAGAACATTTGAGAAAAGTTCAAGATGAAAACAGAAAACGTATTGAGTTTTTAGAAAAAAGCCAAGCAAAACAAGTTGCACAAATGGAGCAACAATTTGAAGAGAGACAGAAATCACTCGTTCAAGACTTTGAAGATCAACTAGAGAATGCGAGAAGAGTTAATGCAAGAGTCCATCGTTCGCAGAGCTAAAATTGTATGTACGCTCGGACCATCAACAGCGTCTTATGAAAAAATTTTAGAAATGATTCATTCCGGGCTAGATGTCGCCCGCTTAAACTTTAGTCATGGAGATCATCCCACTCATCAAAAAATTTTTAATTGGGTAAGAAAGGCTTCTCAAGAAGCAAAAAGAAATGTGGCAATTATGCAGGACTTACAAGGTCCGAAGCTTCGTTTAGGTGAGTTAAAGGAACCGATTAAAGCAAAACCAGGTGAGTGTCTTTTTTTGTACCCAGAAGGAAAAAAGGCTGTAAGTTCGTGGGAGCATGATCATTTAATTCCGATGTCAGCAGAAATTTCTGATATTGTTTCTAAAGACGCTTCTGTTGGAGATTCTATTCTTTTTGATGATGGAAAAATTTCTACAAAAATACAAAAAGTAGCTCAGGGAGAGGTGCTTGTTGAAGTCATTCATGGTGGTCCACTGTCAAGTCACAAGGGAATGAATTTACCTGATACTCCGTTAAGTTTTCCTGCGTTATCAGAAAAAGACAAAAAGGATCTTCTTTTTGGTTTAGAAATGGGTGTCGATGCTGTTGCGCTTTCTTTTGTGAGGTCTGCAAATGATATTGAAACGGTTCGAGCTTTGATTCAAAAATCATCGTCGTTACGGCCTTTACTAGTCTCTAAAATTGAACGACCAGAAGCGCTCGAGTCCTATGAAGAGATCATTGCAGTTTCAGATGTGATTTTAATTGCAAGAGGAGATATGGCTGTAGAGGTCGGTGCTGAGCGAGTACCGATGATTCAAAAACAACTGATTCAAGAATGTAGTCACTTAGGAGTTCCCGTGATCACTGCAACTCAGATGTTGGAATCTATGATTCAGTCACCTGTCCCGACCCGCGCAGAAGCAAATGATGTTGCTAATGCCGTTTTTGATGGGACTGATGCAGTCATGCTTTCAGGAGAAACGGCTTCGGGAGAGTATCCAATTGAATCGATTCGTATGATGTCTAAAATTATTTGTGAAGCCGAAGGGTACTTGGAGGACTATTCTGTACGTCCGCCGGTCCTTCCTACTCCAGGAATTGTGGTGGATTCAATTGAAATGAGTGCTTCTAGAATTGCGACCCACTTGGACGTGGTTGCAATCGCATGTTTGACTCATTCCGGAATGGCTGCTCGAGCCCTTGCCAAGTATCGTCCAGAGAAACCGATCGTTGCAATTATGGATCAACCTGACACTTTGAGAAAACTTTCGTTTGTTTGGGGGGTTCAGGGGGTTTTGATTCCGGAGTTGAAGCCAACAGATGATTTGTTTTCACTTATTGAACAAAAGTTACTCGAGTCTAATTGGGTTAAAAAAGGTGATCAATTTGTGCTGACTGCGGGAGTTCCATCTTTAAAGAGAGGAACAACCAATATGATTAAAGTTCAGACGGTAGGAGCAGCTATTGAACGCTCAATGACTAATTCGGTCCTTCGATCCTAACTGTGAAAACTTATTTCATCGGGGAGAGGGGACTTAAAGGAAATTCTTTTTTGAGTTTTTGGATGAGGAAACTCAATCCAGTGAGAATGAAGTGCGGGGCGATGAAATGGAAAGTTTGATTTTCCATATTTTGGGTCTCCTAGTAGAGGGTGACCATGATGTTGAAGTTGGACACGAATTTGGTGAGATCTACCCGTTTCCAGTTCAATTTCAAGTAAAGTCCATTGTGTTCCAAAAATAGATTTTGTTTTTATCGGTTTACCTCTTAAGATCGCTTTCTTTGATTCTGGAGTGCCTTTTGGAACCACTGTGGTTTTATTTTTTTGGGAATCTTTGAGTAAAAAATCAATCCACTCGATAGGAGTTTCAATTACTCCATGAACCCAGGCGAGGTAGTGTCGGCATAATTTTCCGGATTGAAGAGCTTCTGTAAGACGCTTTGCTGCTTTGGTTCGTTTAGCGACAACCATAATACCCGAAACATTTCGATCAAGACGGTGAACGAGTCCAACATAAGGGCGGCCAAGATATTCTTGGAGTTGGGCGACGAGGTGATCTTCTCCTTGAGGACCTCCTTGGCTGAGGAGTCCCGAAGGTTTATTGATGACCAGGAGGTGATTGTCTTCAAAATATATGTCAAAACGTTGTTTATTCATCGATCTTTTCACAGGAATTAAGAAAGTTTATAATTATATTCAGTGTTTAAAACAAAAGCTTCATTTCATCAAGTCCCAACCTTTTTAAAGGGACAATTCTTTTGGAAGTCTCTATTTTTAGTTTTTGGGCTTTTTGGGTTACTGTATTTTCATTACTCTCATTATGAAAATAAGGTTTTAGCTGTTCTCACAGATTTCAATCAAGAGCATGTAAAGTTTGAACAAGACTTTGAAGCTCACTATTATTTTTCTTATGAGGATCTTTTTTTAAAAAAACTAAATGAAAGAATAAAAAAATTTCATGATTTAAAAAAAGTAAAATTTTTCTCAATAGATGGAGAACTTCTTTTTGATTCGGAATACCCTACCTCTCCAGATCAAAGTATTAAAGAAGAAAAACTTAAAGAGATTCCATCAAATCGTAAGATCACTCAAGGCTTTTTCTCTCTTGATAGTATATTTCGTTCAAAAAAAATATTAAGTCGATATGAATTTAGTTTTCATAAAGAGAAAAAAGACTTCTTCATTCATTTGGTTTTTTTCACTTTGTTTTTTATTGTTTTGTTTTATTTTTTTCCATTTTTTTTCAAATTTTTAGAGAGAAAATATGATTTTTCTTTAAGAAATAGAATTGGTGGTTTGAGGTTTCAGTTTGTTTTTACTGTTTTGATTATTAATTTAGTCACGGGAGGAAGCCTTTATTTTACAATTTCTAACCTTCAGATAAGGCAGTATACAGATGCGATTTACAAGGAATCGGTCTTATTTTCTAAATATACCACTTCTTCTCTGATGAGAGAGTTTAATCAAACATTCTATTTTCAATATAATGAAAAATTCATTCCATTTTTAAATCGGATTCTAAGCTCTTATGAAAATCTTGTTTCTATTAAAGTCATTTCTCTTCGAACTGAAACTGTTCTTTTTGACTCGGAAAAAGTATCCTCTTTTGAGAATGATAAAAATAGTGAATTTAAAAGTATTCAATTAAATGAAAAAGTTAAAAAAAGTCTTTCTGAGAAAATGTTTTTTTCAGAAAGACCAAATGAACAAGACTCTCGTTTTAGAATTATTGATGTTTTTCGGGACAAAAATGTAGGAGACCCATTGTTTGCAGTGGAGTACCATTTTAATCTTCGATCTTTGGATCGGTTAGTTTCAGAAGTAAAAACAGAAATGACTCGAAGTTTGTTTTTTCCTCTTTTGATTGGGTTTTTGATATCAATATTCTTTGCTCAACTTGTGATTTCACCATTGAGAAAGTTAGTGGTCGCTTTTCAACGACTTGCACGTGGAGAGTTTGACTTTAAAATTAATCTTTCACGAAGTGATGAGGTGGGGCAGTTAGTCACTGCATTTAATGTCATGGTTCAGGAGTTAAGAAAGAAAAAAGAGTTAAGAAAATACCTTTCCGATTCCACTTATCGACAAATTATGGAAACCGTTCATGGAGATGTCGAGGTGAAAGTTTCTGGTAGACGTCAGACTGCAACGATTTTATTTTCAGATATTCGAAATTTTGTCTCTCACTGTGAAAACCTTAGTGCTGAAGAAATTACTGAAATGTTAAACGACTACTTTTCAGAAATGGTAGAGATTGTCTATCGACACCAAGGTGAAGTGGATAAATTTATAGGTGATGCACTTCTTGCCGTCTTTTATGAAGAAAGTGAAAAAAAACAATCTTCTCTTTCGGCGATTTATTGTGCATTAGAAATGAGAGAAAAGTTAGTCCAATTTAATCAAAAGAGAAAGTCTTTAGGAAAAGCCGAAATTGAGATCGGCGTCGGAATTACTTATGGAACTGTAATTTCCGGTCCAATTGGATCTAGTGATCGCAGGGACTTTACGGTTATCGGTGATGTTGTTAATTTAGCCAATCGAATTGAAAAAATTTCAAAAAAGGGTCGAAACACCAGAATTGTTTTTGACCATGAAGTTAAGAATAAACTTGAAGGATTACTTGATTATGAATTTTTAACGCAAGAACAAGTCAAAGGAAAAGAAGATAAAGTTGATGTTTATGAATTAGTTCAAATTAAAGATGTCGATACCTTGGTTTCACATCTAAAATCAAAAGATGTTTCTTTAAGAATGAACAGTGTGGAGCTTCTTGGTTATAGTAGGAATGAAGATACTTCTTCAGTTCTTTATCCATTAATTGAAAATTCGAAAGAGATCGAGGGAGTTCGCTTGAATGCACTTCAGTCCCTTTATCGACTTTCTAGAGACGATCATTCAAAAACGATTTCTTTTTTATTTGATGTTCTAAAGAAAGAAAAAAATGAAAAAGTCATTTCATCTATTATCATTATTTTAGGAAAACTGGTCAAAGGATCACAGATTTTGAGTTTAGAGAAATTTTTAAAATCTAAAAATAGCCGAATTGTAGCAAACGTAATTGAAGCTTTTGGTTCTAGTGGTGATCAGAGATCTTTGGATCTCATTCTTCCTTTTTTATCGAGTCGTCACAATCGAATTAAAGCCAATGCAGCAATGGCTCTTTTTGCTGCTGGGCACTATGAGGTCATTGAAACCTTAAAGCCAATGCTCATGCATTCAGATGTGCTCATGCGAGCCAGTGCTGCGTTTGCTTTGGGTGAGTTAACCAAAATCAGTAGTTTTGATCGTTTAGAGGCAGACTTTGTTCGTTCTCCTGAGAAAATGAAAGTCTTTTTAGCGGAAATTCAAGAGTCTGTACCTATGTTAGTGACTCTCCTTCAAGATTCTGAACCCATGGTGAGGCGACAAGCAATTCTTGCTTTAGGAAAAATTAAGGATAAGTCAACAATCCTCCCTTTGGTTAATTCAATTCGTTTAGATCAGGAGTCTAAGGAAATGATTCAGGACCTTGCCTTCGCGTTACGGGAGATTGGCTCTCATCAATTAGTGCGTGACCTGCTGTATCGAATCTCATGATGCGATGCGGTCGCTTTTTGTTCAACACCCTGATAACGCTATGATTATGAAGGTGATCATAATCACATTTTTTCTATGTGCCTCTATTTTTAGTCATGCTCAAAAAGTTTCACCTGATCTTTTTTTTGATTTAGGAGAAACTTTAATTCATACCGATTTACAAAATTCCATGACTTGGATGAAGGGTGCTGAAAATTATGTTTCCGCTCTGAAAGGTCACAATTACTCCCTGGGATTAATCGTAAATATTCCACCTCAGTGGGGAAAAACTCAGCAGGAGAGAGTGGATGCTTTGAAGAGTTATGTCAATTCAGCATGGAGAGAAGCGCGTCCTTTTCCTTGGGATTGGTTTAATGTCATTTTGGTTCCTAATCGGGTTGAAGAACGTAAACCATCTCGTCTTCTGTTTGATCATGCATTGCATTTATCGGGAAGTAATCGGGTGATTTTTCAAGGAGAATCATTGAAGGAGATTGAAACATCACACAAGGTCGGATTTTCAAGTTTCTGGATTGGCTCTTCTGAGGTTGCAGAGTTTCTCCCTATTGAAATGATCGAAACTTTTGCAAGAGATCGATCTCGAGGTCCATTTACACTTTATCGTCCAAGTAGCATCTCTTTTTTAGCGTCGTTGATCGCAGATGCTATTTTTTGAGCTTCTTCCCACTGAGGAGAGCCAGGAGAGGCGATCTTATCGGGATGATATTGCTTCATCAGTTCTCTGTGTGCTTTTTTGATTTCCTCTGGAGATGCATTCATCGGAACTCCTAAAATTTCATGTGCTGGAGCATCAATGACGATCCCAGGAAGTGCTTGAGGACGTTTTAATGTGGCGTTCCCTAATCCTTCTCCGTGCTTAGAGGGATCATAGGATTCTTTTTTCTTAAATTGAGATTGGTGTTTTGGAGCGAGGAGTCGATGTATTCCCCATAAAAACAAGGGGACTCCGAGCCAATAATAATCCATCCATTTCACATTCATTTTTTCCATTATGCCTTAAAAAAGATTAATTGGCACCTTCTCTGCAAGGTTTTGCTTTTAAGATGTATCTTTTCTTTTTTTTGACTCTGTCTTTTGCCAAGCCAGTTTATGTAGAAAAAAAACTATGCCCTACTCATTTACTTGCTAAATTGAATTCGAGCCCTTATTGCCGAGCTTCATGGAGAGTAGGAGAGAGGGAGCGTCTTTGTTTGAGTGCAGATCAATGGAGATCCTACCTTGAGAGTCCCTACGATCTATGTAATCGCTGGAGAGTTAAAGTTCGGAAAAAATCTTATTTTAATAATCAGAAAAATCATTCAAAAGAAATAGCAACATTTTATCACTCAAAAAAGATTCGGATATCCAAAGCGCATCGAAGTTCATGGATTTATTTTACCGAGAATCAAAGAGAATCTTTTTCTCGCTTTCTTCATTCTTATGATCCACAAGGATGGCTCAGACGACTCATTTTATCTGAAAAAGTAAGAGGATCTCAAGAAAGTCTTTTAAGGAAAATAGGCTTTGTTCATTTGTTCACGGTTGCGGGGATTCATCTTTATGCGGTTCTTTTAGGAATTGAAAAAATATTTTTTTTGATTCGTATTTTTTTTAATTTTAGAAATAGGATCTTTTTTTTCTTTGTGACTCATAGTTTTTTATTCATTTTAATGGGTTGGATTACCCTCCTTGGAGGCGGGAGAGAAGGGTTTTTAAGACCTACTTTGGTTTTTATTTTACGAAGATTTGCTCATGGGCTTGGATGGCGATGGCCCATTTTAACTCCTCTCTGTTTATCTTTGTTTATTGATTTTATTCTTTATTTATTTGTGACTCAGACACAAACAGATTTTGGCTTTGCTCCAGGAAGGCTTCATTATGCATTGGCTGTTGGAGGAGGGTTGTTAGGTATTGAGTTTATTTTTAATAAAAATTTTTTTGAAAAAATAAAACAACATTTAAAACTTTCTCTTGGATCTTGGGTGGGAGTGGCTTTTGTTGATGTTTTTCAACAGGGATGGATTGCATGGGGAACCCCGCTCATCAGTTTGATTACTATTCCTGTCTTTTCTTTGATTATTTTTCCATTCACATTAATTTGTTTTTTATCTTACGATTTTATCCCCTTTTTTTTAATTCACGGGATTATGACTGTTTTAGAAAAATTAACGGATGCTCTTGTTTTTTTTGGAGTTTTTATTACGGAATACTTTCATTTACTCTGGGAAGTCAGTTCTCAGTGGTTTTTTGTCTCTATCGTCATCGTTCTTTTTACAAGAAAAATGAATCGATTAAAATTGGTGCTTTTTTTAATGGTGATTCGATTTTTCTTTTTTGAAACTTCCATTCGCTCAAAGACACCGTATGAAATTGTTCAAATCGACGTTGGACAGGGATCTGCGACTTTGGTTATCAGTTCCTCTTCTGTGGGATTAATTGATGTTGGATCAGAGTATTCTCTTTCATCATCTCAATGGCTTGATGTATTTCATCGTTTAGGTGTTCGTAAGTTGGACTGGGTTGAGTTTTCTCATTTAGATGAAGATCACAGTGGAGGACTCATTCATATTGCTCCGATTATTAAAATTGGATGTCTTTCTGGAGCGCCTGCTCTTTGGAAAACCAAACGTTCTCGAGTCGTTAAAGAAATTGGGAAAAAATTTCATATCAAGTTAGATCAAAAAAGAAAGTTTTGTTTTCCGTATGAATTTGCTGATTTAAGAGAAAATAAAAAATCAGGAAACGCGATGATGAGTCTTTACCGAATTCCGTGGAAGAGAAAAAGCGTTTCAGGAGTTTTTCATATTCATGGAGATGCAAGTCATTTTCTTGAAAAACTTTTTTTAAAAAAATGGAGAAGAAATTCAAATCAGAAGCATATTTATCTAAGCGCGCACCACGGTTCTCGATACTCAAATTCTAAAGAAGTACTTAAAAAATTAAAACCAGATCAAGTTTGGATGAGTTCGGGTTTTGGAAATAGACATGGTCATCCTCATGGAGCAACTCTCCAAAGGTTTTATGATCTCGGTATTTCAATTCGGAGGACGGACCAGCAGGGTTGGATTTTGTTAAGTGAAGAAGTAAAAAGAATGTTTTGAAGTGACTTTAGATTTTTATCTAAATATCTGAAATTAAATAAAAAGTAACTTTTTATTTTGTTAATTGATTTTAATTATCACTTATTTTATGTTTCGCGTCATGAGAATGTTCGCTTTTTTTATGGTCATTGTATTATCTACTCTGAGTCCCTTTGTTTTTGCAGAAGAGGCTGGATCTACGGTGATTGTAACCCCACAAGAAAATCTTTTAGGTGAGACAGAAATTTTACTCAATGCAAAAGAATTGGGATTAAAAATCGATTCAAATTTAAAGAAGATTGAGTCTCTCATCAATCAAATGAACAACATGAGTGATGTAAGAAAAAAAAATGAAGTTCTTGCAAAACATATGGATGTGAATATGAAGGCAAATATCAATCGACTGGTTTTTGAATCTGAGCAGATCTTAAAAGAATTACAATCTCTGATCAGTAGGCATTCTGAGTCACAATTAATAGAATTTTTCGCGATGAAAGACTCTTTGGATTCCATTTTTGAAAAAAGCTTTTGGACTTTAATCGGACTTACAGCTCTTCAACTCACGTTTGATGGGAATATAGCCGATGCAGTCATTTCAGTAGGACAAGTCTTTGCTCTTGTCCTTATAATAAATATTCCTTACATCGATGAAAACAATAAAAGAAACTCAGAGTATTATGAAAAAAGATTTATTAAGAGACATACAGGTCTTCGTGGATGGTGGAGAACTCGTAAAGCAAGAATTCTAGAGCGAAAGATGAGTCAGGTTTTCTCTGAAGCGAATTTACATCGCCTGACTCCTGAGGAAGCAAAAGCAATGCTTCATTCTTCTCTTCAATCCGTCGGTTGTGAGATTTTACTCGCGAAGATCAAATAGCAAAAAATAAGATAAAAATAATAGTCTTCGTAAGGATTTAGAGTAAAGCGCTTTATTTTAGATTTGAATCCGGGGAGAGTCATATTTAACTTCTGAACCTCCACATGATTCCTATGCAACTCTCAGCGGGGTAGTTCTCTTAAAAACATCGTGGTGGGTTGAGAGGTGGTAGCGTTTCATTGAGATCACGATATTGATCCAATGAAGGTGCTCATGTGCAAGGTCAGGGTTTTTATAGCCAACACACGCTTATGGTTAAGTTTCTTTCGATAGATGGCAGCCGTATAGGTAGCTTTGCCATTGAATTTGGGACTCCGTCCGTGATGTACTTTTCTATGACTTCCGAAAACATTGATTCAATGCCCGTCACTTTGGTTTTCCTACTTTATCCTCTTGTAATGCGATAAAAAATGATTCTTTTTGGGTTTCTTTTCTTTCTTGATTCGTTTACTTGCCTTCAACAACAAATTCATCGACAGCGATGATTCCATCAGAGCAAGGAGAAAAGTAAGTGAAAGAGTTTATCATGTGGCTTGTGTCATTATTCACTATTTTTACTGGAATCTATGGTGTGAGAGAAATTAAAATAAGAGGAATGATACGGGCTTATGATGAGTTCAGAAAAGAGGTTCTACTCAAAGCTCGAAGAACCACAATCATCTTTTGTTGATTTTAGTGAAAAGCTTTCAAGAAAATATTTTGAAGAAGCCTGGATGAGGCATACGAAACAAAGTACTGAAAGTTAAATACGAATCTCTTTAGAGGTTGTATTGATGATCAGATATAGAGTTGGTTTAAGGTTAATCGGTTTACTTCCTTTAAGAATTTGAATTTTTTTGTCACGTGTGAAGATTTGATAAAATTCTAACCTAGTATCAAGTAGCTTTGGACGAATCCTACCAGAGAATACACGAAAGTCACCAGGCAGTAACTTTTCCTGAGTAGATATAAAATCAGGAATTTTTTTCATACGTTTCCAATATGGAATTTTAAGGAGAGATTTCTTAGATGATTGAGCTGCAAATGCTGCAGCAAAAAAACGAATGATCCCATTTTGTGTGAATTTTTCGCGTGTGAATAGATCTATGCTTTCGATCTCTAGAGAGTTTTTCAAGTCACAAGTGATCATCGATAAAAAATCGTTTTCAGGACAATTTGTTTTTACTCCGTTTTGAGCAATTTCAAGAATAGAGGGAAATAATTCCCAACCTTTCCAGTGATGGAATATAAAATTGACAAATAAAAAGCTTAGTCCGTAGGACTCTGAAGACTGTAGAGGACGTGATTTTTCTAATAAATGAGGAATTTTTGAGCTCATATGAAGTTTTTCAACACTTTGCTGAGGTCGCTTTCCTCCTACATCGTTTTCAAGGATTTGTGCAACACCTTCTTCAAACCAGGACGGAAGGAGGAAATCTTCAAGCAGAGCGTGTACCAGTTCATGAATGAGGAGCGCTCTCCATTCCTTTAGTGAATTGATTTGGCAATCAAATGAAACCATTCGAATTTTTAAAGAGGAGTCATTGATGTAAAAACTGGAGAACGAATGTTTTTCAGGAAAAGCATCGAGTGCTACTATTATTTTTTTTTGAGAAAGGATCTTAGTATAATCGATATGAATTTTTGAAAGAGCATCCTCCATGGTCTTAGAAAAAAAAGCGCTATCAAACCAAGTCTTGATCGTTTTTTTAGAGTCGCATTTTTTTAGTGCTCCGTCATATAGATAGACTCGAAATGGATAAGTTCCATCTAATCGAGATGCAGATCGAACTGTTTTGACAAAATAATTTCGATCATCATTATAACGATAGCTCGGAATATCCTCGGCTCTACCGTTCATGATAAGAACGGTGAGCACAAAGATATTCCAAACAGCTATTTTATTCAACATCGACAACAAACGAATCCGTAATTTCATTAATGCCGCCCTGATAAAAATTGATCCGATACGACCCTGGGAATACAGAAATTCGGGTATCTCCGTAATCAAGAGAAATTCGACCGTCGACAACAGGAGCATGAAACCCTACCAATTGGCTTGAGAACTGATAGAGTGGGTTTTTTCGGGTAGTACTATTGCCTTTTGCTGCGCGAACAGCTGAGATGCAACCCCGTTTTGAGGGAACTTTTTCTGCCGTTGTTTTTATGAGTGGTGCTCCAACGAGCCAGAATCCATCCAGTCCATTAATCCATGTTTTAAGCCGAGTCACCTTTTTATTTTTATTTTCACAGTCTTTATAACGAAGCTTGGGCATTTCGAGACTTCTTTTTTCATAAACATTTTGAGTTGATGAATAAAATTCTCCAGAATAGTAGTCATCTAGTCGATAGGTGTAGGTTCGTTCAACGTCTTCTGACTGACGTTCTTTTTTTGTAGGGATATGACCATATTCTCTGATCAAGCTACTTAAAAAACTTGACGAGTTTAAAAGAATAGGGAATTGGTACTGGTCTCGTGATGATCCTATTACTTCATCGTTAAACTTTTTCCTTTCTTTGGGGTCTTGATCATTTCGCTCAATACGAACAAGGTGATCAGGATATTCTGGTAGTTCAATCTCTTTTAATTCTGTTATAAAGTCATTCCCGTGAATCGTTACGATTTCAGAGTAAAGTGAATTCGAGTAGAGGAGTTGATAATGACCGGGAGCCACAGTCACACGTGTTCCCAATTTGAAATACGCCCAAGGACGACAACTTTGTGGGACTATTTTAGAGTTTTCATAATTACATTCTCTAATTCCGTACTTCCCACCTGCAAATGCTCCAGCGAAAGACTCTCCAACGACTTGTATGGTTCCGTTGTTGGGGTTTTTATTAAAAAAGGCAGACGGACTCGTCAGAGTATCTGTTTGATATGGAATTGTAGTGACCAATTCATCTCCGCCACTCCCAATGACACCACCTCCTTCTTCCATATATTTACCAAAGGCAAATGGAGTGATTAAGATCATTTCAATTCCAATAACAGGGACAAGTAATAGTTTACTTAACTTCATACAGACTTTCCTTTTGTTCTAGGTTTAGAGTAAGAGTATCACCACTGGGATCATTCTTCGTTTGAGTAGAATGTAGGATGGTTTCTGATACAGGGACTAAGTGCAAATTGAGTTGATAGAGTCTTCTATTATCAACCTGTTCTGCACTAAATTTTGATAAGATTTCACGAGAGAATTGACATAACTGGGCATCCAGTCTTTCAAACTCTTTGGGACTTAAAGGCACTAAGACTGCTCTCTGACGACGAGTTGAAGGTGGAAGGTCAATGGATTCGATTGCTTCTTGCATACATTCTTTATGGAACAGTTGTAGAGCTTGATCTCCAATTTGATCGTCAACTTCAAAAAGATCTGTCTTTGAAATCCAGTAAGTTTCTTTTTTCTCAACTAAGTCGAGTCTTACTAAAACTTCGATTGTTCGCTTTATTTGAGAGACGGAGACACCTAAAGTTTTTGCTAAATGAGTTTCAGTGGGTTTCCACCCTTTTAGAGAAACAAGCGTCAAAACTCTTGGGCATAGAGGTGAAGAAAGAAATTGGAAGTGGTTTTTAATTTTGGAGCGAGACTTTACGAACAGCTTTTGTGCATAATGACTTCTTTCTGTCACCGTATTTGCTTGAGAAAATCCTACCAAGTTCTCAAAATACTGCGATTCTTTCTCGTTTAATTGAAGTCCCTGAATGAAAAGAGGAATGGTTCGACTTGTAATCGATCGTTTTCCGGAAACGACGAGCTGAAGAAAGGTTCTGCTTTTAAAACCCATTTCTTGGGCCCAAGTAGAGAATGAAAATTTGGTGTCTGTTGTCTTTCTCCAAGTATAGTAGTCAGCTAAATATTTTCGTACATCAAGAAATTGCGAAATTTCTGGCTGTTGAACTTTTCTTTGTTTCACGGGGAGAGGAGTAAATAAAAAGACGCATCGAGTCAATTCTTTATTTGTTTTGAAATCGAAATATTTTTTATCTATTTGAAATAATTCAATTACATTTTGGTCAAATCTTTTTTTGTCTACGAACTGAAGACAGTTTTGACTATTTCAATATCTCGCCATTGCTTAAATTTAGTATAATTGTCCAATGTACGTGACCCTCATTTCGAGTAGACACCTCTTTGCCAGGAAAAAAATCTTTTATGTAGAGATAATAAAAATGAAAGAGCGGATGATTTACATCCGCTCTTTTTATTTGGATTAAAATCCAGATTCAATGATCTGAGCAATATAGATTAAACCTAATAAATTTCTTATTTGAGATGAATAAGATCGAATTGAGAATTTTTCAGCTTTTTCTACTTTTTTGACTTTGGTATCCGATCCTTTTTTAAAATCAACAATGAATGTTTTCATTGAATTGTGATAACCTTCAATTTTTTTAATGACTGCTTTTGGATGTTCATAAGTTGAATTAATCTGTGCAAAAGATGTAGAAAAATTGAAACGATCTTGCAATTGATCATAGATTTGCTGGGTTGCTTCCCATGGAAATTCGGTTTGTTTATTTTCTTTTTTGTGATTTTCTATGATTTGTACGTATCGATTAAAATTGCCAAATTTATTTTCGATTTTATTTATATCTTCTTCAAAATTTTTCGATCTTCTTTTTATGTCCTCCTCTAGTTTTGGAAAAATAAACAGAGCTCTTTCTTTCATAAGAAGACTCTTTCTTGCTTTTCTTTTATGAATAGCAAGGGGCCCATTTTGAGAATCAATGTCTATACAAAAAAGATTATTTGTATTTCTAAAGCTGGATATAGAATGTCCCTTCCGATAGTCTTCCCAGAAATATTCTCTGAGAAATCCAAGGCCCATATTTCTCTCACTAATTGCATCGAATTTTTGTAGTAGTTCGATAATGTTTTTAGATCCGCTCGACATGGCTTCAATCAATTGGTGAGTAACTTGAATATCGGGAACAATTTGAATTTTCGGGTAATCGTACTTTTCGTATTTGAGAGTTTCTGTGTACTGGATTTCAGTGAGGACAGATCCTAGGTATCCTTCACTCTGGAGAGGAGGGCGGCCGTCAGGGAAGTCCTTAGCTTGAATTGCGTAGCATCCGTCAGAGTCATTAAGGATTTTAAAATTTAATTCAAGATAAGGATGGTCAATCCATGTTCCGGCCTCCATTGCAAAAGCAAATCCTTCTACAAAAGCCGCTTCTTCAGAAGTTTTTAGATCAAAAATAGAAGTTTCTGAAACATTGATATCGTTAGAGTCGGTAAAATCATGCCAATGTGTTATTTTATGAGGATATTGTTTTCCTAGTGCTCTATAAACAAGAACATGAGCAAGTTCATGTCTGAAGAACGATTGATGATTACGAGAGACGAGTCGATCAATACTTTTGAGAGGCTTTTGTCTGCTCCAATGAATCATTCCAGAATGATGATCAAACCAGCTTCTTTCTTTAATTTTAACTTCTTTGTTTTTTTGAGAGTTAATAATTTCAATTTTTTTAGGTCTTACATGAAAAATGACTTCAATCGGTTTTTGATTTAAATGATAAGAAGTGTCAATGAGTTTTTTACCCACAGAGGAATACTTTTTGCCTTCAAGTTCAACGGGTAAGGTACTTCTATGAAGCTCAACGAGAAACTGGTTGTATGCGTCCCTTAGTCTAAAACGAGTACATAAATCTAAATGAGTTAATTTTTTTCCATTTCTTTTTTTGAAAATAAATTTATTTTGATAAACTTTAGGAGTTTCAATGTATTTTGATTTTCCTGAACATTGGACGACCTGATTTGGGTTTTCTTTAAAAAAAGGTTCTAACTCTTTTTTTATACTGATGTCTTCAATTTCAATCAAATAAACCCAAGAAGATTTGTGATCGAATCCCCCACCACCATTTCCAGGTCCATGATCCTCAACGCCTGGGACAGGAGGTTGAGCGAGAGCGTGCGTGACAATAAATAACCATTTAATCATTGTTTTTTTCCTTTTGGTTTTTGAGATTGTCTGCGCAAGCTGTGAAGGAACTCTTTGGAAATGGTCCTTCAGTGAGCCGAAAAAACTGCAGATTAAGTTGATACACTTCCGTTGAGTTTTCATTTTTCATTGCTTTTGAAAACTCATTACGAAACTTTCGAATCATTTCTTTAGCGAGATCAATTCTTTCTGGATCAATTGCTAAACTACACGACTGAAACTCTCTTTCTGTAAGAGGTTGGCTTTCAACTGCTTTTTTAGCGAGATCAGAAACCTTTTGATGGTAGGTTTTTGCTCCTTTATGAGCGACATCGTTAGCTGTAGTGACTCTTTGAGCTGTGGTTATGAATTTTGAATTATTTTTAGTAAGAAGGTTCATCTCCAGGAGACGGTCAATAGCAGCTTTGATTTTGATTTGAGAGACTTTTTTTCCAAGTCTTTGCGAAAGAGAAGCAGGATCAAATTTTTGATTTTTTAAGCGAGTGGCTGCAAGAAGAAAAGTATAGAGCCAATCAGAGATCACATGAAACTCATCAATTTCTTTTGATTTGAATTTTCCCGTAGGAGTTAGTTGTTGTAGCCAAGTTTGGCAAAGTGTTTTTTCTTCAGGCGTTTGTGCTGAATGAAACTGAAGAAGTGCTTGAAAGTAGAGTTTCTCTTGTGAGGAGAGCTTGAGTCCTTTGACTAAAAAGGAGCCATGCTTTACCCGGAGTGGTCTTTTTCCATGTAGAAGCATCACCAATAATGAGTGAGACTTGAGTTCCATTTCTTTAGACCATGCTCTTAAGGAAAATCCAGGTTGAGCATCTTGTCTAGTCTCAAGAGTATCTACCAAGAATTTTCTCGGGTCGGTATATTGATATACATCAATGAACTTCATAGATAAGGGGTTATAAGATAAATGATTAGCTGAATCAAAACTTTGTGACAATTCAGGTGACATTTGTGACCACCGAGATTTTACGTTACGAACTCAATTGGATGTCTGGATCTGTGAAAAATTGGATTTTAACCCATTGATTTTATTTAATTATTTATCAACTTTAGCAAGTATCTTTAAAATCCGAAAAGTAGTATACTTAATAGATATAGTAATTGGGGTTTCATGGGGAAAAAAAGTACGATTCGCACAATGATCATGACTCTTGCTCTTGGCGGGATGGTTGCTGCTTGCGCAAAACCTACGACCGGTGAAAGTTATGAGAAGGAGTGTGTCCTTCCCTCAGATCAGTCTGGAACTTTAGAAGGAAGATGGTTGAATAACCCAGCCCCTCCCATCTCAGTTGCTTTTCGAACAGGCCATTTTAATAATGAAGAAGCCGCAGCGCTTGTGGCAGCTGCAAGCACGTGGAATGATTTTTACCAGTCAGTGAATAACCTTCAACTTTTGAATACGGGAAGTGGAGGAGTCAATACTACGAGTGTAAATGCAGCGGACTTTTCTTGTGCAAGTAATCTTTCGACTCAAGGGGGAGCGGTTCCCATTTATAAATATGCAGCTTCCAATGCAGAAGGTCTTGGCGATACAGCCAATAGTTGGCCTTATGATAGTGAAGTGATTGCTTTGACGACTTATTGTCCTTCTGCAGCCTCTCCTTTGGATACTTTTTATAATGCAGTGATTGAAATCAATTATAAAAACTTTTTTTACGCAGGAAGGGTTCCTGATCTAGAAAGTATTTTTGTTCATGAGTTTGGACATCTTATTGGAGTCAATCATAGCTGTGAAGGAACGGCGAGTTCAGGGGTACCTAAATGTAGTACTGGACTTGATGTCAATTATCTTTCAGCAGTGATGTTTCCAGCGGTTCAGTTTAGTGGAAACACAGGGATTCCTAGAAGAAGTTTGAATTCAAATGATCAAGGAAGAGCAAATTGTCTCTACAGTGATTTATTGAATTAATCCTTCTTTTTTTAAGAGTGCATGAGCAGAGTCATTTGCATAAACTGCTGGGATAAAGTTCACAAACTGAGAAATATGACTAATGATACTATTTGATCGTTCCACGAGGAGGGATGGATTTCCTTCTTTTGAAACGATTTTAATTGGATCTCTTGTTTGATAGAGATTTTGTTTTTTCTCGTTTCTAATGACTTCATCATATCCTTTTGTGAAAATCACATCTTTTTCAGGAATATCGACAAGAATCCATTCGGACCCATCCCCTTTTTTTTCTAAAACTTTCTTAAAGTTTTCTACGGTTTTCTCTATTTTGTGAACGAGTTTTGTTTTTTCAGTTTCCGATCTTAAAATTTGTGGTTCAAAATCTTCATGTTTTAAGGTCTTTGGTGGGATTCGGTAGATCAGCATTTCTGTGAGTTCATTTGCTTGTTCGTCACGAGAAAGTTTCTCAAGGCGAATTTGTTGAGAACGGCTCATAAAATAAATGTCATTCCACCCAAAAAAACGTTCGTCTTTTTTCTCAACCATCTCTAATAAATCATGAAATTGATAAAATAGATTTTGATCTAAAAAGGACTCAGTAATCGCTGTAGCCATTACATCAAATTTTGCAGAACCAGGGTTTCGAATCACCTGACTGTACCAGCTGTATCTAGAAATTAAAAAATCTTCGACCGCGGTGGTTGCGCTTTCTTTTACTCCATATCCAATTTGATGTCCGGCTTCGTAGGTGACTAAGTTTGACAATACAAATTCTCTGTCAAACTGACCATATTTGATCCCCGTATAATGAGAATCTCTCATTAAGTAATCCATACGGTCTGCATCGAGGTCGGAGTGCATGAGTTGATTCGCAATAAGGTAAGGAGACTCGCCTTTAATAATGTCAGAAATGAGTTGAACATCTAAACCATAATCACTCAAAATTTGAGTAATCCCCCCTTCATAAAGGGTATTTTTGATAATGAAGGAGCCTAAGTGTTCGTGGCTATTGGGAAGTTTTTTTTGTTTGTCTCGGTTAGCTCTCCCATCATTTCCGTGACGAAGGTATGCGTACTCAACAGCATGACTAAATGGAAAGGTTCCTACGTCATGGAGAAGGGCTGCAATTCTTAAACTTTTATGCAAAAGCGCCTTTTCTGAAGTTGATTTTGGATCATGAAGTTCTTGATAAGAAACTCCTATTCCAAGTGCGTTGATCATTTGTCCCATTGAGTGCATGACACCGATCGCATGAGAGAACCGATTGTGTTCTGCTCCCGGAAAAATGTATGTTGAAAACCCAAGTTGTCGGATCCAGCGAAGCCTTTGGTAAAATGGAGAGTTGATAATTTTTTCTTCCCATTCTGTGATCGGAATAAATCCGTACAGAACGTCAAAGATCGCACGATCAGAATTTTTTGCAGGTGTATTCATAGACTAAGAGCGAGGTGAGCCTTTCTGTATGAGTTCTTGAAAAAGTTGGATGATTTCATCCTGAGAGAGCACCTCTGATTCTCTCTCTCCATATTTTCGTACAGCAAAGGCACCTTTTTCAAGTTCTCGATCACCTGCAATCAAAGAAAATGGGATTTTCGATTTTTGAGCTTCTCTGGTCTTCAATCCCATGGATTCATTTCGATCATCGACCTCAACTCGAAGTCCTTGTTTTTCTAGAGTTGATTTGAATTCGTGGCAGTATTTAGCGTGAGCGTCATTAATGGCAATGATTCTTGCTTGAACAGGACTGAGCCAGAATGGAAATGCGCCACCCGTATGCTCAATTAAGATCCCAAAAAACCTCTCCAAAGATCCTAGAACCGCGCGATGGACCATGACCGGTTGATGAGATTCGTTGTCGTTTCCTGTATATTTTAAGTCAAATCGATCAGGGAGCGTAAAGTCTAATTGAATGGTTCCTAGTTGATGATTCCTTTTGAGAGCATCTCTTACATTGAAGTCAATTTTAGGTCCATAAAATGCACCGTCTCCTGGATTAATTTCATAAGGATGATCCAAGCTATCAAGAACATTTTTTAATGCATTTTCAGCTTTATCCCATAACTCATCAGAGCCTACTTTTTTCTCAGGACGAGTCGATAAAAAGATTTTAACCTCATCAAAACCAAATGTTTCATAAGTATCCAAAATCATTTTTACGGTATTTTTGATTTCGGATTCTATTTGGTCGGGAGTACAGAAAATATGGGCATCATCTTGGCAAAAAGTTCGGCAACGAGTGATTCCCGCAGTGACTCCTGATTTTTCATAGCGATGAAGTCTTCCAAAGTCAGCAATTCTTAATGGGAGGTCCCGATAAGATCTCTTTTGAGTCGAGTAGATGAGTGTGTGAGCAGGACAGTTCATCGGTTTCATTGCATATTCTCGATCATCAATTTCAGTGAAATACATATTTTCTTTGTAGTTTTCGTAGTGTCCACTGGTATGCCACAGCTGTACATCCATCACTTGAGGTGTGATGACTTCTTGATAATCGTAAGTTTTGTAAAGCTCTCTGACGTAATTTTGTAAAAGTCGATAAATCAAAGCTCCTTTTGCATGAAAGAAAGGGCTTGCTGGAGCGACATCGTGAAATGAAAATAAATCAAGTTCCTTTCCAAGTTTTCGATGGTCTCTTTTTTTTGCTTCTTCGAGGAGATGGAGATGTTCTTTGAGTTCCTCTTGAGTTTCAAAAGCAACCCCATAAATTCTTTGAAGCATCTTATTTTTTTCGTCTCCTCGCCAATAGGCTCCAGCGACTGACATGAGTTTGAACGCTTTTATTTTTGAGGTGCTTTCGACGTGAGGACCTCTGCAGAGGTCTACAAAATCGCCTTCGCCGTAAGTAGAAACGTGAGTTTGACCCAGTTGGTCTCTGAGATTTTCGATAATTTCGACTTTGTAATTTTGTTTTTTCTCTTTGAAAAATTCGATGGCTTCTTCAATGGTATGCTCTTTTCTTTCAAAAAGAGCATTGGCACCTATGAGTTTTTTCATTTGTTTTTCAATTTTAGAAAGATCTTCTTTTTGAAGTTGGTAATCTAAGTCTACGTCATAATAGAATCCATCTTCAATGGTAGGACCAATACCAAACTGAGCCTCTGGCCAAAGCTTCTGAATGGCATGAGCCATGACGTGAGCACAAGAGTGTCTCATGACTTCAACGGGGCTATTCATTTCAGGTTCTTTAAAATCATCAACGCTTTTACTCATAATCCCAGACACTTAACACGAAGTGTACAGATAAGGGAGGGGATTTTGGCTTTTAATGAAGGAGAGTACTTAAAATAAACTAAAACACTGTGTCGCTTGGGGCAGTCATGATGTCTCCTGGTTCATGAACATAGCCCCTTCATGTGGTTGCAAAAATTACAGAAATTTCGAATGGCCGGCTAGGAGCATTTGGACGGTTTTAGAACTGTAGGTGCGGAGTCTTTGTCCACAAAAAAACCCGAAGATTTGCCCGGGACTCTATTTAATTAATAGGTATTTTCAATAAGTTATACCTCATGTTTACAATTAAATTAAAATAATCAAGTATTTGGCTTTACCTGACGATAAGCATACTGTACTGGTGCTAAATATTCAGGAGTCATTATGGATATAAAAAGTCGCGGAAAAACTAACCCTCCTCCAAGGATTTTGGAGTACAGAAAGCAAGTAAAGATATTTGCTGCTTGTGTAAAGTATTTTTCCTATTTTCTATTATTCATTTTTGGAATCTCGATCGTCTATTTTTTTACCAAACAAGATAGCAAGGCTGCTGCTGGAGTCATAGCTATTGGAATTGCGTGGTTCATAATTTACCTGGAATATTTATTGTTATTAAGACCTCTGGCAATCAGTAAAATACAAGTTTATGAGGATAGAGTTTTTATCAGACGGGGAAAGAAAGAGATTACCATTCCTTTTGATGAGGTTGTGGAGTTTAAAGCTGCGGTAAATAAAAATTTCGGTGGCTGGTTTAAACTCGTTTTAAAAAACAAGAAAAAGTATCGTTTTACCATTGTACTAGAAAGAGCTGATTACATTTTAGATGCTGTCGTTAAGTATAATCCAAGCCTAATGGAAGAAGAGAAATACTTGAAACTAAGAAAGCATCTCATTTTATCAGATCATGTTATGGGTCGGCTCTATGATATGTTTGGAAAAAAATATCGTTTGATTACATTTTCTCATTTTGTGCTTTTACCTGTAGTGTTTTTTGCAATGCTTTATTTGAAGCAAAGCGGTCAATTTATAATACAAAGTCCTTTTCTATACTTTATGAAAATTGGAGAGTGGACTCTTATTTATATGTGTGTGCTCTGGACAGTTTTTGCTTTGATAATCAATACAATTATCGACAAGCATGCAATAAATAGAATGAAAGAAGATATTGATGATAAGAGCAGAGACATTGAGTATGAGTCAAAAATCTATAAAAAATTTTTTCCAGCTTACTTAGTTTTACTGTTAGCCTTCTTTGGAGGCATATATCAAACTAATTTTAATACTTTAGGGACCACTTCTTTGGTCAAAGGTTCGAAAGAACTGAATATAAATTCAGGTCAAAGATTGTGGTATGATTCACGTTATAACTGCACCGATTGCGACCATAAGCTAAAGCCAAATGATTTAGTTGTGACCCGTGTGGGAGTAGGGAAAGTAGTCGCTCTTCCTGATGAAAGAGTTACTGTGAACGTTATTAAAAAAGATAGGGATAAACAAGGACGCTCTATTGGTAGTGTTGAAGAAAAACAGGTTCCGCTGAAAAGCATCGCTATAAAAACTGCCAATGGTAAAACAATTATTATTAAAAATATGTACATTAGAGGGAAAATTTTTAGAGAAATGGACTTACCTAAAGTATTGAGACAGATTTTTTGAGCGGTTAACTCTTTTCATATCAACTCAAAAATAAAAATCTTCATTTAGATTCAGACTTTTACATCGTAGGTCCAGGGAATATGAAAAATGAGATTCGTGTATTTTTAAAGGAAAATGGAGTTTCTGAAGAAAGAATCCATACTGAAAACTGGTAGTTTTCAGAAAATAAAAACTTTCTTTCTTTTTTTTTATTTTAGAATAAAACCCTTTTTATGAATTTAATGAGTTTGAGACCTGCAGATGAAGACGATATAGAATCCATGGTGAGAATTGAAAAGTCGGTTCATCCGTCCCCTTGGAATGCTCAACATTTTTTAGAAGAGTTAAATAAATCATTTTCGACGCTTTGGGTTTATACGGATGATGAAACGGATTCACTTGTTTATGGCTATATTTGTTTTTGGGAGATGGATAAAGAACTTCAAATTTTAAATGTTGCAGTCGATCCTCAAAAAAAGCGACAAGGACTTGGGCATGGATTAGTTCAAAAAGTCATTTCTTATGGGATAAAAAATCAACTCAAACGAATTTTTTTAAATGTCAGAAAATCCAATGACCCAGCAATTGCACTTTATCAAAAGTGCCAGTTTCAAATTACTCACGTAAGAAAGAATTTTTATAGTCACTCAGAAGATGCTTATGAAATGGAAGTTCGGTTGGACGGTGGAGAGAGGGTTCCAGAAGTACCTGTTTCAAGAAAGATTCATTGAGTTTTGTTGGTCTAAATGAAAGACAAGAGGAGTTCTCTAATCATCATTGAAAGTGCTTCTGCCACTTTTGGTGCCAGGGTGCCGTCCGAAGTGCCATTAACGGATCGAGACTGAAACTGTATTTCTGCAGTACTTTCAGAAAAGAGTCTTATTCCGCCTCCATAGATTCCTTGAGAATTTGGAAGAGCACTATTTTGTCTTTTTGCGAGGAGTTGGAAATGTCCACCTCTTCTAATGAGAGTATGCGGGGTAGGTTCGCGCTGATTTGTTTTAGCACCCTCTCCAATACCAAGGATGAGTATTGGAAGTTTTTCATTTTGTAAATGAAACATTTCTACAATAAATGGAAAATATGTATCTTCATGTAGATTTAAATGTTCTCTCATTTCATCAATATTTCTGTAAGAAGCGGTAGTCCCGTCTGTTTTTTGATGTGTAATTTCTCCACTATTTGGGTCAAAAACAAATGAATCAACAAGGGTAATAGAATGATAAAGAGCAGTGTTTTGTGCGTTTCTTTGAATGGGTAGATTCGCATTTTGTTGAAGGGTGGGGAAAACGCTTTGAGCTATTGTATTTGTATTAATATTACTTCCATTGAAGAGCTTTTTTAGAAAAGTTGAGTTGTTATTTTTCGTGTTTAATAATGTATGCGGGGTGATTTGAAGTACTGGGTTTTCATTGTTCCTTAAAGATAAGGTCTTTGGCTGCATTACTTGGAAGGGACCTTGATTTTTATTACTGATCAGAAAAGATCCTGGCCGGAGTTTTTTTGATTCCTGTAAGAAAATTTTCGGGCATATTGCCGAATGAGAATGGGGTAAGCAAAAAAATGAGACAACTAAGAGGATGCTGGTTTTCATAGCGTATTCATACTTTAGTTTATTTGATTTATCAACTATTTAAAAACTAAATTAAATCAAATAGTTAGGTGCGATTCAGATTGAATAAAAAGAGGTATGTGAGTGTTTCTTAAAAAAAATCCTTATTTTCCGATAGGTAGAAGAGGAAAGACTCTTATGAAAAATTCTTTAGACCTTGTATTTGAGCAGACCGTTGAAGGTCATGACGAAGCCAAAATAGAGCTGAATCCCGGAAAAAAAATGAGATGTTGGGAATCTTTGATTGAGCGAATGGTATCAGACTGTTCTTATCAGGAATTTATGGCTGAGGCCGCTTTTCGATTAGCTCAAGACTTAGAAGGTACCGGGGGAATTTTTGTGGAGGTTGATGATCCTTCTTATGGGGCTTGGGTTGAGAATTTTTGTGGCCCTAGACAACCGTATATGGGGACCAAAGAACAATGGTCAGGTCCTCTTCGAGAGCACTCAGATTCACATCTTCTTGTGCTTCCATGGTGTTATGAAGGGAATCCACAGGGCATTTGGATGGTCGATCGGATAGAGCCTTTTACCGAGTCTGAAATTGACGGTGTCCGTGAATGCCTCGAAGTGACGAGTCCACTCTTTTATATTCGAAAACATATCGAACAATCCACAGCTGCCTAATTTACTCAGCTGAAAATGTTGATTTTTTTTGGTTTGCTGGGTTGACGGATAGAATAACGCAATGCATAACTTTCAATAAGAAAACGGAGTGAGATTCTTACTCCCCCAGCCTGAGAGACTGGGATTTCTTCAGTTAAATTTGTCTCAAAAGTAGAGAGAGGGGACACAGGTGAATTTCACAAGGAGTGGAATTCACCTGTACTTTTAAGGAGCATCGAAATGCCCAAAAGCGTCATACTACTCTCCGGAGGTTTGGATTCAGCGGCGAACCTTGCCATTGCCGTGGAACAATCAGAACCCGTTCTGGCTTTGACTATGAATTATGGTCAAAGAGCCGCTCTTCGAGAGATCGAGTCTGCTCAAAAATTCTGTGAATACTATGAAGTTCCTCATGAGGTCTTGGACCTTCCTTGGCTCGGAGAGCTCAGTCATAGTGCTTTAAATCAAATGGATGTTTCGATTCCTCATGTGAAAACCAATGAACTAGACGTATTAAAAACGACTCTCGCTTCAGCTCAGAAAGTTTGGGTTCCCAATCGAAATGGTCTTTTTATAGAGATTGCTGCCTCATTTGCGGAGTCTTTGGGTGCGACCGAAGTGATTGTAGGATTTAATGCAGAAGAAGCAGTGACTTTTCCGGATAACTCGGAAGCTTTCGTTCGCTCAATGAACGACTCTTTGTGTTACTCCACAGCAAATCGTGTTCAGGTTGTTTCTTATACTCAATCCTGGGTTAAAACTCAGATTGTTCAGAAGTTAGTCGATCTAGGTAATTTTCCATTTGATTGGATTTGGAGTTGTTACTATGGTGGAGACACTGCATGTCAGGTCTGTGAATCTTGTGTTCGCTTTCAACGAGCTATTCAATCAGCTCAAGTGGGTGTCTTTCGAGAAAGTGAAAAAGGTGGATTAGACCCGCAGTTATAAGGCGGAGCAATGTTTGATCTTCATACGTATTTTCATAAAGAACCCAAAATTTATCGAGGTCCAGAACTTCGACCTCACTTCCTATTAAGTCAGTTTCAAATCAAAGGAACTGGAGTTGTTGCTTTCATTGGAAAATGTGAAGTTTCAACTGCTGACTTAGTCGATTGGGAAGATCGATTGAATCAAGATCGAATTTATGCAGAATCAATGCTTCATTTTTTAGGAGAGTTTTTTGGACAAAACCTTGTTGAAATTGTTTTTTTTCAGCGACTCATGATCTCTATTATTGCAGATGTTTTTAGAAGAAATAGTTCTAAAAAAGTAATTCGCAAAGGTGATGACCTTTTTGTCGATGGAAAGAAACTCACCGTATCTATTGTCACTTCCTCCGCGGTGTCACAACTCCTTCATATTGGAGTCAATGTTGATTGTACCGGAGCTCCTGTAGAAGCAATTGGTTTGAACGATTGTGATATTGATCCTCTTTCTTTTGGAAACGAAATTCTTGACCGCATTGAATCCGAATGGGAAGGGGTTCAGTGGGCCTGTGTAAAAGTAAAACCTGTTGGAGAGTCTCATGCTTAAGTTTGTTTCTGATTCCATTAAAAACTTAGTTCCTTATCAACCAGGAAAGCCCATTGAAGAAGTTCAACGAGAATTAGGAATTGATTATGTTGTTAAGCTTGCTTCAAATGAAAATCCGTTAGGACCCTCTCCTTTAGGATTAACGGCTGCAGAGGAATCTTTATCAACGATTCATCGTTATCCCGACGGAGGTGCTTTTCATTTAAGAAAAAAATTATCTAAACGCCTTGGAGTGACTACTCAGCAGCTTGTTTTTGGAAATGGATCCAATGAGGTGATTGAGTTGATTGTTCGTACTTTTTGTAGAAAAGGGGATTCGATTATTACTTCAGAAGGTGCGTTTATTGCTTATTTTTTATGTGCCAAAGCTCATGAGGTAAATTGTATTCAAACCCCTCTTTTAAAGGATGGATCATTTGATTTGAATCAGATTGCAGAGGAAGCAATTCAAAATTCTCATGCCAGAGTGATTTTTCTTCCAAATCCTAATAATCCGACAGGGACTGTTTTTACTGAGGAAGCATTTAGAGCGTTTTATTCAAAAATTAAAAAAGAAAGAAAAGATCCAATCCTTATTGTTTTTGACGATGCTTATTCTGAATATAGAGATTCTAAAAATTTGCCAGATCCTATTGAGTGGATGAAAAAAGAAAATAATGTTCTTGTGACTCGAACTTTCTCAAAAGCTTATGGCCTTTCTGGTTTGCGCGTCGGGTATGCTGTTGGACCTGAGGTTTTGATTCAGACGGTTGAAAAAATTAGGGAACCTTTTAATGTGAATGCTGTTGCGTTAGCCGCAGCCACTGCAGCTTTAGAAGATCAAGGTTTTATCGATAAAACGATACGACTCAATCGAGAAGAAAAATTAAAATGGGAATCTTTTTTTAAAAAACATTCAATTCCTTTTTTTTCCAGTCAAGGAAACTTTATTTTGGCAGACTTTCATGCTCGAACGGGAATGAATGGAGTGGATGCATTTGAAGAACTTTTAAAAAGGGGAGTTATTCTTAGACCGGTTACCGGTTATGGTTTTCCTCATCACCTTCGTGTCAGCATTGGTACCCAAAAAGAAAATGAGTATGCGATGACCCAAATTGAGGAGTGGTTTCATGCAATGGGATGATTTTCCAAAAAAAGGAAAAGTGATCGCAATTGATGGTCCGGCAGGAACAGGAAAAAGTTCGATTGCTCGTACTTTATCTGAAGACTTAAAATGGAATCATATTGATACAGGTGCTCTTTATCGAAGTATTGCATATTTATGTCTCGAACAAGGAATTGACTTAGGAACTCTTGGAGATTCTGAATTTTCTAAAGAATCTCAAAATAAAATCATTGAACTCGCAAAAAAGGCAGATTTTCAATTTGTTCGTAAAGAAAACCTAAATCCTTCTCTTCGAGTTTTTGTAAATGAAATAGATGTGACCAATGAAATTAGAAGTTCACAGGTCAGTGCAGGGGCTTCTCGAGTTTCTTCTCTTCCTGAGGTAAGGCAAGCTCTTCTTGAGGTTCAAAGAAAATTAGGGTGCAAAGGAAATAGTTTACTTGAAGGAAGAGATATTGGGACGGTGATTTTTCCTGATGCTGATTATAAATTTTATCTCACAGCATCATCTCGTGTGAGGGCTCAAAGACGATTAAAAGACCTTCAAGAGCAAGGAGAGTCTCCTTCTCTTGAGGATCTTCAGCAACAAATTGAACAACGGGATGAAGCAGATATGAATCGCTCGACTGCACCTTTAAAAAAAGCAGCAGACGCAATTGAAATCGACACGACCGATTTATCTTTTGAACAAGTCATTGAAAAAATGAAATCTTATTTGTGAGGCTGTAAATGGGGGTAAGACTGAAGCTAAATCATTCAAAAATTTTAGTCATTCGACCCGATCGTCTCGGAGATGTGATTTTGTCCACTCCTGTTTTAGGAACATTGAAATCGGCTTTTCCCGAAGCTCAAATTGACTTTATGGTTCAGCCGTTTGTACAGTCTCTTTTTGAGTCTCATCCTTGGATTTCAGGGATACTGACCTATGAACCTCAAGGTAGACATCGTGGGGTTTTGGGTTGGTTTCGATTAGTCCGAGAGATTTCTTCTCGAAAATACGATGCAGCAATTGTACTTCACAGTAATAAAAGAGTGACGGCAGCAGTCGTGGCTTCAATGATTCCTTTGAGAGTAGGACCTCTTTCGAAATTTCATTCCTATTTATCTTTTAATTTAGGAAAGCGACAAAAAAGATCTTTGGTAAAGATGCATGAACTTGAATATGGACTTGATCTTTTAACGGAATTATCTGTTGATCCTTTTTCAAATATTCATTCTCCTCAGATCAGACTTTCTCAAGAATCAAATGAAAAAGCAGTGGAGTGGATGAAAACACAACAGCTTGAGTCAGGGTTTGTTGGAATTCACCCAGGAATGGGGGGATCTGCTCTGAACTGGCCAGAAGGTCATTATCAGGAGTTGGTTCGTAGATTATATGAATCTCAGATTCCTGTTTTAGTGACTGGTGGACCTTCGGAGAAAGAGTTAGTTCAATCCGTTTCTCAGAAACTTCCAGGGGTGTGGACTTATACAGGTCAGGAGAACCTCGCCTTTTTGGGAGCTTTGATTCGGAACGCATCTGTTTATGTTGCTCCGAGTACAGGCCCACTTCATCTTGCGGCAGCTCTTGGGGTTCCAGTTGTGAGTTTTTATCCTGATCTTTTAGTTCAAAGTGAAAAAAGATGGGGACCCTGGACTCCTTCTTCTCAGAAAAAAGTTTTTACACCTTTAATAAAAGGAGAAATGGGAAGTATTTCGGTTGACCTGGCCTTTGATGCAATCCATAGTTTCTTCAAACGATCGGAAGCTTTATGACAGAATCTTTTCAAGCAATTGACCCCACAAATTGGCCTATTGATCAGCTCAAAGAAATTTTAAATCACTTCAAAAAAGTTCCAATCACTGTATTAGGAGATGTAGGAGTGGATGGTTACACAATGGGGAGTGTTGATCGAATTTCACCAGAAGCTCCTGTTCCGATTTTAGCGGTTGAAGAAGAAATTCTTAAGTTAGGACTTGCAGCCAACGTATCAGATAACCTTCAGACTCTGGGTGCAATTCCTTTAACTGTTGGAGTGGTAGGTGAAGATCGAGGTGCTGAAGATTTAAGAAAATTATTTAAAAAGAGTGGAATTTCCTCTGAAGGGTTAGTTTCAGATCCTTCTCGAAGAACTGTTTTTAAAGAAAGAATTGTGAGTGGAAACCAACAGCTCTTGCGAGTCGATTACGAAACACTTCATTCTATTTCTTCTTCCATTCAAAAAAAGATAGAAGCAGGATTGAAAAAAAGTTTAAAAGTATCCAAAGCGCTTATTATCGAAGATTATGCAAAAGGACTTTTAAGTGAATCTTTAATTCAAAATGCAATTTCGCTCGCCAAAAAAGAAGATCTCCCCGTTCTGATTGATCCAAATATGAAAACACCGCTGGGGTGGTATAAAGGGGCTGCTGTGATGACTCCTAACCAAAAGGAAGCAGAGGCTCTGACGGGAATTTCAATTTATGATGGTGAGTCTTTATTTGAAGCCGGAGCCATCTTAAAAGAAAAAACAAAGGCTAAGTACATCATTGTTACTTTAGGAAAAAATGGAATGGCTATTTTTGGTCCACGACAAAAACCCAAAGTCATTCCTACCTACGCGGTAGAGGTTTATGATGTCTCTGGTGCCGGGGATACGGTCATTTCTGTTTTAGCTCTTGCCCTCTCGAGCGGAGCTTCTGTCGAAGAGGCGGTTATTTTAAGTAATATTGCAGCAGGAGTTGAAGTGGGTAAGCGAGGAACTGCAACGGTCTCTCGAGAAGAAATCTACGACTCACTCGAAGACCTCAGTTTTTGAGGGAGAGTTCCTAATAGTTTTGGAAACGGATTGAGCGTGAAATGAGTGTCTGTTTTTTGTTCGAGTTCATCAAAGTAGGTAAATCCAATTTTTTGAGATCGAATTTGATAAAAAATCGATTCCATTGAAGAGTGATCTGAAAGCGTTGTTTTCCAAGAAGTGAGGTCTTCTCTTCTTTTAAAATCACTACTGGCAATCATCGGAAGGCCCGAGTGAAGGACCTCGCTAAAGAGATGAGATCCACTAGCGATCTCCCAAGCGTCGATGTAGTTTTTGAACTTTTCTTTTTGAGTCCATAAGGCGAAGGTTTGTTTTTGAAAGCGACGAGTTGAAACCGGATGGGCTGCAATCACTAAGTGCTCAGGATGCTGAACTTTTTCTAGTGTTTCCAAGAGTTTTCCGTCTCCAGAAAACCAGGTCTGAGGATTTAAAATGACAAGATGAGCTGAACGATAAGGATTAATGGAGTTCTTTTCAATTTCAATACCGCTAATCACCCTCATTCGGTACTGCTTCCACGCTCTTTTTGCTTCTTTTTCAACTTGAAGGCGATAGAGATCAAATTGAGAGGCACTGATTCCTGGAATAGTTCTTTGATTTTTTTCTTTGGACTGGGTTCGATCCGTAATGGCGATGACATCAAATCCTGCGTCACCATAACAATCCACAATTTCTGTTAAAGTCAGCTCTCCGCCACTCCACCGAGAATGAATATGAAAGTCTCCAAGTTTGTTCATGATTTAATTATCGACTGGAATTGTTTGAAAAGGATGAGAGGATGGTCAGAATTAAAATAAAGAATAGTTATTTTGTCCATTTTTTATTCAGAAAACTTCTCTTTGCCATTTCAGAAGAGGCTGGTATCTAAGTTTTATGTCCGAAAATTTGAATGTGAATTTAAAGCAATTTGATTTGTTTAACCCCACAGATGAGCACAAAATGCTCAGGGAGACGGTTCGAGATTTCGTAAAGAACGAAATTGAACCTCAGGCTCATGAATATGACCGAAAAGAACAGTTTAACCTGCCCTTATTTAGAAAACTCGGGGAGCTTGGGCTTTTAGGGATTACTTCTGATGTTTCGTGTGGGGGGTCCGGAATGGATGCCATTGCCGCAACTATTGTTCATGAAGAAATTTCTGCTTCTGATCCAGGGTTAGGACTCGCCTATCTTGCTCATGCAATGCTTTGCGTAAATAATTTGAATCAAAATGCGAGTGAGGAACAAAAACAAAAGTGGCTTCCGCGCCTTTGTAGTGGAGAAGCAGTCGGTGCGATGGGAATGTCAGAACCAGCAGTGGGGACTGACGTTCTAAGAATGCAAATGACCGCACAGAAGCAAGGAGATCATTACATCCTCAATGGACGCAAAATGTGGATTACCAATGGAACCATTGATGAAAACCAGACTCCCGCTGATGTCATTCTCGTTTATGCAAAAACAGGTGAAAAAAATGGGAGAGCTCAGATTTCCTCCTTTGTCGTTGAAAAAGGAACTCCTGGATATTCTGTCGGACAAAAGATTAAAGACAAGCTTGGAATGAGAGCATCCAATACTGCTGAAATGGTTTTTGATGATTGTAAAATTCCTGCAAGTAATCGTTTAGGTGAAGAAGGGGAGTCTCTTCTTCATATGATGAGAAACTTAGAAATTGAACGCTTAACCTTAGCTGCACAGGCAGTAGGAATTGCTCGAAGATCCATTGAAATTATGAATCGATATGCTTCTGAAAGAGAGGCTTTTGGAAAACCTCTTTCTTATTTTGGCCAAATTCAAAAACATATTGCCGACAGTTTTGCTGAATACAGAGCTGCAAAAAGCTATGTTTACGAAGTTGCACGTAAATTAGATTTGTCTTCTGAGGGAAATCGAATGGATTCAGATGGAGTAAAACTCTTTGCAACGACTGCTGCGAAGAATATTGCAGACCGTGCCATTCAAACCTTAGGGGGATATGGGTACGTTGGGGAGTATCATGTGGAAAGGCTTTGGAGAGATGCAAAGCTTCTTGAAATTGGTGGTGGAACTTTAGAGGCTCACCAAAAAAACATTACTCGTGATCTCGCTCGAGCAGATGGGTTTGAACTTTAGTTACCGGTTATGATTTTACAATCATAACCAGTCTCTTAATTTTCGGAGAGTCTGATAGCCTTTTGTGTTTTTTAGATTTTCCAGTTGATCTCGCCCCCACTTGACCCCTTCCGAAGCAGTTTCTAACGGTTCAGTGTAGGTCCTTTGAGTGATTGAATTGAGGTACTCAACCATTCTTTTCTTTTGTGATTGAAACTGATTTGACCATGGATTGATTTTTAATGCGAGAGGTTGAGTGACCTTTTTAAGGTCTTTCATCATTTGAGGGGGTTCTCCCTGAGAGAGTCTAACTGAGTAGACAAAAAAGTTTTCAGAAGAAGGGACTCCTAGATGAGATTTGATTACGAGTATTCCTTCGAGAATTTGAAGATTCCAGGGCATTTTTAAACCTTGTTTTTCTTTAAGCATCAGAATTGCTCTTTGAGTTTCGTCACCCTTGAGATGAAACTCGTAGTAACTTGAATCTTTGTTTTGAATGAGGCTTTCGTTCTTTCGTATGAATGGGAACGAAGTGTTCATGAAAGTCAGAGTTAATCCTTGAATATCATCAGGTCTTACAGAGGTATCATCGAGATCAATGGTGGGATTGATCTGAAAAGAGAGTTTTGGAAGACCAAAGAGATGACTACAAAAAGGTTCAGGAGTGACCTTTCCTGGGAGGTTGTGAGCAAAACTGGATAAAGATAAAAGAAGAGCAAAGAAAATCATAGGAGAGACCTATTTTTTTTTAAGCTTTGAGTCAAATTTTAAAAAAAGAGACTAAATCATTTTTTTTTAACGTTTTTAGCAATCCAAGCCTCTGTGAGGGGAGCGCCACTTGAAGCCGATCTCATCGCCCACAGAATCTCAAGGTCTCTTCGATCTTTAGGTGAAAGTTGCCAATCAGGAGTCTCTCTGACGAGCTGAGAGAGGGTATACATGCATAAAGCTGCACTGACCGATATGTTAAAACTTTCTGCAAATCCTCGCATAGGAATACTGAGTCTCACATCACACTGGTCAAGCGCTTCTGAGGAAAGACCTGTTAATTCTGTTCCAAAAATGAGTGCGGTTTTTTGAGTCATTTTAAAATCAGGAAGTGAAAGAGTAGGAGGGTGAGGAGTGGTTCCAACGATTAAATAACCTTGGCCTTTTAGTTTTTTTAAACAATCTTTGGTGTTTGAATAGGAGGTCCGTGTAATCCATTTGTCTGTTCCCATCGCGATATCTTTTTTGATGGAATAGTCGTTTCTTGATTCTATCGTGTGAAGATCTTGGATCCCAAATGCATCCGCGCTTCTCATGACCGCACTTGCGTTGTGTCCTTGGTAAACATCCTCGAGAACGACGCAGAGTTTTCTTGTTCTTTCTGAAAGGACTCGGTCAATCGATGCTTTTCTTGCGTCTGTTAAAAAATCATAAAGATAATTCTTCAATGCTTCTTTTTGAGACTCAGAGAGGTGATCAAGATGTCGTGGATCCATTTTTAAAAGGTAGTAATCCAGTTTTGTGCATACTCGGGAAGATTGCCTCGCACCATCGCTGCATAATCTTCTTTCATTTGAACAGAAAGAGATCCAGGAGTTCCATTTCCAATGATCCGATGATCAATTTCACGAACAGGAGTAATCTCAGCAGCCGTTCCTGTCAGAAAAACTTCGTCTGCACACCACAGTTCGTCACGAGTAAAGCGTTGTTCTTCGACAGTATAGCCTTTGTGTCTTAGATGTTGAATGACAGTCTGTCGTGTAATTCCTGAGAGTACGGCAGTCAGAGGTGTTGTTTTAACGATTCCATCTTTCACCATAAAGATATTCTCCCCAGATCCTTCTGCTAAAAATCCATCTTTGTCTAAAAAGAGACCTTCATCATATCCATCATTAATCGCTTCAGACTTCGCAAGGACGCTGGTTACATATTGTCCGGTAATTTTTCCTCGGGTCATTATTGAATTGACGTGAGGTCGAATAAAACTTGAAGTTTTTAAACGAACTCCTTTGGAAACCCCTTCGTCACCTAAATAACTTCCCCATTCCCAGTTAAGAATAGCCATTCGAACCGGAGCGGGGTTTCCAGGGTGAATTCCTAAAGGACCTTCACCGATAAATCCAATTGGACGGATATAACACTCCTTAAAGCCATTTTTCTGGGTAATTTCAACGGCTGCTTGGCATAATTGTTCTGATGTATAAGGAAGCGGAATTCCTAAAATTTTCCAAGATTCAACAAAACGATCCATGTGCTCTTTGAGTCTAAAAATTCCAGCTTTTCCGTCTTTTTGTTCATAGGCACGAATCCCTTCAAAGACTCCCACTCCGTAATGAAGTGCATGTGTAAAAAGACTGATCCGAGTCTCTTCTTCAGGTAAAATTTTTCCATCAAGCCATACTAAGTTGCCACGCGCCATAAAATTCCTTTCAAGGGTCTTAGGTTTCCCAAAATCCCCTTATTTTTTCAAGTCTTTCAGTGAGATATTTCCCAAGATATGCTGAGGAGCTAATCCTCGTGCAGTCATTAACCGGATAATTTCGGAAGCGGTTTCTTCAAGGGCTTTTCCGGTTACGTTAAAGACTGGCCATTTTCGATTCTTTTTAAAGAGTTGAGAGGCATATTCAATTTCTTCGTCGACGACCATTGGGTCAGCATATTCTCCGCCATTTCTTTGCCCTAAGCGTTGTAAGCGCGCGCGTCGGATTTCGGTAAGCTGCTCTGGATCAATGGTCAGTGCAATGATCCTTCTTTGGTCCAGTTTTTTGATTTCTTCCGGAATTTGAAAATCTTTGATCAGAGGAATATTTGCGACCTTCCATCCCTGATGGGAAAGATACATGGATAAGGGTGTTTTTGAGGTTCTTGAGATCCCTAAAATCACAAGATCTGCTTTTTCCAGTCCTGTGAGATCTCGACCATCATCATGAGCAATCGTATATTCCATTGCTTCTATTCTCTGAAAGTACTTTTCATTCATGTTCCTCAAGAGTCCAGCGGTACCTGAAGGCTCATATCCGAGGTATTGTCCAAGTGAAACAAGAAGGGGACCGAGAAGGTCTACACAGATAATTGAATTTTGTTGAGCAAGAGTTGATAAGTTTAACCTCAGGTCTGGTGAGACAATCGTTGAAACGATTAAATCTTTTTCATGAAGTGCATCTTCAATAACGGCTTCGATCTGTTCTTTACTTCTGACATTCTTGTAGCGGGTAATGGAGACCGGATGTCCCATAAATTGAACCATCGCTGCTTTGAGTGTTGAAAATGCCGTTTCTCCTGTTCCGTCTGAAACAATAATAATACGATCTGCTTTTTCTGTTTCTGAAAGTTGAACTCTAGAAACACTTTCTCTAGAGTCTGGATTAGTCGGATCAGGGGGAGAGAGTGTAACTGTTACGGTTCCTTTTTTTGGGGCTCCGATCGCACTTCTTTTTTTCTTTTGTTTGAGTGATTTTTTTTTCTTTTTTGCCATGACTTAGCCTTTCCATTGATTCCATGGAGATTTTCCTTGAAGCGCTTTTAAGACGCCCTCAAAGAGACAGTCTGCCATTGCTTCTCTGGTTTCATGAGTGGCACTTCCTATATGAGGAAGAAGTACCGTGTTTTTAAGTTTTGAGAGTTCTTTAGGAATAGCCGGTTCGAATTCATAGACATCTAAACCTGCACCTGCATACGGATTATTTTTTAAAAAAGAAATCAGTGCTTTTTCATCAATGAGGGGACCTCGAGCGGTATTGATGATCATGACTTCTTTTTTTAATAAGTTGAATTTTGAAGCATTCAGCCAGTGTTTTGTTTCGGGAGTCAGAGGTGTATGAATAGAAAGAACATCTGCTTTTTTTAGAGTTGTTTTTATTTCTGATACTGAGCTCGATCGATCAATCCATTCAATTTTTAAACCCACTGCTTTAAAAAGTTTTGCTGTTTCTTTCCCTATTCTTCCTTTTCCGAAAAGAACAGCTGTTTTTCCTTTGAGTTCTTTTCCAAGTAAAAGATCGGGTTTCCAGCCGGTAAATTCTCCTTTTTTACAGAGTTCTATTCCTTCAGGAACTCGTCTGGCGAGACTCATGAGTAAGGTTAGAGCGAGCTCTGCAGTTGCTCGAGTTAAAACTTTGGGTGTATGAATCACTTTAATTTTTCTTTTTTTACAGAAGGAAAGATCAATGTTATTGAGACCTACGGCATAGTTTCCTACTACGTGGAGATGGGGCATTTCATTGATTCTTGTTTTATCTAGTGAATAAGAAAGAAGGGTAATGAGCGCATCTGCTTCTTTTGTTTCTTTGAGTAATTGTTTTTTATTTTTTGGGAAAAATAAAATTCCTTGTTTTTTAAAAATTTTTTTCGCTCGATCTGGATAAATGGGATCTGTAAATACAATTTTATACATTACACCTGAACTCCGCTTGGATAAATTTTTTCTAGAGAATCAATGAGGAGCTGTTTTTCTTCATCGAGAATAATCCATTGACCATCAAATTGCCCTCGAAACCAGGTTCGTTGCGCTTTGATGAGTTGTCGAGTTGCGATGACGACTTCATCAATGACTCCTTGGATTCCTGGTTTTAATTTTCTTCCAGAAGGGGGTTTCCCTTCTAGAAACTGAATAATCTGCGCATAGCCCACTGAGTGAAGTGCTCTTGAGTTGGGGTATTGTTTTATTAAAGATTCAACCTCTTCAATCCATCCGTTTTCAATCATGAGTTGAGCTCGTTTTTGGACTCGTTTGAGGAGTTCGTCTTGAGGTCGATCTAAGATTAAAAGAGTAAAATCTGGATGTGGGGTGGTGTTTTGTGCAGACTGATGTTCGGTTGGTGTTTTTCCTGAGGTTTCAAACACTTCATTTGCTCTCACTAGGCGATAATGATCAGTGGGACCAATTTTATCAGCAGCAACCGGGTCAACTTGTTTGAGTTTTTCATAAAGAACTTTGGCGTCTAGCGATTCAAGGTGGTTTCGAAGTTCAGGGGACGCATTAACTTGTTCCCACATCCCAAAAAGGAGTGCTTTTAAGTAAAACCCCGTTCCCCCTACAATCAAAGCTCTTTTCTTTCTTTTTTCAATATCGATTAAAATAGGAAGGATATCCTCAATAAACTGTGCTGCCGTATACAAATGATCCGGAGTACACTGATCAATCAGATGGTGCTTTACTTGTTTTTGTTCTTCTGGAGTAGGTTTAGCTGATCCAATATTAAGTCCTTGGTATATGAGAACGCTATCTGCATTTACGATTTCGATTTCTGGATGATTTGAACAAAACTCGAGAGCAGAACTTGTTTTTCCACTGGCAGTTGTTCCAGTGAGAATTGCGATTGGATGTTTGAAGCGAGGAAATGGATGTTTCATTAGATTTTTCTTTGGAACCATTCTTCAAATTTAAGAGAGGGAAGACGAACTGTAGTCGGACGGCCATGAGGACAATTCCATGGATGCTCACATTGAAAGAGGTCTTTTACCAAACTTTTTGCTTCCTCAGGCTCAAGTCGGTCTCCTGCTCGAATTGCCGAGTGACAAGCTTCACTTGCGAGTTTTTCAAAAAGCTGGTGATCGAGCTGAGGGGAATCATTGGTTTCGATTTCCATTTCAATGAGGCGATCAATCAGGTTTTTAAGGCGTGTTCTTAAATCTTGAGAGCCCCAGTGGGGAGGAATGCTTCTAAATAAGAGAGTTTCTTCTCCAAAAAATTCAACTTCGAATCCCATTTGACTGAGAAGTGAAAGTTTTTGATGAAGCTCTTCTTTTTGTTCCAAATTAAATTTTATTGCTTCTGGAATTAAAAGCGCTTGGGATTGAATTTCATTTTTAGTGTCAATGGCTTTATTCTTCAGTTGTTCATATCGAACGCGTTCGTGAGCTGCGTGTTGATCAATGAGAATGATTTCTTCGGAGTTCTCAAAAACTAAGTAAGTTGAAAAGAAAATTCCTTTGTATTGAGCTTCTCCAAAAGGATGAATGGGTTTGTTTTGAACTAAATCTTGTGGGTCTGGATGAGTTTCATTGACTTCTTGAAGCACTTTAAGTTCTTCAGATGGAGAAGACCACGCGGGTTGAAACTGAAAGACTTCGCTTTTAGGAAGAACCGTACGTTTGAGTTGAGTCGGAGGATTCGATTTAAACGATGCCTGATCTTTTTTTGGAGCGACGGTAGGAGTTACACCATAATCAATAATCATTTGTTCACAGAGTTTTCTGACTTCTCTAAAAATAAGGGAACTTTGTAAAAATCGAACTTCTGTCTTGGTCGGATGGACGTTGACATCAATTTCACTTGGAGGAAGGTCCATATAAAGAGCAAGGGCTGGGAATTGGCCTGGAAGAAGTGCTTGACGAAAAGCATGCATGACCGCTGCTTGAAGTGTTTTATCCTTGAGAACTCGTCCATTAACGATTTGAACTACTTTTCTTGCATGTCCAACACTTAATCCTTGAAGCCAGTGAACTCGAAGAGAGAAACCAGGAAGGTCTTTAGAGTGACTTTCTAAAGTAATGATTGGAAAATCATTTCCACCAGAGAGAACTGTTTGAACTCGGTGTGCTTCTTGATCGATTCGGTCCTCTCCCCATACGGCAAGATCTGTAATGACTTTTTGATCACTGAAGAGTTGAAAACGTCGATCTGGATGAGAAAGCGCTAATCGTTCAATCCAATCTCTAACTTGGGTTACTTCTGCTGATTTTGATTTTAAAAATTTAAGACGAGCTGGTATTTGAGAAAAGAGCCCTGTGACTTCCATTTGAGTTCCATGGTTTTCATTTAAAAAATGACCATGAGTAACCTTTTCTAAGGAAGAGCTACCAGTGATTGAATGAATGGTGAGTTGATGGGTTTCATTGTTTTCTTTTGTTTTAGATCTGATTTTAAACTCAGAAACAGCGGCAATACTGGGAAGCGCTTCCCCCCGAAAGCCCAAAGTTGCAATTCGATCCAGGTCACTGACTTCTCTGAGTTTACTAGTGGCATGTCTTTGAATTGATATTTCTAAATCATCTTTTTCCATGCCGGTTCCGTTGTCGATGACTTTTATTTTGGCTTTTCCTCCATCTTCGAGTTCAACCCGAACTTCACTTGCTTGGGCATCAATCGAGTTTTCTACAAGTTCTTTGACGACACTTGCTGGACGTTCGATGACTTCTCCAGCAGCAATTCTTTCAGAAATCAGAGGTGGTAGCTTTTTGATTTTTCCCATATCAATCTTGGACTGGATCATATGACGACATGCAGCATCAAGTCTAAATGAAAATTTTAAAACGCAAGGAGTTGCGGGGTGGGCTCAAAACAAAAAAACTTTAACAAACTACTGAAAATACTCAAAATTATTGTTTATATTTGAGTTAAAAAATGCAACTTACTCAGTAGTTACATAAGTCTTTAAAACGCGAGTGATCGGTTCATGATTAGAGTAGGTGTTATTTTAAGTCAACTTTGTTGAAGATTCATATGTCTTTGATTAACATGTCAATCAGGTGTCAGCGGATCTAATGGATCAAGGTTTTTTTGCAAAAAACTTTCGCCTTTCTTTTGAACTTCCGAAAAGAAAACGTGGGTTTATTTCGTTTTTTAATTCTCATTTTTAGTTTTTTGAGTTTTCTGGCATCGGCTGAAGATCCGCCCTCTGATCTTTCTGATGATGCAAAGATTTTGTGGGATTATATTTTTGCTGTTCCGCCAAAGTACTATAGTGAGTCTGGTTTGCTTAAGGGAACACTCCATTTTCCACAAAAGGTAAAAAAAGAGGTTGTAACTCATCCTGAGTTTATCGCAAAGTATGAGGAAGCAGACGAAGTACTTCAGATTAAGTTTCAAAATGGTGTAAACAAGGCAAAGCAAAAAGTTCGTGCCCTAGGATTTGATCCAGAACCTGAGGTGACCATCTATCGAGATTTTAAGCAAGCTGAAAAAGACTTTGCAAAAAAAACAAAACTTAAACCTCATGAGATTCGAAATCAAGCAATGAGTTATTTGGGATTGGATCCCAATCTCCCAGATTCTGCATTGTCTCCGAATGATCAAAGAAACCTCAATCAACAAATGATTAAAATAGAAATCCTAAACGATAAAAATCAAAAAACAAAAAAATTCAATCCACAAAAATGGTGGGAGCAGTACCGAAAGAAAAATTATGCTCGAGTTCTTGAGGAAAGAAAGAAAATTCTTCTCTATTTAATCAATAAACATAAGGAACACTATCCTAAAGATCGTTTTGATCGGATGGTTTTGCTTGTAAAAAATGAAACGAGATCGATAAATGAGTATTTGGGCTGGACGAGGGTTCTTGAGGATCTTGGAGATATAGATGATCGATTTTTATTACTCCAAGTATTGGAAGAACAACGTAATTTCCAAGTCAGTCAATTTTCTAAACTGAATCTTAGTCATGAAAGTCGTATTCGCCCAACTGCAAGGCGTCTATATCGTGCCTGGGGTTCGAAAAGATTCGGAGACTTTGGTGATTTTCTTGTTATTCAAGAGTCTAAGGGTGATGATTATTGGGAAATTCGGAATGAGGTGGCGAAAAAACTTAAAATGCCGAATATTGACGATATTGTGAGAAAACGTTTTCCTGATAATTTCTCTGCTTATAAAGTTCATGTTTCTCCCATTGAACCTCAACAGAATATTCAAAGAAAGAAATCATTTGATCAACTAGGACATGTAGAAAAGTCCAAATTAGAAGAAAAAACCATATTATTTGAAGTAAAAAATGGTGATAAAGGATTCTATGTTGAACGTTCTTCAGATGAGCTTTCACTCACAAAGAAAGTAAAAAAATTTCCGAAAAGAAAAGCAAATCAATCAATAACCACAGTGAAATCCATTTTACCGATAACAATTGAAGATCAATGGATATCGATACCAACGCCTCCAGACGGAAAAATTCAAGACTTTAGAATTTATTGGAAAGGTCGTATTCTATCAAGGGGTGAGTTTGATATATTTGAAATGAAACACTCTGATGGAGTGTTGGTTCAGTTAAAACATGCTAAATCTGGAGCTTCCGGAATTTCTTTTCAAGCTGATTTTATAAAGAAACCTAAAAGAAAAAAGTCTTTACCAAAATCGCTCACTCGGATTTCATCTGAAAAATTAAAAAAAGAAGCACAAGAACTAAAGAAAGCAGGTTTTGATCTGTGGGCTTCTGACTTAGAGGAATTATCGAGTCGAAGTACTACCGTGTCTCGAGATGAAATTAAAAGAAGTTTTTTAGATCGATCTGTCTATGTAAATGATGCTTTTGATTCACCAACTGAAAACGCATCCGGAAAATATGCTCGTTGGAGTGGTTTAAATAAAGGTGGTAGCATTTGTGTCCAGTGCACAAGTTCAAATCAAATAAATCTTGCGTTGATGAATGAAATACTTCCTAAAAATGTTCAGATGATTGGAGAACATGGATTAGTAAATGATGGAAGCGGAGTACTTCGTTTATCAGATGGGCACCGGAGAAATGTAATTCGAGTGAAGAAACTTTTTGGATACATTGAGTTCCCAGATGATTCGACTCCTGGTTCGTTAAGGCCTTTCATTGAGGGTGTTTCATCTAAAGAAAAAGATCAGAAAAAAAATAATCAAAAATTAGACAATGAAAATACTCAGATTGAAAATAATGAGCAAGTCCAAAAAGAAATTAAATCAATGGAGAATGAAGAACTAAAAATAGAAAATCAAAGATTTGAAGAAAGAAAACAGTTGAAAAAATATGAAATTCAGGAAGCAAAAAGAAAACATTTAAGTTTAATGAAAAAATATCCTGATGTTATGAAAAACCAATTAGAAAAAGAGATTTATCAATTATCAGTTGTTGTTGATGGTTTGTTAAATGAAAGTATTTCTCTTGAAGAAGCTTCTAAAAAAATTTCTAAAATAGCGAATAAAGTGATCCCTCAAGATAAAGAGTATATTTTGCGTTGGATTCAGGAAAGGGTTGAGTCTTATGGAGAAAAAACTCGAAATAAATTAAGTGTAACTGCACAAAAAATTCTTGAAACTTTAGATCATGTTTCAATTTATGTTATTGATTCGGATCAAAGATTAAATTGTCTATTAAAATAAATGAAATTATATTTATTTGTAGAATCATTTTTTATGCTCTCAAATTGATCTTTTGAGTATTTTTAATATCATATTTTTATCATTTGTATTTTTAAATTCAATCTGTGAAATTTCTTGAATGACAGCTGTAATTTCTTCTTCAGAAGCCTGGTTTGTATACTCTTTTATGACTGCTTTGATTTGATTTTTAACGATGGGTATTGCAAGCTTTTTCCCTTTAAATTCATAATTTCTAAATTCATAAAGGCCATAAATAATTTGATATAAAATTGCTTTTCTGGAATCTGCTGAGGCAGCGCTTTTCATTTGCTGAAGCACTTCTTTTTTATAGGTTCCATTAAAGAAGTTTTGTGGGCTGAGCTCAATGGTTTCGAAGTGAAGTCCTTGAGATTCATTAATTTGATCAAGGAGAGTATCTTCGGTAAGGATATTTTCGTTGATTTGCTCATGAGCAGTGTCAGTGAAATTGTCTATGGTTTTTAATAGTCGTTCTAATTTTTTGATTTTTTTTCTAATTTCTTTTTGTTCCCATGTGTGCATCATTTTATTTGAATGGTTTTTTTTGGAAAGAAAAAATTTTAAATCATTTTTTTCTTCTTTCAATGCAGTATAGAGCTTTATGAGTTGTTTAGGTGTTTTTCGAGTTCTAATTTCTTTTCGAATCACTGAATCAAAGTTTTTAGAATAAAGAAGAATTTTGATTTTTTCCCAATTCCAAGGCATTTCATTTAGTTTTTCAATTCCACTTTTTGAAGAATAGGCTATTTCGTTATTTCGTGGCCATATCAACCCCAGTTTTTTAACTTTTTTGATGTATTGAATAAATGAATTCCTAAAATCTTCTCGATCAGGAGCCATTGCAAATTGATGAAAAAGAGCAATGTATTGTTGGTCAATTTCATCACATGAGGAGGATTCATTAATCGGTATTTCTTTCTTTTCTTCAAGTTCTGTGTTTCTAATTTTTTTAAAAAAACTTGAATCTTTAAGAAGTTCTTTAATGTCATTTTGATTTTTTTTCCAGTGAGGTGATAACCATTTTACAACATAAAGAAACAAAGGAACGTTGACAATCGGAATGGGGGCTTTTCCAGGGGCTCCATTAATGTATATTGCCGTTCCTTTTAAAACTTTAATCAAATCCTGAGCGTTTACTCCGGGAAGTTTTTCTTGAGCAGAGTAAATTATTTTATTTATAGAATGTCGGTGACTAAAATAATAATCGAAAGAACCACTATCGAACAAACGCCGGTCACTTTGGTAGTCATATGTAAGAACATAAAGATCATTATTGATTTTTTGATTTCTTAGTCTAAATCCATTTGCTGAAATACTCCCAAAAGAGATTACATCTTTTTTAATTTCTTCAGGGAGATAATGCTTGAGGGGTTTTACGTAGTGTCGAGTTCCATAAAAAGAGGGACCATAGCCATGTAGGTCCTCAGTGTCGATCAGAATCCTATGTTTTGAATGGGTGTTTTGAAATCTTTGAACTTTATGAGTAAAGTCCTTTGGGGACCTTAGTCGGTGGTTTGGAGCATAGTAGGAATTGATGGTCAAAACACATGCGTTGCCACAGCAAGTAGGAGGGGAGTCAGGATGCTCCTTAAAAGAACATTTTTGAGAAGATCCCGTTGCCATGTCATTGTATATCAGGCTGAATTCTTCAACAAAAGAGGAGGTCTTTTTATCCATCCAGTGACGAAAGTCACTCATTTTGGAGTATTTCGATGGATTTTGATTGATTATTTGGCACGCAATTTCTTGTGGGACTACGTTCTCTTTTCTTTCAAGATGACACCCATCATAAGCAAGAGTCAGATCAGGTCTTACTAATAAGGGAGCCAAGAAAAGCAATGATTTTGAAAGAGCGAGGAGAGCCATTGGTAGACACTATGCATTAGTCGATCAAAAAAAACAAGTTTTTTGAAATGAAATGAAGCGTGTGCTGAATATCGAAATTTGAAGTTAAGTAATTGATATTAATAAGCTTTATCAAAAATGAGATTTTAATATCTACGCATTGTCGTCTTTTATTTTTAATGCTAACTCGTCGCATTATGAGATGGGTATTGTTATTGTTGTGGATGGGATCTCTGACCCCGTTAGCTTATTCAGATTTAGTGAATTCAAAAAAATTGAGACATTCTTTGGTTTATTCAGAGGTTTCTCCCTCCGGTAGGTTTGTCTTTGGACGAAAAGGACGGGACACCTATGGACTACTTGATTTGCAGTTTAACTGGATGAGGACGATTCCAGTGGAGACGACTCAAGCTCATGCTGTTTTTTCAAAAACAGGCCGTTATGTTTTTATTTTAGATGAAATCAATGAGCAGGGAGTGATTTATGAACTCCCTTCGTTTCGAAAAATAAAAACAATTACTGATGTTTCAGTTGAATCTCTGTTTTCCGATTTAGATGATTATTTTATCCAAAAAAAAGGAAGTGATAAAAAGTGGAAAGTGCTTTCCCTTTTTACAGGTGGTCCTTCGATTGAAATTGAAGGTGAAATAGCTAATGTTCAGGGTGATTTCATTGTTTCTCATACAGAGCAAGAGATGAGTCTTCTTCGGTTAAGTGATTTTCAACTGAATAAGCTTAAGTTAAGAAATAAAGTTCTAGATATCAAGATTTCTCCTTATGGAAAGTTAATTTGGATTAAGGAATTTGAAAATAATTTTTTGTATGATTTTGAAACCAAAAAAATCATTCAGTTAAATCAAAAAATTAAAGATTTTTTTTGGATTGATCATGAAAGCTTTATTTATCAATTCGATTCAGGCTCTTTTTTTCTTTCAAATATAATAAGCAAAAAGAAACAAAAACTGAATTTTAAAGGAAAGGTGCTTTATTCAGAGGTTTCTCCTCAAAACAAAGTTCTTGTTGCTCAAACAACACGTGGTTGGGGTGTGTTTGATTTTATTAAAAGAAAATTACATTTTTTTAACAAAAAAGAAATCCCTGCGATTGAAAATCCAATAATTAGGTTTTCAGAAAAAGAAGATCGGTTTTTCATTTACTTTGATTTTTATAGTCATTCAAAGTTTTATGAAATTTCTATGAATGATTTTTCATTCATAGAAACTGATCCATTTATTTATTTTGAACAGTTATATTTTTACCAAAACCAAGTTTTAATGACTACGGGGTCAGAGGGAAAACTTTACCTGCTCTTTGATAAAAAAGAAAAGCTAACTAAAAAAGGAATTCCTAAAAAGAAAAAAACATCATTATCTGTGAATGATTTTTTAAATAATTATTGTGATGTTCCTTATGATTCTCAAATTTGGAATCAGGCATCGCTTGACTATGATCTTAAAGTTGGAATGCTTTCAGATGATCAAGCTTCTTTTTTGTTTTCTAAGTTTCAGAAAAATTTTGATCCAAGAAAAGATGGAGTTTTTTTAAAGTCTTTACTTGAGCAAGGGTTTTTTACAGAAAAAGAATACAGTTCTCGATGGTTCTTTATTTTAACTCGGATCAGTAATGATTATCCTTGGTTTGCTTATGATATTTTTCAAAGCCATTTTCAGTATTTTTTAAACTTATTGAACTCTTTTGATGGAGAAGAATTTTCTGATAAAGATTTATGTGTATCTTATTCGGAAATGGAAGCTTATTTTAATTCAGACACTCAAGATATTGAGTCTCTTCTTTTTCGAGAGTCTTTTCATAATATGAATTTTAATGATCAATATAAAAACTTCTTTTTTTGGGATCTTTTTCATTTAAATAAAAAAAATTACCTTAAAGAAGACGATCTAAAGGAAATTTTAAATTTAAAGTCTGTAAGAAAGAAGTTTAAAATTTCAAATAAAGATTTAAATGAAGATGAGGTGTTTTATCCATTGATTTCGGAGATGAGAAAAAGCTTTTTATCTAAAAACGATCGTTTTAATTTGTCTGAAAACTGCAAGTTAAAAAAACTTTCAACACAACTTTCGTCTGAGATGGAAGAAGAGATTTTGAAGTCTATACAGGATTTTCAAAATAGTTTGCCTTTGATTTCTGAAAAAGATGAATTAATTCGATTAAAGAGTCAAAGAGATGATGGGCTCTTTCATAAAAAATCTGAACCTATTTTATCGTCCATAGAGAGGAAACAAGATGAACTTTCAAAAAGCGCGGCTAAAAATATAATCAGAAGTTCTTTGTCTAGTTTTGAAGACCTTCATCTTCACTGCTCTGGAGAGAGAAAGCAAAATGTGGATTTTCGGTTTGGAAGTTATCAAGAGTCTTTGAGCTGTATTTCTTCATCCGGTGTTCGTGAGGAACAAATAACTCTTGATCCAACTGGAGGAGATTTGACTTTGTCTGTTTGTCTAAGATGGGAAAAAGCAGAGGTTTATTCAGATCAATGGTGTTGGACAAAATCTCTTGTTTTTAATGAACAAATTAAGAAAAATCACTATCTTTCCTCTTCTCATCGAGAAGAGAGTTTTCTTTGTAAAAAAGTAAATGAAAGAAAATGGAGCCACCAAGAGAATAAAAAAGAAAAGGAACCTTGGAGTTTAGAGCGATGAGAGATATAAGGATGCTTCTTTTTTTAAGATTGAATCCTCTGGAGTGGTAAGGCTGTGAGTCGTTCTTTTTTTTCTCTTCTTTTATTTCTTTTCTCTAGTATCGCGTATTCGCATTCGATGGTGTATGAAATTATTCAAGAAAACGCTATTCCTGTAAAAAAAGTGAATCCAAAAATTTTAGATAATCCCAGAAATCAATTTTTTATTAGGCAATTTTGGCAATTTCATCCAGATCTTCCTTATTATGAGGTCTATAATCCTATTGCAGAGTTGTTTTTAGATTTTTCAAGAATTCCTGATAAGTTTCATGAGCTTTTTAGAGTTTGTGTAAATCGAAAACTCGAAAATACCGTGAAAAAAATCGAAACAAAAAATTTGGGAAGATATCGTGATTCTTTTGAAACAGAATATGAGTATGAATCTACTTTTGATGAGTTGATCGCTCTTTGGAAAGTTAAAATGGTTGTTGATTGGATCGAAAATATTGAACCAAAAAAACATCAGAAAATAAAAGAAATAAAAAAAATAAGTACAGAGGACCGATCTTTTAAACAAGAAGTCAAAGGAATGGGGACAGTCATGGGGGTAGGTCTTCTTGCAACTCTTGGTTACCTTGTAAGTCCAGTTCCATTGATCTTAGGGGCTGGGTATGGAGCAGGTTGGTTGTGGTACGTCAAAAAGAAAAAGAAAGAAACATCGAAGCCCGAACTAGAAACAGCTTTAAAAGAGTTTGAAGTAAATCCGCTTTTTGAAATGGAAATGAAGTCGCTTGGTGCGCTATTGAGGATGGACCGAGCTCAGTTATCTTGTTCAAGAGTTTTTATCCGATCAATTTTAGTAAAAAAATCAAGCGACTGAAACTTGGTTTCTACCGTTTTCTTTGGATTCATAAAGAGCGGCATCTGCTTTTTTAAGTAATGTTTGACTTGTCTCAATAGAGGAATCGATATTACAGATCCCAATGCTTGCAGTTACTTGGATTCGAGTTCCTTCATAGATGAAGGGGTGTGCCTCAATCGTAGCGCGAATATCTTCACCCAGCTTTTCTGCTTGTTCATTGTTTTTACCTGGAGAAAGAATGATGAACTCTTCTCCTCCATATCTACCGAACACTTCTTTTTCTTCGAGGTGTTTGGTTGCAATGATTCGAGTAAATTCCTTTAAAATGTAGTCTCCGGCATCGTGTCCGTGAGTATCATTAATTTTCTTGAAGTGATCAATATCAAAAAAGAGCAGAGCAAAATCTTGGTGAAGGGCTTTTGCTCTTTTGAATTCAGCATCCAAAGCTTCAATCAGATATCCTTTGTTATAAATTCGAGTGAGCGCATCTGTATGAGCTGCGTCTTCCATTTTTCCATAGAAAAGAATTTCAATTTCTCCTGCAGGAAGAAACTTTAAAATCGAACTTCCGATTTTAACCATGTCTTCTTTTTGCAGAATAACAGGTTGATTTTTTTCAAGCGTTTTTCCGTTAACCACGGTTCCATTAGAAGAACCAGTGTCCATGATGCTGTATTCGTTTTCTCCTGTTTTTGTAATTCGTGCATGTTTTCTCGAGATACTTGGATCATCAATAGAGATTTCCGCAGAAGGATCTCTCCCAAGAGTCATTTCATGTTGATCAATAATGAAGCGATGCCCCTGTCGTGCTCCACGAATGACAATAAAGCAAGCACCATGCTCTTTTGCTGCTTGAAGTTCATTTCTAAGCGTCTCTTGAGTCGCGTCGAGTACTGTTGTTTTTTCATCATCAGAAGGAGGACAAACCATTAAAATAAGGATAGGGCGTTCTGAAGGAAATCGCAATTGCTTTCCCTTGTGAAATATTTCACCTGTCAAATCTCTTACGATTGGTTTTTGTCAGAAAGCATTTCTCTAATATAGACTTTTCCTTCTTCTACTCCAGGCTGATTAAAAGGGTCGACTTCCCAAAGGATTCCTGTAAATGCCGTCCAGCTACACAGATGAAACATCAAAGCTCCTAAGGTATGAGCATTGAGGTGATCAAGCTTTAGCTGTACCGAAGGTCTTTTTTGATTAATAAATACTTTCGAAATCGACTGATGCTCTGTGGCGAGCAAGTGTCCAAGGGTGTGTCCTCCTAAAAGTTGAAATGAACCAAGCCTTGCAAGTGCAGGATGAGGAATTTGAGGAATTTTTACATCTTCGCTGTGTTTTTCAAGTGATAAAAAGAACGTCACAAAATGGTCCGGACCTTCGACAAGCAGTTGTAGGAGGCTGTGTTGGTCTGTTGCACCTAAAGCAGCAATGGGAGTAAATCCTTTTCCTTCTTTTCCTAAACTTTCAGCCCATAATTGAACAAACCAATCCCCTAAAAGTCTCAGTCTTGAGCTATAAGGGAAGAATACGTGATTTGGACGAGTTGAGGCATGAGCAATTAAATGAGAAGCAGATTGCATCCAGGGGTTCTTGTCGGGAGTACTCTCAAGCCATTCTTTGCGAGCCGCATGAGCCCCATTCATAAAATAATTCATCGGGATTCCTCCAAGGGCTCCCAAAAAAAGCCCAACAGGAGAAAAAATGGAATACCGTCCTCCAATTGAAGGGTGAATTGGAAGTGACCGAAGAGAGAGGTTATTTGCGAGTGCTCTGAGGTCTCCCTGTGTTGGATCAGTAAGGAGAACGATTTGAGAAGACCAGCGTGATTCTCCAATCCATTCCATAGCGCATTGAAGTAGTGCAATCGATTCAAATGTTCCACCTGATTTTGAAATACCTATTACCAAAGTGTTTTGTGGGTTTAGTCTATGGATGGTGTCGTTCCACAGGTCAGGGTCTGGGTTTTCCATAAAATGAAAACAGAGATCATTTTTTCTCTCTAGTTTGAGTGCTTGTAAAAGACATTTCGGCCCCAGGGAAGATCCCCCAATCCCTAAAATAAGTACGTCTTTCCATTCCTTTTCTTGGAGAAGTGTCTCTGCCATTGAGAGTGAATCAGTGAGTGCGCTGAGTTCTTCATCGTCAGGCGCATGAAAGAATCCTGCTTGATGTGTTTCAAACAAATCTTTGAGTTGTTCCCATGCCGACTGTAGTCTTTCGAGATTCGGATGATGCATAAGGCCTGAGGCTGTTTTCTCAGGAGTAATTTGAGTTAAATGACTCCAGTCCACAAGAAGTTCTGAATCTTTTAAGCGCCGGGTTGTAATCATCGTAATCCTCCAAGTAAATGTCTTCCAACGACGAGACGTTGGATTTGATTCGTTCCTTCTACAATTTGAGTGACTTTAGCCTCTCGCATGTATCTTTCGACAGGAAATTCAGAAGTGTATCCAGATCCACCCAGAATCTGTACAGCATCCGTAGTTACTTTCATTGCGGTGTCTGTTGCAAAAAGTTTTGCCATGGCAGCTTGTTGGCTGTAAGGCTGGTCTTTATCTTTTAAAGTGGCAGCTTGTTGAACAAGGAGGCGAGCGGCTTCAATTTGAGTTCCCATATCTGCAAGGAGAAAAGCGACTCCCTGTTGAGCACCAATGGGTTTTCCAAACTGTTCTCTTTCTTTTGCATGATGAACTGCGCAATCTAAAGCGGCCTGTGCGATTCCAACGGCTGTTGCAGCAATCGTAATTCTTCCTGAATCTAATGCAGAAAGAGCAATTTTAAAGCCTTCTCCTTCTTTTCCAATGAGATGAGATTCTGGAATTTTTGTGTTTTCAAAAACCAACTCCATGGTGTGTGAGATTCCACACCCCATCTTTTTTTCTCTTTTTCCAAGACGAAACCCTGACATTCCTTTTTCTACGACAAATGCAGAGATTCCTTTTGGTCCCTCTCCTCCAGTTCTTGCCATTACAATGAGAGTTTCGGCAACATCCCCTTGAGTGCACCAGAGCTTTGTTCCATTGAGAAGATAGGAGTTCCCTTCTTTTTTTGCAGTGGTAATCAGTGCAGCAGCATCACTTCCTGAAACCGCTTCAGATAAACTAAAGGCCCCAATGGCTTTTCCAGTCGCAAGCGGTGGAATCCATCGTTTTTTTTGCTCTTCAGTTCCATAATTAGAAAGAATGACTTGAGGAAGGCCAGTGACTGCAACACTAATTGCGTAGCTAGCGCTGGCTTTCGCAATTTCTTCAATCGCTGCAGTATATTCTCGGTAGCCGAGTCCTGCTCCTTCATAGGTTTCACTTACCGGAATTCCTGTTAATCCAAGACTGCCGAGTTGTTCAATGAGTTCGGGACGAAAGGTTTCTGTTTTTTCATCTTCTTCCACTCGTGGAAGGATCTCTTTTTGAGCAAACTGACGAGCAAGCGTTCGAATTTCACTCTGCATTTCTGTCTCGAAGGGGGATGATGAAGACACGTTTTTAGTTCCTTTCAAAAAAAAATCAAAAAAAGAGTCAAAAACTCAACCGTTAAAGATGACTCTCTTGAATGTCTATGTCATAATTTTCACATGATGGGGGAGAATTCAAATCACTTTCCAATACAATGTGTTTTTCATTACTGGGAGACACCTGTTCAGGAGCTTTCAGATCGACTGGATGCACTTAGTCAGGAAGGGGTGCACTCACTGAGTACCTTTATTCCTTGGCAGGTGTTTGAATCGGATTTGAGTCAAAGATTGACTAAATTTCTCCAAGCAACGGCTTTAAGAAATATACAAGTCCAGTTACTTCCGATGCCAGAGCTTGGACTTCATTATCCTTATTCAGGGTTTCCGAGAGATCTTATTTCTAATCCTGAAGTCTACGCAAAAAATTACCAGGGTCACGAAACGCTCGTTTCCTTACCTCCGAATGTATTTGCTTTGCCTTCCTTATTTTCTGAAGCCTTCTCGAAAAGGTTTTATAACTATCAGAACAAGTTTTTTATGTATTTAGGTGATCTGGAAAAAAATCAACCTGAGTACCTTGATCATGTAGAAATTCAGTGGACAGGAAGTCTGTGGAAATACTACCGAGCCCCTCGCTCTCATCACCGAAAATTATTTTCAGGCTTTGCAGGAGATCGCAGCAGAGCTGCTTCTATCGTTTATCGCAAAACAATGGATCGAATTTTTCAAGATCCAGAATTTTCTGATGGAAATCGGACTCAAGCAAATCAATGGAAGACTCAGTCATTTGAAACCGTTAATCGACAGTGGTTTTATCAACTCTCAGAAGAACGTTTTCGAAATAAGGGAATGGACCATTTTCGTAGATTGGCGCCAGCGCTTCCACACCGAAGTATTGAGCTTTATATTCCTGAAGCCGACCCTGTTTCAAATCACTCCAATTTTTTACAGATGGTTTCTGGAAGTTTTGGTGATGTTAAAAGAATTTCGACATTATTAAACGAGTACATTTCTCGAGCGACTTCAGTGGATGAAAGTCATTGTCCTCCTTTTGTTTATTTTCCAGAGCTTGGCGGATTTCAGAAGCTCAAAATAAATGAAAAACAGTTTTTATTGATGAAAGCGTTGTTGCTTTTTGGTGGACGAGGGGGCGGTGTCTTTATTGATGTCGATCAATGGATTCAGTTCTCTCAAGGGTTTAGAAAAAAAGTAGAATCTTTAGGAAATCAATTAGCACAGAGAAAACTTCGATTAAAAAATAGAGCAATCTATTTGACTACTCATACGTGGTCTCCAACAGGAATTCTTTGGGATGAGCTTGAGAAAAAAATCGGAAAAGGACTTCGTCTGACTTCATCTTTTGACCTTTTGGAGCAAGATCAAGAGACTTCTCTTTGTGTAATTGATCCTTCTTTAATTTTGACTCGAGAGCGACTTGAAAAGTTACTTAATTGGATGAGATGTGGTCGAGCCTTGGTGTTGTCTCAATCTGCATTGATGACTGCTGATGCGAAAAAACTTTTAGATCAAAAATTAAATCAGGTTGACCCAGAGATGACTGCTTTTATTGAGGGGGATCTTCCTTATCATGTTCATGGAGTTGAAGATGGAACATTGATTCAATTTTCTCTTCCACAGGTGATGGAGCTTCAGGGAGAGCTTCTTGTTGCTTGGAGAGGCTTTGTGAATCAAGTTTTGAATTTATCTGGACTCAAAGAACATTGGAAAATAGCAGATGCTCGCATCGAAGTGATTCCGATGTCTCGCGCAGAAGGTTCGAAGGGACTGTCTCTTTTTGTTTTAAATCCGTCGGAAAGACAGATTACCGCAGATCTCTTTTTTGATAAAAAAGTAGAAGTATTGGATTTTCAATCCTGGATGAATGGGCAACGTCCGTCGATCAATGAAGAAGATCGCCTATTGGAGTGTACTTTAGATATTCCACCAAAGGGAATTCTTCCTTTAGGGACTTATGGCATCGACTGGGTTTTTGAAAGAAAAGTTGAAAAAGCTTTGAAAGAGAATCAGGGAAGAGAAAAAGAAAAGGCATCTCTTTTTGAGCCACTTCCTGGGTATCAGCCTGAACTTAATTTTGAAAAAAATCGCCAAACAGGAGTTGAGTAAATGGAACTCACCTACGACTGGAAAGCGTTTCAAAATGCTTTTCATTTAGATTATAAAAATAAGGGAACATTAAATGCTGTTCCTGCTCCCATTTATTTTGTTGCTGAAGATGGAATAATTCAGGAATTTTTTTGTGAAAATGAAGATTTTTCAGAGTGGCTGGGAAGGACATGTGATGAAGTTTCTGCTCACTTTAAAAATAGAGAAATAATCGTTTTTGATCGAAACGAAGTTGATCAATGGATGAAAGATTCGATTCCACAAAACCATTATCACGCTCAGATGAATTATTTAAAAGAGCAGGCTCTTCCGTCAGTTGTGACGCCGAGTCCATTTTTACCTGGATCAAAAAGATCTAAAAAAAGTCGACATGAATTGGTTCATCAACTTTCAAAAACTCATTTTTTATTAGAGGCATTACATAGTTGGTGGAATCGGATTTTACCTTCTTCTTTTGGAATCTGGATTAGAATTCTTGATCAGGATCAGTATCAAGATTTATTGGTCGTTATTCGTAGAGGTCAAGTTCAATCCTACATGAAACCGAGTCTTTTAGGGCTAGGTCCAGGAAAAGAACATCATTTCGATCAAATTGCTCAATACCTCTCAGAGAGACACGCACTTCCTGTACAAGGACTTGTGGTGAATCGAGATCAATGGGAAGACTGGTCAATGCAAACAGATCCTTGGAAGTGGGTTGCACAAGCATTACGTGCGGGAACCTTAGGGCTGCATCCTTTTCGTTGGGGAGTTGCAACGTTGATTGCAAATAAAGCTTATCTTGGATTTTAATCATCGGGGAAAACAATAGGGATGTTATTTTCTTTTGCCCATTTCATAATTGCTTTGTATTTTTTTGCAGGTTGATCGGGTCGATGAATATAAATTCCTTTGTTCCAGCGGCAATGAGAGGGGCAAAAATATTGATCCCAAGAATAATTGTTGAAGTGAAAAGAAAGTCCCTCATCTTTTCTTATCGGTTTTTTTTCGTTTTTTTTGACCCGCTTCGTGTAACTTCTTGTTTTTATGTTGATTAAATATTTGTCAATGAATTGAAAACTTTCTCATTATTCGTTAGAAACGCATTTTCGTCCAGGAAGTGAGTCGTCTTTATGAGAATTCTTTTTTTTGCTCTCATTTTAATTAGTGCATGTGGCCCCCGACCGGCCCTTCCTCCAGCTCCTTTATTGGCGCCTGTAGAGACGCCTACCGGATCGCTCAATGCAATGAAAGAAGAAAAGGAAGAGCCCTCTGTTCGTAAGTCCTTTGAGTTTGGTAATTGTACTTTGATCTCCGGTACTCAAGTTTGGGAAGTATTAAAAAAAGAGACGAAGGGTGCTTTTACTCTTTTACAGGTAGGAACAAAGACCGTTTTTGGTTTACTGGGAATGGGAATGGAAAGTGCGGTTTTTGATTTTAAAATGAAAGATCCGAAGGTCTTTCATTGGAAAAAAGAAAATGATGAATGGAGACTCTGGATTTTGGAGTCAGAAGGACCAGTGCGTTGGGTTAATCCTGAAATGAGTTGGTCTGCTCGTGTTGATTATCTCTCTGACATTCAGGACGGTTTTGTAAAAACAACGGTTCGTTTAGTTTGTGATGAGTAGTTGATTTATTTTATCTGTTACAAAAGTTTGGACTTTTATAAGAGGAGAACGCTTTCATAATGAAGTAAATATTGACTTTGTGCGTTATTTATTGCTAAGTGTGCATCATCCACCTGACAAAGGAGAGGTTCGATGCTTATTAGACTTTTTTTGTCTTTTTTAATCTTTACGTCCGTTTCAGTGAGCAGAGCTGAGCCTGAGCAGAGTGAAAATATATTGGATCAGACGGTCGAAGAAGAGACTGCGGATCCTCAAGTGCTCGAACTTCAAGAGCTGAGAAAAAAAAATCAGGATTATCATGAACGAGAAAAACAACTTGAGGCTGAAGTTGATCGTTTGAACGAAGAAAAAGAAGAAGTACAAAGACAAGAACAAGCAGAGATTGAAAAGAGAAAAAAAAATAGTTCAGCAGATTCAACTTACGAAAAGAAAATCAAAAAAGAAAAAAGAAAGCTTAAGTATAATGAGTTTAAAGAGCGAGTGAGAAATCTAAACTCAGATATTTTTGAGCTTTCGTTTGGTGCGGCAGGAAGAGTTTTCGTAAATAAAAGAGAGAATCTGAAATCAGATGAGATTATTTCTTCAAAAGAAACACCAGCAGCAGGAGGAGCGTTTGTCCTTTTTGAAGTTGCGGATGAGAGTTTTTATGATGATGACGATGGTTTCTCTCGACAAAATCGTGAGTTTATTGAATCGAAAAATGAAATCACAGTGGAGTTTGGACCTCAGCAAGATGGATCACAGACGTCTTTAACTGTTGATGGACGTTTGCACGGAGGGCTTGAATTTTTTTCAAATAAAGAAAGTAAAGTGGGTTCTTTTATCGCTTTCGGTGGAGAGTATTTTCTAGGGGTCAATCACCCTGGAGCTCCGACACTACGTCGCTATGGGAAAGGAACTTGGTTTGCTGCAGAGATTGAACCTCAAGTAGAAGTGGGGTTAAGTTATAATCCTGACAGTTATTTTCATGAGGAACCTGAATACGCTCAAGGCGGTTATGGAACGAAAGGGGTTGTCCGGCTTTCAGCTTTGATGAATGGATCTTTTACCACTTATCGATTAGGAGGAGGTGGTGGTCTTCGTTTAAGAGCGTTGTACAAAAAGGTGTCTCTTTCTTTTCAAGGAATTTATCAGATCAGTCGATCAGGCGATTCTCGTCGTTTGCCAAGTGAAAAGTTGAGAAACCAATTGGAGGATTCAGACTACTTTACTTCAGAAAGTTACAATAAAGATTCTCGATGGGATAAGCCAACTTATGATGAAGAAGGTGAAATTACATTTTATTCTACTCGTTTTACTCCCGTTCGTTTTCAGGAGCTAGAGCTTCAGGCCGATGCAAATATTTATTTGATTCCTCGATTTTTTATAGGATCTAAAGTGCTTTATCGACAATTGTTTAATGAAAAAGGAAATGATGTTTCTTTGGAAAGCTTGGATTTTCCGAGGCGTGTTTTTGGAGTGTTTTTTAAAGTAGGAGTGCATTTTGGCGAATAAAAAACTAGGGTTATTAGGATTGGCTTTCATTTTACTTTCTTGTGAAGGAATTGATTTGTCTGAAAGGATCTATACCGGAGAGGTGAAATATCGGTTTTGTTTTTTGATGGATAAACAAAATGGAAAACGAGCTAATGATCTCGATTTTGAGGTGAATCTTGTTTTATTTGAAAAACAAAATCCACAAAAATTTTATTCGTTTGAATACTCTGGAAGTACGGATGAAGATGGGACGGCTTGTTTTTCTATAGAAAATGATGAAATTACCAACCAGATTGATATTGAATCTTCTTCTTTAGAAATATGGGAAGCTAGAGCAGAGCTTGTTGTTGATGGAATTGTTGATGTTCGAGATCATATTCCGCTTCGTATTGATAATGACGTCACTCCTGTTTATCATGATGATGAATTTCTTTTCTTTGAAGGGACTTATCGAATTTGGTTTGATTTTGAAAGACAACGAGAGCCTCGAACAAAAATCTGCTCTATTCTCAGAGAACCTGTGGATTACAATGGAAATGAAATCACTGAATCTGATTATGAGAATCAGCCATTTTATTATGAATCAGAATATACTTTAAATATTCGTGCGTCTCGAAATGATGAGGTACTGATTGATACTTTTGCTCCAGGAGTCCCTGGCTTTTCAGGGGTAACGGACGAGAACGGATATGATTGTGTTACTTTAGATCAAAATAATCTTTTGGAGTTTGATTCTGATGGTAAGCCTCATCTTAAACATACTGATATAGATTTGGAAGTCAGTTCGACTCACTTTATTTATAATCAGGTGATGGGTGAGATTCGAGTAGAAGACCAAACCAGTATGGGCTGTTGTGATATCGACGGAAATTTTACGCTAGAGGGTGATTATTATATTTATGTTTCGTTTCTTCCACTGGGAAAAACGAAAGAACAATATTGTGAAGAAAATCAGTCCTCTCTAGGTCCGGAGTTTCTTTTTCAAAAGGGATGTTTGACTGAAGAAGAGTACTGTAATGCTTTAATTGAAGTGGGCGATTTTAGAAATGCAGTTGATCAGTCCTGCATTCCTGAGCCAATGCTTGGAGGTTATGAGTTTTGTACTGTGATTCAAGGATCGTTCAGTTTATTTGATCAAGCACCCTCTTTAGAAAGTCGGGTGACTGATCTGTTTAATAATACTTCGTTGGTTTATAATCAGACTGCGGTTTCACAAGATGAACAGGTTCATTGTAATGAAGTCACTCCAGAATCTCCTTTTTTACTTAAACATAATGCATATTTAGATCTTTTAGAGAACTTAGAGAATGTCAGTATTGATATCATGACTCTTGAAGGACTGATCTTGGGAGAGCCACAGATTTGGCAAGCTCACTTATTTCGAGTCTTAGGCTCGTTATCCCTAGATGAAAAAACAGGAACTTATGTGAAACGGTTTCGATTGGAGGCTCATTTTGATTTGAGTCAACCCGTTGATCCAAAGGCTTCTGTTCAGATTGATTTACAAGATGATCCTTTATAAAAAATAGATATTTTTATTATTATCAATAAAAACAATGAGTTGAAAACGTTGACTTTAATGGTTATGTATTGTGAAGCAGGAAGGTCCATGGTACATAACCTGTCATGATTTATTTTCAAGATCTCACCAGAGAAGCACTTGCTGATCTTCTTTATCCTTTGTGTGAAGGAAAGGGGAGAGGGCTTTCTTCTGAGGAACGAGAAAAAAAGAAAAGAGCCCAGTCTCGATATCGAGCTAAACAACTTTTTCAATGGGTTTATCAAAAAGGAGTCACCTCTTGGGAGGAGATGACCGATGTTTCTCAAAAAACTCGACTCTGGCTTTCTGAAAATGTAGAAATTTATTTTCCGAAAGAAAAAGTTCATCAAATTTCTACAGATGGAACAATGAAGTTTTTGTGGACTTTAAAAGATGAAAAAACAATTGAAAGTGTCATTCTTCCTCATGCTTTAAAAGAGAAAGGGAATGATGCTTTTGTGGAAGTCAATTCTGATCAATGTCATGCTCATGAAACAGATGTAGAAATAGATTCCAATCAGTGGTCTAGACTAACTGCATGTATTTCGTCTCAAGTGGGATGTGCAATGGGATGTAAGTTTTGCCTTACTGGAATTCAGGGATTGGATCGACATTTAAAAACTCATGAAATTGTCGGTCAAATCCATGCCCTTCGAAAAATTGCTCCCATTACTAATATTGTTTTTATGGGAATGGGAGAGCCACTTCATAACGTTGATGCAGTGATTGATGCTTGTAAAATTCTTCTCGACTCGACTGGACTTCATTTCTCTAAAAGAAAAATTACGGTAAGTACAAGCGGTCTTGTTCCTGCTATCGAAAGATTGATTGGAGAAACAGATGTTTCATTAGCGGTTTCCTTAAATGCAACCACTGATGAAATTAGAAATCAAATTATGCCCGTCAATAAAAGATGGCCACTAAAAGATTTAATGAGATGTATTCGATCACTTCCTTTGCATCGGCATCGAAAAGTGACTTTTGAGTATGTTCTATTGAAAGAGATTAACGATTCAGAAGAAGACATTGATCGATTGATTCAATTAGTAAAAGGAATCCCTGCGCTAGTTAATTTAATTCCTTTTAATGCACATTCTGGATCAGACTTTAGTCGACCCAATGACGAGAAAGTGAGGCGTTTTCAAAAACGATTGATGGATGAAGGAGTGACTGCAACAGTCAGAATATCACGAGGGAGAGATATTCTTGCTGCATGCGGTCAACTTAGGAGTCTTTTTGGGACAGCAAGAGGTACAGATCGTCATCGAGATTTCTCTGTAGTAACCCCTGGTACTTCCTTGTAAAACAAACTTTTGATTTGTTCATTTGACGAGTTTTGAGAACAACGGTAATTTAGGAATCTGATGAGTGTTGATAAAGTAAGGAGCCGCTTTCGTGTTTTTACTCCTTTGCTGGGAAGTGTTCTTTTTCTCAGTTCCTGTGGTCCTCATCCCTTAAATAAGAACGACCGTTCGCTTTCTGTGCCAGAAATTCACCGAGCTAAACATACGGATTTAGAGCCCACTCATTGGGACTTTCAGCATTGGTGTGAAGCTGCGGAGAGTTTGGAACCAGACTTACAAAAAACCATTGAAGTTGTGCTTGAGCACTTTGTTCCTGTTGGAAAATCCTGTGCAGGGGCGCGTAAAACTTTGGCGTTGAGATCAAAAATGATTTTAGATCGAAGACGACTCGTTTTACTTGATCCGCTTTCAAGTTTTTCTCAGCTTAAGGTTCTTTCTCTTCGAATGAATCTTGCAATTGAATCTGTTGAGCCTTTGGGGAATTTAACCTCATTAGAATTTTTAAATATTGGAAAAAATAGAATTCGTTCTCTATCTGCTCTTAAAAATTTATCTAGGCTTCAAGACTTAAGAGCGGATAGGAATTTAATTCGTTCGTTAGATGGAATTACTGAGTTAAAGCAATTAAAAAAATTAAACCTTTCTTATAATCCCTTGTCTGATTTAAGTGGTCTTCAAAACCTTGATCAATTAGAATGGTTGAGTCTTGCTGGAAATGAAATTCAGGATCTTAGTTTTTTGTCTTCATTGAATCAATTAAAGTACCTTTCTTTAAGAGATAATCGAATTCAATCTTTATCTTCGCTTTCTCATTTATCTTCTTTAGAGTATTTAGATTTAAGTCGAAATAAAATTAGTTCACTTGAAGGTCTTTACCCTTTAACTCAATTGAAAGAGCTTTATCTTGGTGAAAATAAGCAAATCAAGTGGAGAGCTCTTCGTCAGCTGAGAAGAAATCTACCAAAAACAACTATTTATTATCGTTAAATTGATTGTGATTGTGACTCAGGAGGTTTTTGGATGTTTACTCTGAGTCCTGGACGTTCTTCAAATTCTTTTCTTTGAGATTGAAGATAAAGAGGTGACTTTTTTATTTTCCCATCAGAGCTTCCAATAACGATAGAGTAAAGAGGAGCACTGAGGTGATTTTTACTCTTTTTTGGATGGGGCTGTATTTTTTTATTTTTCTCTTTTGATTTTTCTGAAATTGGATTTTCAAAATAGACGGGTGATTCAGAAAATATACCTTGAGCATTCACTGTATATGAAGTCATTTTTTGATAGCGAGATTTTATTTCTTTAGTAGAAGATTTTTGAGAGTCTTCTCCACCAACACTTTTTACTTTATCACTTTTTTCTGCTTCGTAAACACTATAAGGAGTTTCGATAAGAACTTCTTTTCCATCTTCATAATAGCCATGTACTTTGTAAACAGTAAGAGGTTCTGTTTTTCCTTTTACCATTGCTTCGTGTGCTTTTTCGACTACAAAGAGATCTTCTACTTTATTGAGTACGTCTTTACTAATGAGCAGATCGGTTCCAAAAGCTTTTGTTAGAGCTTCGATTCGTGATGCCGTATTCACAGCATCTCCAATCACCGTAAATTCCATACGTTCGTCAGATCCGATGTTTCCAGAAATCATAGGCCCAAAGTTAAGGCCCATTCCTATTTTTAATATAGGAAGGCCTTCTTCGATAAATTCATTATTTAATTCATCTAATGCGATTCTCATTTTTAAACAGGCACGTACTGCATTTTCAACGTCATTACTTTTTTGATCAACCGCACCCCAAACGGCCATAATTGCATCTCCAATAAATTTATCTACCATGCCACCATGTTCGAGAATCACAGAAACCATTTTTGTCATATAGCGATTGAGGACTCGAACGAGGTGCTCCGGTTCCATTGTTTCACTCATTGCAGTAAAGCCTCTGACATCAGAAAAGAAAACCGTTGCTTGTTTACGTTCTCCTCCAAGTTTTAATTCACCTGAAAGGACTTTTTCTGTCATTTCTTTACTATGAAACTTATCAAAAGCGGTTTTCATTTTTTCTCGTTCTGCTAATCCTTGGGTCATGCCATTAAATGCAGTGACGAGATCTCCCATTTCATCTCGAGTCGTCTTTTTGATTTTAATATCATATTCTCCTGAAGCCACTTTTTCTGTAGCATCAACCAGACTTAAAAGAGGTTTTGTCAGTGAAAGACTAAAGAAGAACACTACAAGAAAGGCTACAATTGCAACCATTCCAGTAATAATCGTAGAGGTTTTTGAAACTTTTCTTGCAGGAGCTAGTGCTTTATCTTCTTCTACTTGAGAAATAATTCCTAAATTAGCAAAACCAACCGTTTTAAAAGCTCCAAGATAAGCAATCTTTGATTCAGGATCTATAAACCTGGTTTGACCATTGTTTGTCAATCCTTTCATCAGTGTTTTTACAATCGAAAGATGAGAAACGTTATCTTTTTGAATGACTCTTTTTTGATTAGGGTGAGCAATAAGGTATCCCTTTGAGTCAACAAGATACGAAGTAATAATTCCTTCGCTTTTTACACTTCTTAAAAGTCGATCTAACTGAATAATTGCCACTACCGCATGAGTCACTTTTCCAAGATCATTAGTAATAAGTGGAACAGAAATTGAGATAACCGGAATTTGCCCTTTAAGCTGACTAATAAAAATTTGTTCTTTTGGGTATAGATATGAAGATTCAGGGTTTTCTTGATAAATGGCTCGAATATCATCTTCATTAAATTGCAATGATTGAACAAGGGATGGATTAAAAGATTTTCCAACAGTGATTATCTTTTCTCCTGTTTTGTGAATCACAAGTTCAGCAAGAAGATCTTTTTCTCCTTCGAAAAAAGGTTTTTGCAAAGCTTCAATTTGTTCTGCTGAAATTTTTTGAAGGGAAGTAATTCCTATCAATCTCATTTTTTCTGTTAAATTCAAAAGAGTAGTCCTGACTTCTGAAGCTAGAAGTCGTGCAGATTCTAGGTTTGCTTCTTGTACTCTGGCTTTATTGTCTTTTGAGAAAAGGTCGGTTGCAAATAATACAATAGACCCTGCTGCAACAATAAGAATCGCAGTAATCATTCCAATGAGTTTAAGACGTATTGATATTCGTACTTTCATAAGTGCCACATCACTCTTCGGATGTTTTTTCCAGAGTCTTCAGTGAAATTAATGAATCCTTTATTTTTGATTTAAAATTCCGATCCGTTCGTTGGAGGAAAGTATTGAAAAATAGATCTTTTTTGTACTGTATTGAAAAATAGATGAAATTAAAGAGAAATCAAATCACTCACATTCAATCGGCATTTGTCATTTTTTTGGCACTGGTTTTATTGAGTTACCTTGGTCTTCTTTTACAAAAAGAACTTTCTCCTCGGTCTGTCCGGGGAGGAGCGTCAGTAAAAGTGGCTCGTTTAGAAGAAACTCTAAATACCGTTCAACGAAAGTTTGATAAAGAAGTTTTATGGGAAGTGATTCAAAATTCTGAAGATTTATATAAAAGGGATGCAATTCGAACAGCTGAAAATAGTGAAGCGAGAATTACGTTTACAGATGGATCCGTTATTGAACTTTCAGAAAATTCTTTAGTTGTTCTTGATCGAAGTGAAGATCAGATTGAACTAGAATTTTTGCAAGGAAATGTTTTTGCAAAAGGTGGTGGAAAGCAAGGTAAAGTTGCAATTAAAACAGCTCAAGGTAGGATTAAACTTGATCAAGGTTCTGAAGGACAATTAAGCTTATCAAAAGAAAAATCGAGTTTAGAGGTCACTGTAGAAAAAGGATCTGTTGATTTAGAAACAGAAAACGGAAAAACTTCAATCAATGAACACGAAAAAGGAAGTTTAAGTACTGATGGGGTTAAGAAAGAAAAGTTACTGATTTGGCCTGAAACGCCAGTTGCAAATGCTCGATTTATATCAAATAAAAAAATAGTTTCGATCCCTTTTGAATGGAATCATGAAAGCTACAAAGGAAATGTTTTTGTTCAAATTTCAAAGAATGAAAAATTTTCAATTATCTATAAAGAAATTCAGGTAAGAAATCATCAGTTAAAGAAAATAAAATATGCGCTTCCTCAAGGGGAATTTTTTTGGCGTTTAATTTTAAAAGAAAACAAAAATATTTCCTTTGAAAGTCCTTCTAGAAAGTTAACAATTTATAAACATATTCCTGTCCAAATTTTTGAAGAGAGTCAAGGAAAGGAAATTACATTCGTTGAAAAGAAACCGACATTTAAACCATTGTGGGCGAGTGATTCTGAACAAAAAGGTGGAATTGATCAAATTGAGTTTTCTACAGATTCTGGATTTAAAAATAAAATAGAGCCTCTTTTTGTAAAAAAAATAAGTCAAAGTGTAAGTGGTCGAATCAGTTATGAAGCTCAGTTTTCGGATCTTGATTCAAAAATGTACTCTTGGAGAATTAGAACTACTTATTCAGACGTTGGAGCGAAAGGAACTAAAAAAGTATCTTTTGTTACCCCGATTCAAAAAATGCAAGTTCTTCATTTTGATCAATTTAAAACGCCGGTACTAAAAGAACCAGAAGATCAATCAAGTCTTCAGTTTTCATCTGAAAATCCGACTGTTCGTTTTAGATGGGAAGGAGTAGAAGAAGCGTCAGGGTATTTAATCGAAGTTGCGACAGATAAAAAATTTGAGGATGTAGTTTATAAAAAATGGGTCACTGGATTTGATGAACATTGGGAAGTCGAAAAAAATGGAAATTATTTTTGGAGAGTTCGGTCAACACGTTCTAAAAAGCCATCAGAATCTGATTCTCTCCCTTCTCGTATTCGATCGTTTTTTTATACAAAAAAAGGTGGAATTCAACTGATCTCACCAGAAGATCAAAAGGTAATCGTTTTTAAATCTGAGAAGCCGTTGATTAAATTTCAGTGGGAACCGGTTCATGGTGCAAAATTTTATCAGTTTCAAGTAGCTGCAGACTCCCAATTTAATCAGGTGATTTACCGAAAAGTAATTCAAAAAAATGAACTTGAAACATTAAAGATGCCACTAGGAGTACGATATTGGAGAGTCAGAGCACTTGATAAAAATAAAAAACCTCTCCTTGTGAGTTCTTATCGATCTTTAGACCTTCATCAGCCCCCACTTCTAGCAGAGGTTGAAAAAATTGAACCCGAATCAGCTCGTACTTATTTAGCAGAAAAAGTAAAATCAATTCAATTTAAGTGGAAAGAAGTAAAGGGAGCAAAATCATATCAGTGGACGTTGTATCAGGTGGATCCTTCAGGCGCACAGAAGAAAATTGATCAGAAAATTATTGAAGGTTTAAGCGTTTCACTTACACCGACTCCTATGACTTATGAATGGAACGTACGCGCCATTGATGAAGTTGGAAGATTGGGAAATGAAGGAAAACCTCGATCATTTACTCTAAAGTATGGAGATCGTTTAGCTGGACCAGAAATTATAGAGCCAGTGTTAAATGCAAAGATACAAGAAGAAAACCCTTATCAGATTGATCTTGAATGGAAAGAAGTAGAAGGTGCACAAGGTTATCTTGTGAAAGTCTATTTAGGTTCTCCAGAAAAAGGAAAGGTTTTTAAAAAATTTAAAACAAAAGAAAACTCTGTATCCTTATCTAAAAATATTCCTTCAGGTCAGTATACTTGGAAAGTAAGTGCTTTTGGTATTGCAAAAGGTTCAAAAAAACAAAAACCAAGATGGGGAGAGTTTTCTGAATCTTCATTTTTAGTTCGATGGATTGGAGTCTTAAGAGCTCCTGCTTCTTTAAAGGTTAAAGTGGAGTCAGATCAAAGTGAGGGTAAAAAATGATTTTATTCCTCATTTTCTCAGTCTCCCAAGCTTTTGCACAATCTTATGATAGAGCTGTTTCTTTTGACTGGGGAGAAATTCCAGGAGCAATTCGATATGAAGTTGAAATTTCTAAAGGAAGTAATTGTAAGGAGAGTACTTTAATAGAAACGACTCAAAAAGCTGAGTGGGAAAAAGAAATGACTCCTGGGAAGTACTGTTTGAGAGTTCGAGGAGTTGCTGAGGGAGATCGGGAAGGTCAATGGAGTGATTTTCAGAAAATTACAGTTCATCCTAAACCACCACAAAAAATCGAATATCATGAAAATAAATTAAAATGGGATTCTGTTTCGTATGCAAATTCTTATCGCGTGGAAATGAAGACAAGTGATGGAAAAGTTTTTTTTCAAAAAACAGTATCAGAAAATGAAATAAATATTCCTGAACCTGTTTTAAAAAAATGGGGAATGACTCAATTAAAAGCTGAGTTTAAAGTGTTTACTCAAGTAAAAGATCTTCCAGACTCAAACTCAGGAACTGTTGAGGTGAATGAAGTTCATGAGCGATTTTTACCAAAAAAAATAATAACAGCAAGAAAGTTGAAAAAAGAAAATAAACCTTTGGTTCCAAGAAAACGAGAGCTTCCTCCTCAGCCAAAACCACACCCTGTTGAAGTCGTTCAATCCATAGAGCGTTATACCTTTCAACATGAGATTCCTCTTCCTCCGGTTAAGGAAGAATGGAAAAAAGCACATACTATTGAAGAAAAAGAAGATTTAAGAACTCGAACGATTGCAAGTGCACGAGTAGAGTTATTAGAGCAAGAAAATTTTTCTCATCCTTCTGATCTTGTTTTTGAATTGGGGACCTTTATTGGACCTTCCTACTATAGAGTTCGTATGAGTGATAACGACGGAAAAAGAACCTCAGAAAGTCGGTCCGTTAGGCCTCTCGTTCAGGTGTCTGTAGAGTATAATCGTAAAAGAAAAGTCGGAGGGTATTTAAAGTATTCTCAAATGAGTATTACTAATGGTAATCGAAGTGCAGAATTTTCAAACTTAGAGCTTGGGGTGGAGAGAAACTTTAATTTAGATTCTGTGTGGAACAGTGTGTTTACAACAGGGTTGTCCATTCAACTTCGACAACATCCAACGTTATTTGAAAATGATCCTTCAGAAAATGGAGGCGTTCCAAATCTACTTTTAACAAACATAGGACTAGGACTTTATTTAGGACACCGGTGGAACTGGAGTCGTTCTTGGGGAATTCAAACTCGAGGAGAGGTGTCATTTGCGCCCCGTCAAAAAATGCTAGGAACTCTTCAAAAAAATGGATATCGCGGAGCTCAAGTAGAGACCGGTGTGCATTGGGAAGTCACTAGAGATATTGAGGTCTCTGGAGGTGCTTCTGTTTTTGCATCAAATACTACAAATGGAGATAGTATTGAGAGCGTATTATTAGTTGGATATGGTGGTTTTGTCAATGCAGGGTATCGAATGAGAACAACAGCTTCTCGTTCATTGGCGGCAGAAATTGCTTATCAAAAAGATTCAAGACATCGCTTTCATTTAAGTTTTGATATGCCACTTAAAATGAGAAGAGAAACATTGATGAATTTTTCAAATGGAAGTGAGCCTCAAGAATTAACTCCTTTTATCGTGGGTGCTGACCTAGATTTTAAGTATCAACTTTTCACAAAAAGTCCGTGGTATTTCAGAGCTGGAACAGGTTGGGATTCGTTGATGCTCGTTTTCAATGCCAGAGGAGGATATGAACTTCCTCTTTTTAGAAGAAAAGATTTGAGTATGTATGGGGAGTTTGGAGCTAACTATCGTTCTTTTGATTCGAATATAGAGACGGGAGGAAGTGTACATGCTCAAGCGGTAGAAGTTGCACTCTTAGGAGGAGTTCGAAAAATGTGGACCGATCGAATTCTTTCTGATTTTGAAGCAAAAATTGGAATTCCCGTATATCAAAAAGATGACCAAGAAAACTCTGAAACATTAGGACAAAACTATCAATGGTCTCTTGGACTTAATGGAAAATATAAACTTTCATCTCGTTGGAAAGTGAAGCTTGGCTATCAATTCGAAGTCATTCACTATGCGATAGGAATTTCAGGACTTACAGGAGAGTCCTCTTCAGGTGATGCTGGGCAAATTAACTGGATTGACGTTTCTGATCACCAATTTAGGTTGGGATTCATTTTTAGTTTTTAAAACATTGTTTTTTTATTCGCAATATTCATTAAAATAGCAACACAAATCATGGAGGTGATCAGAGATGACCCCCCGTAACTCATATACGGAAGAGGAACTCCAACAACCGGCATAATTCCGATTACCATGCATAAATTAATAAAGGTGTGCCAAAATAAAATAGTGGTAAGACCAAGTGCTAAGACCATCGCAAATTTATCATTTGCTTGAAATGCGATTGAAATCCCACTTGAAAGAAAACCTAAGTACAAAATGAGAAGTAATACACACCCGATAAATCCATGTTCTTCACTAAAAACACTAAAAACAAAATCTGTATGTTGCTCAGGAAGAAAATTAAATCGACTTTGAGTACTGTTTTTATAACCTTTACCCCATAGTTTACCGCTTCCAACAGCAATCATAGACTGACGAGTGTTCCAGCTCGCTCCTCGGGGATCACTCATTGGATCAATAAAGGAAAGAATTCTTTTTTGCTGATATTCTTTTAATCCATATTTGTAAGCTACAGGGAGTGTCACTGCGGCAGCAAGCCCTAAAACAATTAAGGTCTTTGTTTTGATTTTCATAAAAAGCATTAGAATTCCAAATGTCAGAACTAAAATCATTCCTGTTCCTAGGTCTGGTTGAAGCATAATTAATCCCGCAGGAACTCCAACAATCAACCCGGGAATGATCAATTCTTTAAATCCATATCCGCCAAATGTTTTGTCTGTTTCAAAATATTTAGCAAGGGCAATGACTAATGAAATTTTCATAAATTCAGAAGGCTGAATTCCAATGCCCCCTCCAATTGAAATCCATCGAGTCGCACCTAAGCTTGTTCGTCCAAGAATGAGAACTGCAATGAGAAGAAGGATGTTTCCAAAGTAAATGAGATAAGCAAGACGAGAAAGTAGAGAAAAATGAAAAAGTAAAAT
>PBMP01000078.1 GCA_002722705.1 Pseudobdellovibrionaceae bacterium | reverse complement strand
TCAATTAATGCAGATAAATCCGGAAGACGACTTCCTCCACCCGTTAATAACAAATAAGAAACAGAAGCTCCTCCCATGGAAGCATTATAAAAATCTAATGCCCTTTTAATTTCACTCGCGTAATTTTCAGCGGCTATTTGCATTAACTCATTTACTTCCTGGGGAATAGAGTCACGAGATCCTACTTTTAGAGTTTCTGCATCTTCATAAGAAAGATTCAAATGCTTCTGAATTTCTGCAGTGAGATGATTCCCCCCCATTGCACTATCTTTTGTGAATACAGGAACTCCATCATGAACCACAACTATCTTCAAACTACTTGCACCTATATCTACCAACGCAACTGCTTCAGACGGATCTGTAGGGTAATTTGCTTCGAATGTATTTTGTAAGGCAAAATGATCAATATCAATCACCTGTGGCCGCAAACCAGCTTCTTCAATGCAAGACATCAGCACCTGAATCGAATCAGACTTAGCAGCGACCAACAAAACACTACATTCATTATCTTTTGAACGACTTAAAAGTTGGTAATCCATCACTACCTGAGAAATATCAAAAGGTAAATATTGCTCTGCCTCCCAGAAAACTTGATCTTGCAAATCTTTTATATTTGGAACTTCAACAGACATTCTCTTTACAATGACTCCAGTACCTGAGATTGCGGAACAAACATTTTTATTTTTTGGCTTTATTTGTTTTACTAATGTTTTTAATGCATCGACCACCGCAATTTGATTAACAATCTCTCGATTAACAATGGCATCTTCATTGAGCTGAACCAAACCGAAATTAAGAAGCTTCCACTGGTTTTTGTTTTTCTTCATCTCAACAATTTTGATTGAAGATGTACCAATACTTAAACCAACCACTGTTGAAGGTTTGACCAATTGAAAATTTTGGGAAAAATTCTTTAAATACTGAATGATTTGCCCACCTTGGCTCATGCTCGCTCCCACCTTGGAACTCAATTTATGACTACTTAAATGAAAAAATATATTCTTCATCAAAGCAATTCTTAAAACCTAAATACAACTGCTCTCATCAATTTTAACTTGATTTTAAAAGGTTTCCAACTAATCGTAGGAAATTTCTGCCGATTCTCCACTTAAACTTAGAACAGATATACGATCCAACCGACTAGTCGACAAATCTTTGACGGGAATGACTGCAAATCCTGTCGTATTCATATAATCTGCTCCTAATTTTGGATCATAACAAAAACTGAGAGTCAGATGAGGAATTCCAATGCTCGCTCCCAACTCTGGAGAAATAAAGGTCAAGTAATTTTCACTTGGAAAACTAAAAGTTCCTTCTTCTTTATTTACAAAATTTTGTGACTGACAAGAGTCACTTGATTTAATTTCATAAGCACCTGTCTTGATGTCAGTAATCTCCATTCGAATCGCTTTATAAGACAAAACAGCATCCGACTTTATTTGAATAATTTTCATCGCAACTTGATTAATAACTTGATAAGTGTCCCATTTAGGAGTTTGTGTCACAATAGACGGAACAGTCATTAGCAACAAACCAAGTACTCCAAATAAAATAAAAAGTCTCACACGATTCCTTTGAAAACGTGCTTGAACTTTTTCCCAAAGCTCTAAATTTCTCCAAGAGTCTTGCTCCCACCGCTCTGTGGCTACATCAGTGTCATGAATGGGCGCCATAAAAAATCTCCACCAATTAATAAATAAAGAGTTGCGAATACTAAAAAGGGACCAAAAGCTATACTAGACTTCATTTGAGCTTTTTGACCAGAAAATTTTAAATAAAGAATACCAATCACACTACCCAAAATCGAACTCAAAAAAATAAGATCTAAAACTCCTACAAATCCTAAAATAGTACCAATGGCTCCCAAGTATTTAATATCTCCGCCTCCCAAGCCCATTTGCCCTGTCACTTTGAAATAAGCCCAAGAAAAAAAATAAAAAAGAACAAACCCAAAACCACCACCAACAGCAGCATTGATCAAAGTAACTTTAACCGAAAAAAAAGCCCCAAGGAGTCCAAAAAAAAGAAGCAAAAAATTTAACTGATCAGGAATAATTCGATGATCGATATCAATCCAAAAAATACATATTAAAATAGAAACAATTGGAAAATAATACCAAAAAAGCTCCACGCCGATTCCAAAGACTAAACTTATTAACAAAAAAAGAATCCCTGTAATTATTTCTACAAATGGATACCGAAAAGAAATTTTCTCATCACAAAATTTACAATGGCCTCTCAATATAACAAAATAACTGATCACTGGAATATTATGAAACCAATTCAAAGGGGTTTGGCAACGAGGACAATGACTTCCAGGACTAACAATAGACTCTTTTTTAGGTAAACGATAGATAACTACATTTAAAAAACTGCCAATACAAAGACCAAAAATAAATATAAAGAAATAGAAAAACAATTCCAATCAAGACTCCTTACGATTAATTAAAACTGAAGCCAATGTAAATATGATAACAACATAAAATAAGAAGTAAAAAATAGCATTAAAAACAAAATCAGAAGAAATAGGAAGGTTATAAATAAGAGTTTCTTCAAGATTATAAAATTCAAAATTAGGCCAACCTTCAGAAATTGATCTAAGAATAAATTTAGCTATTTTTGAATTTACTTTTTGATAAAGAAAATCAACTTGACTAATATTTATTCCGACTAAATAAATACCAACAGATAAAATCACAGATAATGAGGTCGTACTAAACGTTGACATCAAAAGAGCAACTGCACATAAAAAGATACTTTGAATCCAAAGTAAGAAAATACCTAATAATAAAGAAGTATGAACTATTCCTCCACTTCTATCTAAAATAAAAAAGAAAAATAAAGATAAAATAATTGTGTTTAAAAATAAAACACCAATCATTCCAAAATATTTACCTAAAACAAATTCAATTCGACTCATTGGACGTGACAATGTCACCAAGGCTGTTCGTCTTTCAAAATCACGATTTAATAAATTAGAGCCAATAAGAACAGCAATGAATGCTCCAACTAAACTAATTGCAGTCATTCCAAAATCCATAACTATTCGCTCTGGGTTCACAAAAGTTAATCTTGAAGCTAAAAAAGAGACACTAAAAATCAAAATTGCTATTAACAGAGAACTATATAAAACTTTATCTCTAATCACTTCTAGTAAAGTAACTTTTCCAACAGAAAAAATAACCTTTAAAGGATGAGGCCGATTAATTTTCATATACTTCCTCTTTTTTGAATAAGCTTTCTAGTTTATTATTTCTTAAAACAGATAGTCTATCTATTGATATATTTTGATTTAATAACTCTCTCACTAAATCGTCTTTCTTATTTTTTTCGACTTCAATTCGATAACCTGAAGGTATTTCATGAAATCCATATTTTTCATCTAGTTTTTTTTCTTTCTTATCATCTTCAATCTCTATTTCATACATTCCTTCTCCGCCTGAAAGAATATCCGAAAGCGGAGCACATCGAATTAAATGTCCTTTTTGTAAAACGGCAACCTTTTTACAAATAAGTTCAATATCGGGAATAATATGAGAACTCATTAAAATAGTTTTTCCACGTTCATAAAGATTTAAAATAAGTTCTCTAATTTCTCTTCGACCAACCGGATCTAATCCACTCATTGGTTCATCTAAAATTAAAATCTGAGGATCATGAATAATCGCTTGAGCAATTCCTATTCTTTGAAGCATTCCTTTAGAGTAATTTTTTAACTCTATATTCCCCGCATGCTCTAAACTTACAACTGAAAGAACTTCTTCTATTTTTGATTTTAATTGCTTGTGGCTCATTCCTGAAAGAGTACCAAGATAAGTTAAAATTTGAACACCTGTTAAATGTTCATAAAAATACGGTCTTTCTGGAAGGTATCCGATTTGACTTTTAGCCTGCCAAGTTCCAGCAGCATAACCAGAAACCTCAATTCTTCCACTTTTTGGTTTTCTAATACCAGTCAAAAGGTGAATCAAAGTTGTTTTCCCCGCCCCGTTCGGCCCTAAAAGACCAAAAATCGTTTGTTTTGGTATATCAAAACTCACTTGATGAAGAACTTCATTTTTTTTCAACCAAAACCCAGTTCTAAAAGATTGAACGATTTTTTCAATTCGAACTATTTCTTCCATATTAACTTCTCCAAATGATCCATATTCAATATATTTTTAACAGAAATAGAAGATTCTATTTTTCCAGATTTTGAAAGAGACAGGTATCCTCCCATAGGATCTCTTCCTGAAAAATTTCTTTTTTTTAAAAATTCTTTAAAGTTTTTATTTGTTGCTTTTCCTTTTGAAAATATTTCGTAATCCTCATTCAATCTAAAAATAAAATAGTGATGAAATAATAAATCTCTTTTTTTTTGTAATTTACTTTTAACTTTTCCTTCTTTACCTTTGATTAAAAAGTCAAGTAACTGTAAGCCAACCTCATAAACACCACGTTTAGTTTTCAATTTTAGTCCAAGTCTGACAATAAAAGCTGGAGCATTTGGATAATGTGATGCTTCTCTAAAAGAGATCGCTGACTGAACTAGATCGTCAAATTCAAAAAGATAAGTATAGCCTAAAAGCATATATATTTTCCAGGAATCACCCCAGTGATCAATATGAAAATACTTTGGATATTGATGAATATCCTTTTCTAAAAACAATTTTGCTTTATTTAAAATTTTTAATGCACTTTCTCGATCATTTCGAATTACCGTAAGAAGATTCGCACCATGAAAGTATGGTTCATATTGAGCAGGATCAACTCCAGTAATTAAATCCAACGCATAAAATACAGGAGCAGTCTCTCCATCTCTTACATGATCAATTGCAGTATCTTGAAGAACCTTCACCCACGTCCAATCAATTGCAGTTGGCCATTGGCCAAAGGTCAATGCTTTAAATAGTTGCGGAGTCCAAACGTTTCGATACTGACGTGGCATTTCGACAAAAGCCGTTTGAATCGTTTTTAGTTTCTCAGAAAAATAACTCTGAATAAAAAAACAGGATAAAATTATTGAAACTGAAATAATCAGATGTACTTTTCTAGAAATCACATAAAGAGTATACCTAGATACAAATGACTTACAAACTGATATCTGTTACCTGAGAAGGTAAAACCATCATTGGATATTCAAAATTAGTATCATAGAGACGAAAAATACCCGATTGGTAATTCAAGCCTAATCCAGATTGTTCAATTTGTTTTACAAGGTAAAACTCATCTCCCTCAGGAGTCACGGCCATACCAGTTAAAGCGACACTCCCCCCATATTGATTCAAAAATCCAGCTAAAAACTCAGGAGCTTGAACAGTAGACACTGTAGCATTACAAGGATTATTTACATCGCCACACGCAACTTCATCTTGAAGGGATCCCCCAGAAGACTGTATAAGATAATAAATGTTAAAATCTCTTGAAACACCAAATACTTTTTCGTTTCTGAAATCAATTGCAATGGCTCCAATATTGTCATTTACACGCCAACTTTGTACTGCTGGTCGAGTAGCAGAAGCATCATCTGCAATCCCTAAATTCCCAACAATGTCCTGATTAATACAGTCTAAATTGAGACCGCCACATCTCGAATAACGAGTAATCAATCCCGATTTTAAAGTATACACAGATAAATTTCTTGGATGAGCAACAATTGATATTACCGAATGATCTTGAACTACCGTCGGAAACGCAACAGTCGCATCATCGGCATTTTTTCCTCTTCTTGAAATCCACCCCATACGCCCATCACTTAAACTGTACCGAATTGGCATACGAGAAGGATAAAGCAAAGAAGACGAAGAACAAATAACTCGAGAAGGATCAGAAATTCCGACAAAATCCGCTTTGTTTCCTCCCTCTGGAGAAGCATAATCGATTACTCCTGTAACCGTTACCTTAATTGAATCATTAGATCCATAAAAGTCATAAAGAGCATTTGTAGGAGTTGCACTTCCATACTCAGCCACAGATCTATTTAAAGGATTTTCCCAGGTTCCATCATTCGGACAAGTATCAGAGTATTGATAATCTCTATAATCACCCAATTGATTATTCCAATTAGCGAGTTTCCAACGAGAATAAAGTTCTAATTTCACATAAAGCTTAAACCCAGGAAGTTCTGCCATCACTCTTCCATCAATTGCAGAAGTACATCCTCCCGCTGGAACCGGTTGCCCATCTTGCCACGCTATACGAGAACCAATACATTCTCGCATACCTAAGATCCAAGCGTTATCTCCGGCATTGAATCCATTTGGAGCCGGAAAAGTTCCCCAGCTCTGTACAGTTCTCTGCGGAGCATTAGGTAAACCCAATACTGTAGCAGTTGAAACGCCATTACATGAATATGGAAAATATTTGTTATAACGAATTTTAGAATAAAGAAATCCACCTGAAACCAATGTATTTCCCGCGCCAAATCCAGAGATACTTGAATCTGAAACTGTTGGTAAGGTGAGATTTATTAAATCACCATTTGGAGGCATCCCATCAGTTCCAGCAGATTCACCCTCAATACTGAGAGGAGGTCCATGACGATATTCATCTAACTTGCCTCGAACGATTTGCTGACAAAGGATCTTAGAGTCACCATATTTGTTTGTTTCTTTAGAAGAAATAAACAAAGGAAAAATAGCCATTGCTGCAAAACTGAGCACCGTAAAAGCAACTAAAGCTTCAATAATCGATGAACCTCGGTGGTTTAAAAAAAACAAGCGATCTCCCATGGTCTCATCTTAACTTAAAATAAAAAAAAAGTAAGAAGCCTTGAATTAAAAACAAAGCTCCTTACTTTCTAACTTGTGATTATTTAGAAGTGAGTTCAATTCCCTTTTCAGGAAGACTATCTCCTGCTGAGAGTAAGTCACCTGAACCACTCTTATCCGAAGTTGATAAATCAACGGTAAGTGTTTCAGAACCCGTTTTACTATCAGTCGGAATCGGCGTACTTTCAGGGTCTGATTTGGTAGGTGTGGCTGAATCAGGATCTTTAGCATCTGGAATAACAGCTGTATCTTTTGTTACGTCGATAGAAGCCACCTCAGAATCAGTCTTGACCTCGGTTTTAGATTCACTCATAACTTCCGTCTTTGAAGGTTCAGAACCTAATTCAGAACTTTTATCTAAACTGTCTTTAGATTCACCGCTGAGATCAAGACCTGAACTTGAATCAAGATCATCCGCTTTAACAACAGTAACTTCTTTTGCGGTTTCCTCTGCTGAAAATCGACTCAAATACCCTCGTGGAGCAAGAACTCCTGCTGCTGCTGGAGCTACTTTCTGAGCATTCTCTTCTTTATCAAGCGAAACCACTGAATTATTGGATGTTCCACTATCTACTTTGCTAATTGTCTTGTCTCCAGAGTCTGAAGACATTTCAAACTGAAGATTTGTCTTATTCGTATCGGTATTTACAGCACTGTAATCCAGTGTCTGGGAATCTACAGAGCCAGGATCTGCAAATCCCAAATCTGCTCCCGGAGTCTGAGGATCCGTAACTACTGTATATGAATATTCTGCTGCATAACCCTGAGATGAAATCGCTAAGACTAGCCCACAAAGTCCTAAGACTTTTTCTAAATTATCTATCTTCATAATTCCCCCAAATAAAATGGATGAAAGTCGGTATCTTTTAATTATAGACCATTTTAATCAGATATAAAAGCACTTGCGTCATTTTTATTCACAAACAACTCTTTGTTTTTATTAAATAATAAAAAAAGTTACTTTTGTCCCGTAATTTTTAAAAATATGAACACGTCTCCCCTTAAGCTATTGCGTCAATTTTCTAACCCTGAGATCATATAGTTTATGGGGTTAAAAAGGACCAAAAGCACTAGTAAAGCTAGAGCTATGATTACTAATTCAATCGGAATGACTCTCCTTGAAATCATGATCTCTATTGCTCTCATGGGGATGGTTGGCCTTACTGCTGCCACTCTCTTTACGCAACACATAGTGAACAAAACAGTCTCCGAAAACGAAACAGAAATGAGTGAAGACTTTAATGCGTTTCTCAACGTATTCGAAATTCAAATGAGTAACACCACTGAAATTTTAGGATGCAACTGCGGGGGACTGGGAGGAGGAGTTCAAGCTTGTATATTTAATGAAGCCAGAGAATGTGCACTTACTCAACCTTGTGGACCCATCTCTGGAGCATTTCCCAACCACCAAATCATGCTCGATCTTATTGTAGAAACCAGCGACACTCCCACCGCTCCAGCTGCTGCAGGTTGTATTGCAAATCCAGGAAGCGCAAGTGGTATCGTCGGTCGAGGATGCAAAAAAAATATTCAAATTTTACTTGAAAACCCTTCTCCTGTTACCGCTGCTGCAGGAGTCACCAACATTGGAACTTCTGGGAAATTAAAAATTGTTGATGCAACAGGTGGAGCTAACCGAGTTCTCCATGAATTAGAAGGAGTCTATTCTTTTAAATGTGGACAGACCCCTACTGATCCAACTGCAGGTACTCAAAACCCTGCAGGAACCGACTTTAAAGTTGTCATTCGATCAAAAGCAAGAAGACAAAAAGCAATTCGTTGGACGGACCCCAATTTGGTTGAGGGTTGGTGGCCAGGTGATCCAACAAGTGGAGGTGCTGCGGCCGTTGCGGATAATGGATTCTATAAAGGAAGCCATCGAGAAGTCGCAAGTAGTATTCCCTTACGCAATATCTCTCAGGTAGGGACCTATTTTGGATCAACCAACTCTTTTAGAGGGTGTACTGCAGACGGACAAACACCTGTATCTGGAAACTGTTGTTCTGGATATATGGATGAAAACGCAGTGTGTTTAAGTGCAAATAACTGCGTGACCTCTGGAAACGCGTATGCTGGTATTTTTGATATTGGAATTGCATCATGCTGCTCTCACATGGCAGATCCAACCACAGGAAACTGCATATGATTCTGAATAATAATAAAGGACAAAGTCAAATTCTCATGGCTGCAGCATTTGGGATTATTATGCTCTCTGGTGCTGTTTACACACTTCAGCGATCTGAAGAAAAATCAGCAACACAAACAAAGATTGCCAGAATTTCAGAAATGAGAGCTGCTCTTGATGGAGCAGTCCAATTTGCACAACAAATTTATCAAAATGAATCTGGCTGTGACCCCGCCATTCTTCAAAATAGACTCAATCGATTAAATACCGATGGCACATTTGCATTAGTCACTCAAGCTACCACACGAAGACAACTTGACATGGACATCAACAGAAATAGATACCGAGTGAGCTTTGGACCCGTTATCAATATTGAATACTCTGCCGGTGCAAATCCTTCTGGACCCAATAGCGATACTCCTGGAATGTCTCAAGATGTCGAATTAGAAGTGTGGACCACAGACTGTATTGCTGGAAATGGGAACTGTGTGAATTCTAGAAACCGCCAAAGAGTCGTTCAAAGAGCAGTTCTTCTTAATAACTGCACTCATCCATGCGTGAATACATTGAATATCAATGACATCGGAGGTCTGGGTAATATTCAAGCTTCTGGAATTTGCGTAACAGCAACGGATCCGAATATTTCGTATCACGAATTTGTACCCGGAGAAATTAATGGATTTCTCGCATCATGCCCAACAAATCCAGGAATTCGCATGGGAGATGCAAATGGCGATGACAACCTTAACGTTCTTGATCTAGAGCTTTTAAGAAACTATCTTCGAAATCAAGATTCAAGCCAATTTTTTGCCACCTTAGATATTTCTGCATGTATGGATATGAATCAAGATCAGATCGTTAATGAAATTGATTTAGCTTTATTAGAAAAACTACTTCGTGGATATATCTATCGACTTCCAATTAGATGAGGTAAATTTGACACATTTAAAAGGGTCTAATGCATGTTGCAGGTTATACAAAAAGCCTGGTAAAATAGGTTATCGACTAAATAATAAAAGGTTCTTTGATAGAAGAAACTAAAAGTTCAAATTGCGAAACGGAAGGACGTATTATGAAAAAATTGAACAACGAATCGGGGTTTACTCTGATTGAGCTTATGATTGTTGTGGCAATCATTGGTATCCTTGCAGCAGTAGCTATCCCTCAATACAACAAATATTTGGCAAGAGCACGACAAACAGAGGCTAAAATCGCTTTGTCTGCAATTTTTACTGCTGAACAATCATTTGCAGTAGAAAACTCATCTTTCTCTATCTGTCTGAACCAAGTCGGATACGATAGAACTGGAAGTCAAACTTACTATGCAATTGGTTTTGATGATGCCCTTGCTCCAGGAAACAACTGTGGTCCTGATGGAGCAAGAGACTGCTTTGGTACTGTCTGGGATATGAACGTCGCTGCTCCAGCAGCAGCCGTCGTATGTGGAGCAGCTGGCGCGAACCTAGTAACCTATTATAACGCCAATGCTGCAGTAAACGCTCCTGCTGCTGCTGCTGCAGTTGCAACAAATTCAGGAATCCCTTTAGGTACGCTCATTGATGCTGCTGCAGGGGCTGGATTTACAACAGGGGTAACTTCTGCAACTTTCCGAGTCGGAGCTGCAGGTAACGTAAGTACTGCAGGAGCAACATATGATTACTGGTCTATTGATCAAAACAAAACACTGATTAATAGCGTTCCTGGAATCTAAATTCTTAACGAGAATATCCCCGGCTCATTCAGAGTCGGGGGTATCTTCTACTCCTAATTTCTTTAAACGATATCTCATACTTCTAAAAGTAATCCCTAAAATCTCAGCAGCTTTCTTTTTTACTCCATGCGTATGATCTAAAGCAGCTTCTAAATAAGTTTTTTCAATCTCTCCTAAAATTTTATCTAAATCGATAAACCCATTTGAAAAATCCGGTGCTGGAATTTCTATCTTTGTTGGAGCTTCTTTAGAGGGTAAAGACTGGGAAGACCACTTCACTTGAGAAACTGAATTTCGGACGGCAGAAGGAAGATGAATAAACTGGATGCTCGACTCTGTCTCCAACGTCAAAGCTCTCTCAATTGCATTTTCAAGTTCTCTGACATTTCCTGGCCAACGATAACCTTCAATGGCCTCCAATGCTTCAGGTTGAAAGTCTGTTACTTTATTATTATATTTTTTAGCCATTTTTTTTAAAAAATACTCAGCTAAAATTCTTGTATCGTTTTCTCGATCACGAAGAGGAGGAGTTTGAATAGAAATAACATTTAATCGATAATATAAATCTTCTCTAAATCTTCCCAAAGAAATTTCTTCTTCTAAATCTCTATTGGTAGCAGCAATAATCCTTACTCTGACTTTAATATCTTCTACACCACCGACTTGTCGAATGGTTTGCTCTTGAAGTGCTCTCAAAAGCTTTACTTGCATTCCCAGAGGAAGCTCTCCAATTTCATCTAAAAAAAGAGTTCCTCCATCTGCAACTTGAAATAAACCTTTCTTATCTGACACCGCTCCAGTAAACGAACCTTTTTTATGACCAAAAAGTTCGCTTTCAATTAAATTTTCAGGAATTGCTCCACAGTTTACTGGAACAAAATTTTTTTTACTTAAAGGACTTTCTTCGTGAATCATTCGAGCAACAAGTTCTTTTCCAGTACCGCTTTCTCCTGTTACTAAAAGATTTGTATGAGATGGTGCAACTTTTTTTATGAGTTTAATCATGCTCTTTACAGCAGTTGATTCCCCAATAATTTCTGTTTTCACTAATTACCACCTCCTGCGAGCTTAAAGATTGGAAGATACATAGCAATCATAATTCCTCCCACAGCTCCCCCTAAAACAACAAGAACAAATGGTTCAATCAATTTAGTTAAACCACCCACTAGAGTCTCAACTTCACTTTCATAAAAATCAGCAACTCTTTCTAACATTCGATCTAAGTTTCCTGTATTTTCTCCAATAGAAATCATCTGCATTGCCATGGGAGGAAAAACTCCAATTTTAGAAACAACCTGTCCCAATGTTTTTCCTGTTTCAACTTCTTCACGAATTTTTGCAGTTGCATCTTCTAGTACGACGTTATTAATTGTTTCTCTGCAAATATCAATGCTATCAATCATATTTACTCCGGAAGCTAACAAAGTGCCCATCGTTCGTGAAAATCGAGCTACACCCGATTTTTGCATGATTGTTCCCAACAAAGGTGCTTTAAAGAAAAGTCGATCTAATACTGCTTTTCCTTCGGGAGATTTAAAGAATTTAAGTGCAAGAAAACCACCAATTCCTGTCACAACTAAAATAGAAAGAATGTTATCTACCATAAAATGGGAGAGACTAATTACAAACTTAGTTGGAGCAGGAAGCTCTTGTCCTGATTGAGTCAGAATAGTTTCAAACTTAGGAATAACCATGGTCAACATGACTGCAATAACAATAACACCAACTGCAATGACTGCAATTGGATAGATCATCGCACTTTTCACTAATTTTCTTAGTCGTTCAGCATCTTCCATGTATCGACTTAAACGTTTCAACATTACCTCTAAAGCACCTGAAGCCTCCCCTGCTCTCACCAGTGAGAGATAAATCTTAGGAAATGCTTTTGGATATTGAGCAAGAGCTTCCCAAAAAAAAGAACCTTGCGAAACTCTCTCTTTAATAACAGAAATAATATTTTTCATATTAGAGTCTGCAGTTTGCTCAACTAAAGCATCTAACCCTTGAACTAAAGGAACGCCTGAACTAATGAGTACATGTAGTTGCCTAGTAAAAGTAATTAAAGTCAGTGGAGAAATACTTTGAGAACTCCCTCGAATCATAGATCCTAGGTCAGCTTTCATTAAGCTTGCTTTAGAAATTCGAACAGGTCGAATTCCCTGTCCTCTGAGATACATTCGAAGCTCCCCTTCATTGGGAACATCAATCATACCCGTAACTCTTTCTCCTGATTTATTAACTCCTTGGTACTCATACTGTGGCATGATCTATCCTGGCATTCCTTGTAATATCTTTGCTATTTCTTCTGGAACAGAGCTGTGTTCTATTGCATCTTGTTTAGAAATTGAACCTTGCTGAACTAAAGAAACTAAACTTTGATTCATTGTTTGCATTCCAGATTTTCCTTGTCCTGATTGCATCATTGAATAAATTTGATGAAGTTTATCTTCTCTAATTAAATTTCTAATCGCCATGTTAGGAATCATTAATTCCGCTGCCATGACCCTTCCCTTACCTGAATGAGTAGGAATGAGCTGCTGAGATAAAATTGCTTGTAATGTAAAAGAAAGAACTTGGCGAACTTGCGGCTGTTGATGAGGAGGAAAAACGTTGATCACACGGTTAATCGATTGGACTGCATTATTGGTATGCAACGTTCCAAAAACAAGATGACCCGTTTCTGCCATAGTCAATGCCATTTCGATCGTCTCGATATCTCTAAGTTCTCCTACTAAAATGTAATCTGGATCCTGCCTCAAAACACGTTTTAGAGCATCACCAAAGGATCGAGTATCCACTCCTACTTCTCTTTGATTCACAATACAGTTTTTATGAGGATGAACAAACTCAACTGGATCTTCAATTGTCATGATATGACCATACTCTTCTCTATTGATCACATCCAACATCGAAGCAAGAGAGGTACTTTTACCACTCCCCGTCGGTCCAGTAACTAGAATCAATCCATTGGGAGCATGGATTACTTCTTTCAATATAGGAGGAAGTCCAATCACATCAAAATTCGGAATATCTAAAGGAATGATTCTAAAGACTCCACCAACCCCACCTCTTTGATAAAAAACGTTTCCTCTAAATCTTGCAATTTCTTTTACACCAAAAGAAAAATCAAGCTCTAGTTCTTGCTCAAACTGAGATTTCTGAGCATCTGTTAAAACAGAATAACAAAGTTCTTTTGTATCTTGAGAGGTCAATGGAGGAGACTTGACTTTTACCATTTTTCCTTGAATTCGAAACTCAGGAGGAACTCCTACAGTAATATGTAAATCAGATGCCCCTTGATCAATCATTGTTTTTAATAATGCCGGTAAACTAATAGCAGCCATATCACCCCTCCGAAGTTGAAAGAATCGCTTCTTCCATTGAAGTCACACCTTCTGCCATTTTAGTGAGACCAGACATTCTTAATGTTTTTAAACCATTTTTCATTGCTATTTTTTTTAATTCAATAGCAGTAGCACCTTGCAGAACGGCTTCTTTTAGCTCTCCCGTAAAATCGAGAACTTCATAAATTGCAACCCGACCTTTATAACCGGTATCTCCACAACTTCTACACCCTCCAGGTTCATATATTTTTACTTTGGAAATTGATTCTTTACTAAAACCTAGAGAAAGAAGTTTTTCTTCCGGAACTACCGATTCTTTTTTACATTTACATAATCGCCTTAATAATCTCTGAGCAACGATTGTATTTACAGAGGCGGTCACCAAAAAAGGCTCAAGCCCCATATTCATTAATCGAGTAATTGTACTTGTTGTATCGTTCGTGTGAAGAGTGGATAAAACTAAATGACCAGTTAATGCTGCCTGAACAGCAGTTTCTGCAGTTTCATAATCTCGGATCTCTCCAACCAAAATCGTATCAGGGTCTTGTCTTAATAATGCTCTTAGAACACTTGCAAACGTCAAACCCACATCTTTATTAATCTGAACTTGATTAATCCCTTCTAGGTTATATTCTACTGGATCTTCTGCCGTTGAAATATTGTCCTGTATATCATTGAGTTCAGCTAAAGCTGAATAAAGTGTCGTTGTCTTTCCACTTCCTGTTGGTCCAGTAACTAGCACTAATCCGTTCGGAGCAGTAATTCCTTTTTGAAAGAGCTCTAATTGTTTTGCTTCAAATCCTAGTTTTTTTAAATCAAGTTGTAAATTTCCTTTAGCCAAAAGTCGTAGAACTGCCTTTTCCCCAAAAAGCGTAGGAAGAGTATTCACCCTGAAATCAATCTCATTCCCACCTATTTTTAATTTTATTCGACCATCTTGAGGAATTCTTGATTCAGAAATATCCATCCGAGACATAATTTTAACTCTAGAAAGAACCGCTCTTTTCATTTCCATTGGAATTTGAGCAACTTCAATTAAAACCCCATCAACTCTCATACGAACACGAAAACGTTTTTCATAAGGCTCAATATGAATATCACTGGCACCTCTATTGATAGATTCACTTAAGATACCATTCACCAGAGTAATAACAGGTCCAGCGTCGCCGTCTCCTCCGAGGTCTACCTCGTGAACTTCAGCAATTTCTATGGAAAGCGCTTCATCATCTTTTTCTTTGCTTTTTTCAGCTTCTTTATGAAAATCCTGAATTGCGGCACCAACAAATGCAGCACCACCAAAATACTTTTGCATAGCTGCATCGAAAGCTGAATAAGTAGTTAATACTGGCTCTACATTCATTTTAAAATGAAACTTTAGATCTTCTAAGCCTTGCATATTAGTAGGATCTGCAACTGCAACAACCATCGTTCCATGATTATTTTGAATCGGAATCGCTTGTGCTTTTTTAACTAACGAAGGAGAAGTATTTTCAATAACTTCTCTTTTAATTTCAAATTTTTGTAAATTGATACTAGGGAGTCCAAACTTTTGACTTAGATAATAAAGTAGTTTAGTTTCTGAAACATATCGTTTTTCAATTAAAAATCGAACGTAGCTACCTCGGTTAGCGGCAACTGCCTGTTCAGCTTCATCAAATTGTGCTTGAGGAATAATTCGGTCCTTGACCAAAAATTCAGCAAGAGTTCTGGACATCGTTTCCCTTCCTTGGGTAGCATTTTATCAAATCTCTTCCTCTATTTTCAGTAGGGGTGACAATTATTGTCAAGTCTAAAGAAGAGTTCGAGCATAAGAAACATCTTTTTGAATTTGTCCAACTAACGATTCAACTCCATCAAAACGCTTTTCGGCTCTAATAAAGTCAATAAATTGAACTTCTAGAGTTTCTCCATACAAATTAAAGTTTTCATCAAAAATATGAGTCTCTACAAGTGCAGGTAACTCTCGATCGTCATTTTTTTGACTTTCATGAAATGTAGGACGAACTCCTATATTAGTAATACTCAGATACTTTTTTTCTCTCCAAAGAGAGTAAGTTGCATAAACTCCATATGGGAGCGGGAGTTTTTCTTGGAGTTTTAAATTAGCTGTAGGAAAACCTATTTGCCTTCCTCTACCTTCACCTCGAATGACCGAACCTCGATAAAAAAATGAATACCCCAAAAGAGAATTCGCTTCTTTCAGTCTACAGGATAATAAGTGATCTCTAATAACAGTGCTTGAAATGACTTGCTGTTCTTTTTTTTGTGGAGAAATAATGATCAGCTCAACCCCTGTTTCTTTACAAAGCCTTTCTAACTCACCTAAGCTTCCTGCTCGCTCCTTCCCAAAACCAAAGTCATATCCAACAACGATCACCTTAGCGTTAAACTTTTTAATTAAGACATCATAAAAAAATCGACTGGGTTCAGTGGTAGAAAAATTTCGATGAAAAGGTTCTTCAACAAAATAATCAATATTCATTTTCTCAATAAGACTAATTTTTTCGTCGTACGTTGTTAATAAGCGAATCCCCAGTTCTGGTCGTAAAGCTAAGTGTGGATGAGGTCTAAACGTATATAAAACACTTTTTCCATTAATTTCTTTAGCTTTTTCAAGCGCTACCGAAATAATATGCTGATGTCCAAGATGAACTCCATCAAAGTTACCGACAGTAACTACTGCCTTCTCAATGGGTTCATCTAACTCTTTATAGCCACGAATTAACTTCATGACAGGAAGGACTACCACTGTCTACTTAAAAGATAAAGAAAGGACCTAAAAGCAAAAAGTCGTTCTTAACAAATTCGTAACTACCTCTGGATCAGGAAGCATGCGAGGATCTTCATAAAGTGCCTGCAAATCTTGAGTAAATGATTCAGGTGTTGAAACAGGAAACTGCGCAAGTCTCAACTCACTTACCTTATCTCGATAAACAATTTTTAAACTTCCTGCCGTCTTTAAAAGACGAACCGGAATAAATGCAAAAATATCTTGGCGAAAAGCCCCTAATACTTTTCCATAGCGAGATGTAGAAGGAACTGGATACAAATTCACTTTAGGATAAATCGATGGAAGTAAAATCTGCGTTTTTCCTTCTTGGGTTTCAAAAATAATTTTATGAAGAGGTAAATGAACTTCTTTTTGACTAAATACAGTAATCGCAAGAATAGCCATCTTATTCATTTTCAAAAAATCTTCTTTTGATTTTGATGTCACAATATGAAACACCGCCATGCGAGCAGGTTTCCTTCCAGCCAAATCAACAATACTCCGATCTAGCTTTTGCTCGATCGGAGAAATACACTCATTTAGCTGCTCAGATTTTTTTTGAGGTCTAAAAACCCAATAGACCCCAATCATCATGATGACGCCAACGCCAATACCAATCAGTCGAAAACGCAATGTCTTTCCTCCCTAAAATTTAGAGGAAAAGCATCTCACGATATTTCGGTAAAGGCCATGCCGAATCGGGTACACAACCTTCAATTTCATCGGCAACAGACCTCAGTGACAACATTGCAACAGAAACTTCTCTTGAAAGCCTTTTTGCTTTTTCCAAAGCAGAAGAAGCTGTTTCAGCAGATAGAAATACTTTTTCCAAATCAGACTTAGCTTGTCCTAATTTTTTCAATAAATTTCCTAATTCTTTATATGATGCTTCTTGAGGCACCTCTGAACCAAGGTCTTTTGATAGCTTTACACCTTGAGCTAATTCAGCGTAATACTGATATGCGACGGGTTCGACATACGTTTTTACGATCGACAAAAGCGTACTGACTTCAATTTCTAAATCCATCACGTAACGTTCCATTCTTACATGAAATCGTGACTCAAGTTCTGCTTCGTTAAAAATTTCAAGTCGTGTAAGAGTCTCTTTTGACAACGGACTAATCAGTTCTTCCAAAGACTCCGGGGTTTTTTCTAGATTTTTTAGTCCTCTTCCCTGTGCATCTTTCACCCACTCATCGGAATAGTTATTTCCTTCAAAACGAACTGATTTTGAACGAGCACTTATTTCTTTCACCAACTCCAAAACCGCTTTTTCTCGAGAGACTCCAGAGGAAAGCTTTGACTTCAACAACCCAGTTAACTCTTCCAGACTATCTGCAACTGCTGCATTTAACAGAGTAACTGGAAAAGCAACTGCTGCAGAAGATCCCACCGCTCTAAACTCAAATTTATTTCCAGTAAATGCAAATGGAGACGTTCGGTTTCGATCAGTATTATCTTTTGAAATTGCGGGAATTTTACTCACGCCAAGTTCTAAAACTGCCTCTTCAGGTTTATCCAAAGAAACCCCTGACTCAATTTTATCTAAGATATTAGTAAGCATATCTCCCAAGAAAACAGAGATAATCGCAGGAGGAGCTTCATTTGCACCCAAGCGATGATCGTTTCCAGAAGAAGCAATTCCTGCTCGAAGAAGACCTGCATGCTTATGAACACCATTGAGAACTGCTACTAAAAATAATAAAAATCTAAAGTTTTCTTGGGGAGTTTTTCCTGGTTCTAATAAGTTTAACTGATCTAATGAAGAATCCTCAGATTGAACACTCATTGACCAATTACAATGCTTACCACTTCCGTTGAGTTGAGCGAACGGCTTTTCATGAAAAAG
>PBMP01000077.1 GCA_002722705.1 Pseudobdellovibrionaceae bacterium | reverse complement strand
TAAAAAATTTTTATCTTCTTCAGAAGAAACTAATCCCAACGGAATATCTACTGCACTTTCTTCATCTAAATCAGTCTTTGCCTCTTCTAGTTCATTTCCAAAATCCAAATCATTAGAAACAGAAGGTGATTTGTCTTTAAGATTTTGATTTAAGTTTTTTGCTATTAATGTAGATGTAACTTGCATGCTCACCTCCTTTCTTAGTTTCTTTTTTCTTTTCTTTTTCTTTCTCTTTTTTTACTCTCCAAAGAGTCAATCTTTCGGATATTTTAGCCACCTTGCTTGCGTCAACACCGTTTAAAATTTTTGCTAGCTTCACTGTATCCATTCTTTTACTTACTTCTACAGCTAAACCTAAATCAACCGATGCTAAAAGCTTTCCTGCAGACTTCGGAGACATCTTTTCTACTGTTTCAACTAATTTCGCTATTCTGCTTTCTGATTCTTTTTTCTTAACTTCAGAAATGCCTTCTATCGTTTTTCTTAATTCCTCAAGTTTATTCATTTCTTCTGTAATTACTTTTTCTCTATCAGCTAATTCTTTTTCTTTTTCTTCAATTTGTTTTTTTAACTTTAAAACTTCTTCTTTTTTTTCTTTAAAATCAGAAATGGCCTCTTCACTAATTATACAAGCTTCTTCTTTTTTTTCACTAGACATTTTCTTTAATGAATAGGCATTCTCTGCCGACACCTTAGAAAATAAGAAAAAAATCATAAATGAGGTGAAGAGGAATTTTTTCAAAATAATTCCCTCATCTTTCTCCTCATTACATTGATATCATCCACTTCTTTTTGTTCTTTTTTCGTGACCTGAATATTAAAATTCTCTTTATCTTTCTCTTTTATTTTTTGAATCATTTCTTTTTTTTGTCTGCATTCAATAAATTCAGTCATTTTATTTCTTAGTACTTTATTAGCTTTTTCAATTGAAAAGTCATTAATTAATGAACGATACTTATTTCCTAATACAAAAGTCTCTTCCAAATAAATTTCAGAAGAATTAAAGTCTCTTTTTTCTATTGTTTTTTTTCTTTCATACGATTGAGATATTTCATCTCGATACTTATCTTTTATTGCTACCAAATCATAAAATTTCTTCTGAGCATCAGCTAATTTTTTTAATGCTTCTTTTTCTTGAGTAATTCTTATTTTCTCTACTGCTGAAAATCGAAATTTAAACTTTTTCATCTCATTTAGTTTTACTTATTTTATTTTAAAAAAAAAGACTGAATAAAATACCTAGATATAAGCAGAATCTGGATTGTCATAGGAATTTACTGCTGACATCTCACCACCTGAGTCGGCAGAATGTGCCTCAGCAAAACGCTGAATTGATCTCATAGAAGCAATTGAATCAGTTAAAGTACTTTTTTCATTAATTCCTTGTCTCAACATTTTTGTAATTTTATCTTTAACTAAAATAGCTTTATCAATTTCAGCGTTGGTTCCTTTTACATAGGCTCCAATATTAATTAAATCCTCTGAACTTTCATAAATTGATTTCCATTCTCTTATTTTAGCTGCCAATTGTGCATGTTCTTCTGAAATGACAGAATTCATTACCCTACTAGCACTACTTAAAACATCAATTGCCGGAAAATGATTTTTTTGAGCTAATTTTCTAGTGAGCACAATATGACCATCTAAAATAGATCTAGCCGAATCTGCGATCGGATCATCCATATCGTCACCTTCAACAAGTACAGTATAGAGCCCCGTAATACTGCCTTTTCCAGAATTCGTACCAGCTCTCTCGAGTAGCTTGGGCAGTGTAGAAAAAACACTTGGCGTGTACCCCTTAGAGGCAGGTGGCTCACCCATAGAAAGTCCAATTTCCCTTTGAGCCATACAAAATCGAGTAACTGAGTCCATCAGAAGCAATACACTTTTATCTCGATCCCTAAAATACTCTGCAATAGAAGTCGCTAAAAACGCTCCTCGCATACGAACTAAAGGAGATTGATCAGAGGTAGCTACCACCACCACAGATCTCTTCATTCCCTCTTCCCCTAGTTCATTTTCAATAAACTCACGAACTTCTCTACCTCGTTCGCCAATTAATGCGATTACGTTAATATCTGCAGCTGTATTTTTTGCCATCATTCCAAGAAGAACTGACTTACCGACTCCTGACCCAGCCATAATTCCAACACGCTGACCTTTTCCACAAGTGAGTAAGCTATTAATCGCCCGTACACCTAAATCCAACGGTTCTCGTATCAGAGTTCGTGTGACAGGATTTAGAGTCGGTTGATACAAATTTCTGGCTTCCATTTCTTTAGATTCATGTACGATAGGGCCTTTAAAATCTAAAGGGCGTCCCGTTGCATCAATTACCCGCCCCAACAAGGAACTACTAACATTCACCGAACTGGACCTTTGCTTTAAAACTACTAACGAATCTGTATTTACACCCTGTATTTCACGAAAAGGCATTAATAGTACTCGATTATCTTTAAAGCCAACAACTTCCGCTTCTATAGATTCACTAGAAACTTCTCCTGATGGATAAACTCTACAGCGACTACCAACCGCAGCACCTGGTAAGTAAGCCTCATATAAAAGACCCACGACTTTAGTAATTTTTCCTGCTTCTTTATAGATTAAAGCCTGACTGAGTCTTTTATTAATTTCCTTATAATTCACTCAACATCTTCCTCTGAACGATTTTCCGTAATTCCTAATACTGAATTTCTAATTCGATTGAGTTCATCATCTATACGAGATTCAATTGCATTGAGTTTCGTTTCTACAATGACATCATATCGATCTATATCGTCACTTATTTCTAATGTGATATTTTCAATATCCTTAAAGTCTTTATTTAGAGCCTCAGACAAAACCTCTAATTCTTTTTCATCGTCAGGATTAACTTTAACTTTTATGAAGTCTTTAACATTAACTCTAGTAACTAATTCATGACAAACTCTCTGGATGAACTCACGATCAGTTTCCAACTCTTTTAATAAAATCATTTTTGATACTTTAAAAATTAAATCGATTAAAAATTTTTCATTTTCTTGATAAATTAAATCTTTAGAGTGTTCAATAGCATTAACAAAGTTATTAATTCTATCTATCGTTTCTTTATTTGCTTCTTGGAATTCTTTAATTGCTTCTACTTTTCCAGATTCGAAACCCTTTTCAAAACCTTCAATTTTAGACTGAGAGACCGCTTGTTGTTTGATAAGTCCGATTTGATCTTTTACCTTCTTATCTAAATATTTTTTTTCTTCATCTTCGACATCTAATGAGTTTCTTAATAATTTACTCATTTTGAATCGACTAGCTTTCTTACCTTTTATTACTCTTTCCGGATCTGAAGCGGCTATGGGTCCAAATTTTTTACGAATATTTTCATAGCCTCCCCTCCCTTGTTCACGAAGTTTTTGTAATTCAAATTCTTCAATTTCAACATTTCCAGAAAAATCTAGATTCTTTACTTCATACTCTTGAACACATGGTTCATTTTCAATCTCGAGCTGTACGTTATTAAATTTACTAGACAAGAGCGTCTCCTTCGCCACCTCTACTAATGATTATTTTTCCTTCAGCCTCTAATCGTTTGGCAACATTTACAATTTCCTGTTGTGCAGTTTCAACATCAGAAAGTCTTACAGGTCCCATTGCCTCTAGATCTTCTTTCAACATGTCTGCCGCCCTTTTAGATATATTCTTAAATATTTTATCTTTAATTTCTTGTGGAGCAGACTTAAGAGCTAAAACTAGCTTATCGTTAGGTACATCCTTAAGTAAGGTCTGCATTCCTCTATCATCCACAAAGATAATATCTTCAAAGACAAACATTAATTTCCTAATTTCCTCTGCTAACTGTGGATCTTTTTCTTCAACTCGAGCCATAATGTTTTGCTCACTGTTTTTATCCATCACATTTAACATCTCGGCAATCGGAGAAACTCCACCCAATTGTTGTGTATCAATTGATCCAAGCGTAGCTAACTCTTGCTTTAATACATCATCAACCTGAGCAATGAGAGTTGGTGAAATATAATCAAGATTTGAAATTCTTAGAACAACCTCTGTTTGAATAGCTTCTGGCAATCTCTTCAGAACGTCACATTTCTTTTGTCCATCTAAATGAGCCAATATCAATGCAATTGTTTGAGGATGTTCATTGACCAAAAAGTTTGCTAATGTTCTTGAGTCTACTAATTCTAGTGCTTCTAATGTTCGACTACCTTCTAGAACAGATAACTGACCAAGAACTGTTTTTGCTCTTTCTTCGCCTAGTGTTTCAAGAATAAAGTCCCTTCCTTGTGCATGACCAAAAATCAAAGTATCTTCTTCAGAAATTTCATGATAAAAATCTTCAAGAACTTGTTTGACTTGCGTAATCGGAACTTTGGTTACATTTCCCATAGCATTAACAAGTCTTTTTACATCGTTGTCTCTCATATTTTTAAAAATCTGAGAAGTCACTTGGTTTCCAAGCACATTTAAAAGCAGTGCCGAACGCTCAAGACCTGATAATTCTTCATAACTTTCAAACTCTGTTTCACCCATAGTTCTTATGCTCCTGCTTGATCAGCTTCGTCTTTAGATGGCTTTTCGATCTTCACCCAGTCTCTTAAAATAAGGGCTGCTTTAGATGGATTAGAATCAACTAAAGTAATAATCTTTTCTTTAATCATTTCACCTTCAACTTTATCTGGATCAATTTTTTCTGGAAGCACTGGCATTGCTTCTTCCAATCCAGGTAAGTTCGATTCTCTCTGCATTCTCTCTAGCTCTTCAATTGTTTGAGGTAAAAAAGAATCAACACTATCTATTGTATTTTCAGTAATCCACTTGATGAATGGTCTCACTACAAAGAAGAAGAATAAAAGTATGATTAATCCAATAACAGAATATAAAATTAAGTTCTCGATATAATCTCTACGCTCATTTTCTTCGATAAGTCTTTGAGCCTCTTCAAAGTCTTCACGCGTAAAACTCATAGATTTCAAATCGATAGAATCTCCTCTTTTAGAATCTAATCCTAAGGCTTTTGAAATAATTCCTTGAAGTTCAGAGAGTTTTTCGGGTGACCAAGGGACTGACTTAGCGAGAACTTTTCCATCTTTATCTTTCTCTTTAATTTGTTGATTATCGAGAACGACTGCTACAGATATTTTTTCTACTTTCCCAACTTGCTTACGAGTACGTTTTACAGTCTTAGGAACACTATAATTTGTTATTGAACGAACGTTCGTCGTATTTGTTTTGATATTATTATTTGCTGGATCTTCTCCAGGAAGATTTGCCGTAGCACCAGCTGCACCAACAGGACTTGGCCGTTCTCCATTCGCTGAATTATCAAGTTTCTCCTGAGAACTTACAGCAGCTCCATCTGGGTCATAAATTGTTTGATCTTCTACAATTTCTGAAAAATCTATTTCAGTGCTAATACGAGCCACGACACGACCTTCTCCAACAATTGGTTCGAGTAGCCTAATTACACGATCTTCTAAATCTGTTTCTACTTTGCGCTTATATTCATGTTGAGTTGCACTCAATGCCACCAAAGGGTCATGAGTTGCTTTTGAGAGTTGTCTCCCAGAAGAATCAACAATAGCTACTGCTGAAATCTCAAGACCTGAAACAGCAGAAGAAACCATCACTCCGATACCATGAATTTGTTTTTCATTTAATTTAAATCCAGGCTCTAAATCTACAACCACAGAAGCACTCGGGGGTTTTGATTCACTTAAAAAAGCAGATTTTTTTGGAATGGCTAAATGAACACGAGCTCTTTTAACGCCTTTAATTGTTCTTATCGTTCGAATAAGTTCACCTTCAAGTGCCCTTTTTCTATTTAATTTTTGAACAAAGCTCGTTGTTCCGAGAGCTTGTTTATCAAAAACTTCATATCCAATAACTCCAGACTGAGGCATTCCGAGAGTCGCTAACTCTAAACGAAGATCGTATACTCGTTCGGGAGGAATTGAAATATTTTTACCTCCTTCTTCAACTCTAAAAGGAATATTTTTATCTCTCAAAACTCGGATAATAGCAGCAGAGTCATCTGGAGCGAGATTCGTCATCAATGGTTTAAATGACTCTTGACCTGCCCAGTGAAACATCGCTGCTATCGTACCGGCAATAGCTACCAATGTTCCAAGAACAGCAACTTTTTTGACAACAGACAAATTGTCTAAAAAATCAAAGATCTGAACTCCAACTTTTTTAAAGTACTCTAACAATTTAAACCTCGCTTAATCAAACTTGCATTCTCATAATTTCTCGATACGCTTCTAAAACTTTATTTCTCACTTGAGTCATTAACTTAAGAGACACTTCTGCTTTCTCAACTGCCAGCATTGTCTCATGAACATTTTTTGTTCTTCCAGAGACCAATTTTTCAATTGCTGCATCTGCATCTTTCTGATGAATATTAACTTTTTCGATACTTTCTGACAGTAAATCTCCGAAACTTTTTCCCGTTTCTGTAAGATTATTATTTTTAGTTGAGGAGGATGAAAACTCTAACTGTTCACGATTTCCTAATGTTCTCATTCCACCAGATAAATTTTCTATCATTAAGTTAGACATTAATTGTTACCTATTTCTAAAGCTTTTTGTGCCATACTCTTTGCAGCATTAATTGCGGTAATATTAGCTTCATACGACCTCTGAGCACTAATCATATTAGCCATTTCAGAGACAGTATTGACATTTGGCATGGCGACGTAACCTCTTTCGTTTGCATCCGGATGATCAGGATTATAAACAAGTCTTGGAGGCTTTTCGTCTTCCGCTATCTCCATTACTTGGACCTTTTGTACATTTTGATCCAACTCATTAGTAAGAATTTCATCAAAACTCTCTCGATCTTCAATAGCTCCTAAAACGACATCTTTTCTTCTATATGGTCCTCCATCAGATGTCCGTGTCGTTTCCGCGTTCGCTATGTTACTCGAAATCGTGTTCATGCGTTTCATTTGAGCTTCAAGGCCACTTGCGCTAACACGCATAGAAGAAAAAAAATCCATTATCGTCCTCCATCGTTAGATACTGCATACTTCAACATAGAAAGCTTTTTCTTTAAAAGCTCTACTGATGCATTGTATAGAAACTGGTTTTCTTGTAATTTTGCCATTTGATCCGCACGATTAACGGTATTTCCATCTAACGACTCTATACCATTTGGATCTTCAAAAATTTCTGGTTTAACAGGATCCGTTGATTTATCAATTTCAAATCCATCAGAGTCAACCATCTTTAATCGGTCGTCAGTACCTAGAGCTTCTCTAAACGCTCTCTCAAATTCGACCTTTTTTTGTTTGTAACCTGGGGTTTCAGAGTTAGCAATATTACTACTAATAACGTTCTGATTTAACATACGCAAATTCATTGACGTATTTAAAGCACCAATTGTTTTATCAAAAAATTGCTTACTCATTTAACACCATCTATTATATCTTCAATTTCCATACCCAAAAAAATAATGAAATTACTACTATTTTAATCTCTACTTTATTATAGGTAGGCAAATAACTTTCATCAATGAAACCTATTTGCCTATCTTAAATCATAGATAAATTCCTACTTTTTTATATTCAGCTATCTTATTTCTTAATGTCCTAATAGAAATTCCCAAAGCTTTTGCCGTGTGTGTCCTATTTCCACTATGATGATCAAGAGCTTTAATAATAATTTCTCTCTCTATATCATGAAGTGTTTTCCCTGGAATCCAGCTAGTCATTTCGTTATCTTCAACTAGCTCTTTTCTCATGCTTTGGCTTTCAAGCGAATTCTGAAGAACAATATCATTCACTAAAATAACTTCACCTGCTGTAATTAATGCCCGCTCAATAACATTTTCAAGTTCGCGAACATTTCCTGGCCACAAATGAGAGTCGAGTTTTTTTAGTGCATCTATATCTATTTTTTTTATCGATGAATTATTTTTAGCTGCCAATTTAGAAATAAAATATTCACTTAAAATTTCTACATCTCCAATTCTCTCTCTCAATGGAGGCAAAGTAAGATTCACTACATTTAATCGATAAAATAGATCCTCTCTAAAAGTACCTTCTTTTACACACTCTGCTAAATTTTTGTTAGTTGTCGCTACTATTCGAACATCAATCGGAATTGGCTTCCTTCCTCCAATTCGATCTACTTCTGACTCTTGTATAACTCGGAGTAACTTCGCTTGAAGTTTTAAATCCATTTCTGAAATTTCGTCTAATAACAAGGTTCCATTATTAGCAAATTCAAATTTACCCGCTTTACTGCTGGCAGCACCTGTAAACGCACCTCTCTCATAGCCAAACAACTCAGATTCTAATAAATTTTCTGGAATAGCTGCGCAATTAATTGCAACAAACGGTTTATTCTTCCTAGTACTACAAGAATGTATCATACTAGCTAAAACTTCTTTTCCTGTTCCACTCTCTCCTTGAATTAAAACAGTTGCTTTACTTTGAGACACCGTTTCTGCTAATTGAATGACTTCCTTCATTCTTCGGTCATTAGTAATGATTTTACTCATTATTCTCGCCCTCCCTGGCTTGTTTGTTATTCAACGCTTGTAACGCTAATTTTTTCCAAAAATCTTCATTTTTACTATTTGCTACTTCTTGATAAATCTTCCATCCTCTTTGAACATTTACTTTTTCTTTTGTTTTTAAAAGAGCCCTTCCTAAGCTAAATAGCATTCGATTATTTGAAGATTTGTTATTAACTGCTCGATCATAGACAGAAGCAGCTTTTCCCCAAAAGCCCTTTGACTCAAAGACTTTTCCTATTTCAAATACTAAGTTTTGGTATTCTGGAATTCTCGGAAAATGAAGCTTATCCATTAATTTATCTAAATCAGATCTCTCAATTTCTTTTTTTGTGTCTAGAACTTTTGATTCAATTTTTTGAAAATAATCTAATGCGATATCATCTTCCCCAAGATTTTGATTTATTTTCGCTAACATATAATTAAAACGAATTTCACTTTCTGGGGACATCTTTGAAATCAACAGCTTTGAATTAACTATATCTTTTAAAGATTCTTTATATTTTTTTTCTTCAAAATTTAACAAACCACTAATCATCTGAGCTTCAAAAGACTTCGGGTGCTCATACTGAATTTCTTTTAAATGATATCTAATTTGCTTGGCTTTATTAGACTGATATTCCATCCATATATTTCTAGCTTCTATTAAATGTTCTTGAGAATTTTTTTGACGGTCCTCCGGATGACTATCTGTATCTTCCTTATCCTTTGCAATTCGTCGATCTAAAGAAGTCGTTTCTGCTCGATAACGATTGAGCAACTTAGTAGAAAGCGCAGGAAATTCTAGATCAGATGCGGCGTCCGCTAATTCTAATAGATAATCAGAAGCAACCGGGTCTCCCACTTTTGGAATAGCCCATTTGTATACTTCATATTCTTTTATTGCTTCTATTTTTTTTCCTTGTGCTAATAGCTTCAGCACCTGTGCTCTAAAAATTTGTCTAAAACTATCCTTTAAAACTTTTACAGAAGCTTTTTTGATCATTAATTTTTGATATTTTGCAGACGTCAACAAAGCTTTATGTGTCCGTCCCATGGAAACCCAAGTTCGTACTTCTGTAATTTTTTTAAAATCTGGATAAAGTTTTGTAATTACTTCTCCTTTTCCATCAAATTTTTCAGCTTCTTCCTTAAAAAATCTTTCAGCACTTGATGCAGTAAATCCTCCATGGTCTCCACAAGGTAAAAGTTTTAATCGAGCAAGAGTCGCTCCTGGAGAATAAGGATACAAATTAATTGTGTCGTAGAGGTATTTTCTATAAATTTTATTGTTCTTTTCCCCTTTTTTTCGACCTTGAATTTCAGCTAAACGTAAATAGGCTCTCCATGTTTCGGGTTTTGTTTTAAATTTTCCTATAATTTCTTTAAATTTAACCTCAGCTCTTGCATATTCTTTAAGCCAATAGAGAGATTCTGCTCTATTTAATTGCATTGGAAGAAAGTTTTCAGCCTCATCTTTAAATAGCTGTGTAGACTTATAATAAGAAGCAAGAGCTTGTGCATATTGTTTTCTCTCTAAAAATAAATCACCGACCTTCAATCCTGCCTCTGCCTTTACTGCTACAATAGGGGCTTTTTCTGCAACATTCTGAAATTCCTTAGAAGCTCTATCTGTCTGCTTAAGATGATAAAGTGACTCTGCAGCACCCAAATGAAAGGCCCAGTTTAAACGATGAGAAGGAAATTTATTTGATAGCCAAGTAAAATATTCTAAAGATTTTAAATATTCTTTATTTTTGAGAGTCTGTACTGCGATATAAATGCCTGAATGAAGAGCTACGGCCATATTATCCATATGATTCATTAGTTCATCAAAAATCCGGTCAGCTTTTTTTACATAACCAAGTTTTAAAAGAGCATTTGCTTTTAAAAATTTCATTTGTGCATAATGAGGTGATTTTGAAAAATCTGATTCATAAAAATCAATAGTTCGAATTGTGAGTCCAAAATCACCTTTTCTGTAAAGCCTTAAAGCTAAACGTAAATAATCCCCTTCTTTACCCATTGTTCCTGCTTTTGGCTCAAAGTATGGATAGTCTTTATCGGGCTGAATAGAATGAACCCATTCTTCTAATTTAACTGGTCGATGAACAGGACGAAAAGGAAGAAAAATTTCATTTTCTTCATTCACAGGCCTTCCACAAAACAAATCCATAGCAACAACTTTTTTCTTAAGCGCTCTTTTTGCAAATCTAACTTTTTTCATTTCTTCGTATTTTTTCTTTTCTTTCAATATTGAAAGTTTTCTTTTACGAAGTTCCTCTCTTCTATTAACTTCGGCTCTGGAAAGCCCTGGTCTATGCCAAAAATCAAGCACAAATCGAGATGGATTTTCATCCATGAATTGGAAATTTTGCATTTTTGGAAAAGCAGGAGAATCTTTATCATTTGGAAATCTCCATTCACCTAAGAACGAAATCCCATCGATTTCTTCTTTTAATTTAATATCTTTGACTCTAGAATCTCTAAATTCTTTAATTTTAAAATTAAAGTTTCTTAATTCATTTCTTTTAATTCCTATATCTAATAGAGAAACTTCTGGAAAAAATATTTTAAATGTTTTTTTTCCATCTACAAAAACTGGTTTAATTGATGGGTTAATTAAAATTGATATCCGACTAAAAGTTTCATAAGTCTGTAAATCAAAAACTTCTTTTTGATCTTTAATAAAATAGGGAGTACTTGATAGCGAAGCAAGTGAAGGCTTCACCCAAACCAATAGAAGTAAAAATAAATAAGAGAGCTTCTTGCTCTTAATCATATTTTGTCATCCTGACTCTATAACGATTAGCATTCTTTGCTTACCGGCAATTAAATCTTATCTCAAATTTGTACCGACACCAAATTTACCTATATTTTTTTTCCCAGGACGTTTTTGTAACTATTTGAATTTATTATTTTTTTAAGACATTTTTTTGACACTATTTTTTTAAGGTTTAAATTTTGACGACTGAATTAAAATAAACTCTATAAAGATAAGAAATTGAATCATTGAAAAAAAAAGGTGAGAATAGTTATTAATGAAAGCATTTCAACTAGTTATTTTTACATTATTAAGTTTTCAGTTCACAGGCTGTGCTGTTTTACTTGGAAACATAGATCCAGGAAGCAAGAAGTCTGAAGAATATGGATATAAAGATCTCAGTAAATTCAAATCTCAATGGAAAAAACTGAATACACAAAATAGTTTGAATTCGATAGAAATGGACTTGAGTGCGGAAGAGAAAAATACACGTATTCCAGATGTAGTTTATCAATCTCAAATAACTCACTCTACAATTTCTTTAAATTCGTCGTGTAAAAAATCAAACAGCTACAGTCAACATCAACTTTCAGATTTTACAAATACCCTTCTCATGGGTTTTTCCAGAATCAAAGAAAAACACCAAACCGTTACAATGATTTCAAAAAAAGAAGCTCTGCAGACAACAATATTAGGGAAAATCGAAAATCAAAAAATAAAAGTAAGAACAATAGTTACCCAAATCAATGACTGTATCTATGACTTTATGTATATCTCTAGGCCTCAGTTTTTCGAAAAAGAAGAGGCAGATTTTTCCTACTTTGTAACAAGCACTAGGCTAGATTAACCGGCTTTTTTAATTTTCTTTTTTAGATACCATAGTAGATATGGAGCAAGTAGGTTTAATATCTAAAAAAATATTCTCTATGCGACTAGCATTAAATGAACTGCATAAAAATATTGGGAAAAAAATTTTTGAAATCATCCACTTCTGTGGAGGATTAGGAATCTTAATTAAACAAGTTTTAGATGAAATAAAAACTAAACCCTTTTATTTTAAACTTGTTTTAGATCAAATTTATCAAATAGGAAATCGTTCCATTCTATTAGTGGCCGTTACTGGACTAGCCACTGGCTCTGTAATGGCTCTTCAATTTGGTTTTGGTTTAGAAAAATTTGGTGGAAAAATGTATGTTCCTAAACTTGTTGCCCTTACGATCTCTAGAGAAATGGGACCGGTTTTCGCAAGCCTACTTGTAGCAGGAAGAATAGGTTCTGGAATCGCATCAGAAGTAGGTTCCATGAAGGTAACTCAACAAATTGATGCAATTAGAGCATTAGGAACAAGTCCAATTAAAAAAATAGTTATTCCTAGATTAGTTGCAAGCATGATTGCACTTCCTTTACTTACGTTATTTGCAGACTACATAGCAATGCTTGGAGCAATGGCAGTCTCTGCACTTGAGTTAAATATTAGCGCTTCTTACTTTTTATCAAAAGCAGTAGATACACTAACAATGGCAGATCTTCTCACTGGAATGGCAAAAACTGGAGTTTTTGCTTTTTTTATTGCGATGGTCGCATGCTGGAAAGGATTAAATACTCAAGGTGGAACCCAAGGTGTAGGAAACACTACAACTTGGGTTGTCGTGACTTCAAGTATTTTTATTATGATCAGTGATTTTTTTCTAACAAAATTATTTATTGTTACTGTTTTTTCTGGAACGTGAGGATCTCTTGTCTAAAGAAAAAGTAATACTAAAAATTACAGACCTTCATAAAGCTTTTGGTGACAAACAGGTTCACAAGGGAGTTTCTTTATCACTAAAAGAAGGGGAACTTATCGCTTTATTTGGTGGGTCCGGGACAGGAAAGAGCGTTATTCTTAGATCAATTATTGGTTTAGAAAAACCAGATAAAGGTTCTATTGTTTTTGAAGGTCAAGAAATTACCCAATTAAGTGAAAAGGAGCTCGTCCGAATTAGAACTCAAATAGGGTTTGTTTTTCAAAATGGTGCGCTTTTTGATTCCCTCACTGTTGAAGAAAATTTAGCCTATCCTTTGATAGAGCATACTAATCTTTCAAATAAAGAAATCTCTGAACGAGTCGAAGAAATGTTAGAAATGATTGACATGAAAGGAAGTAATAAACTTCTTCCTGCAGAACTCTCCGGAGGAATGCAAAAAAGAACTGGACTTGCAAGAGCAACAATTCTAAGACCCAAAGTAATTCTATTTGATGAGCCGACCGCCGGTCTTGACCCTGTAAACACAAAAAGACTACTAAAGAATATAAAGACACTTAAATCCAGAGGAATGACAGGAATATTTGTAACTCATGATATTCCTGCAGCATTCGAAATTTCGGATCGTATCGCATTTTTAAATGACGGAAAAATTCATGTTATAGATACGATTGAAAATATTCAAAAATCAAATGACTCATTTGTACAATCTTTTATAAGCGAGGCCATGGGACATCATGAATGATCAAAATCAAAAAGAAATCAAAGTAGGAATATTTGTATCTCTAGGAACACTTTTACTAATGTTAGCCATTACTCTTCTAGGAGGAATCGAATCAATTTTTTCTCCTGTTTCTAAATACCATGGCTTATTTACTGATGTCTCAGGCATGCTTCCAGGTGCAAAAGTTGTCATTGGAGGAATGAATGTTGGAACTGTAAATCAAATTGACTATGATTATAAAAGTAAAAAAATATTAGTCGATTTTAATATTAAAGACTCTTATTCAACTCAAATTCGAGAGGGCTCAAGAATTGAGATTCTTACACAAGGAGTCCTTGGAGATAAATATATTTCAATTACTGTTGGAGATTTTAATCGGCCAGCACTCCCAGAAGGATCTGAAATTCCTGTGACCTCCGGAGGAGGAATCGAAGGATTTCTTACGGAAGGAGGTGAACTCCTTGGTTCATTAAAACGAATTGCAGGGGGAATCGAAAAATTAATCTATTCGTTTGAGCAAGACAATCGACATATTACCTTTTTTGAAGGAATGGCAAAAACAGCTAAAAATTTAGGTGAATTCTCAAAAAAACTTAATGAACAAATGACAGAGATGCATCTTTCTGATTCTTTTAAATCCCTTAATTCAATTTTAGAAAAAATTGATCGAGGAAAAGGTACGGTCGGAGCCCTTATTAATGATAAAACGCTTTATGACGATGCACTTTCCTTACTGGGAGAAGCTAATCGAAACAGAGTAATGAGAAACCTTATTCGACAGACAATTGAAACCGAAAGACAAGCAAAAAAGTCTCTACCAAAATAGAAAAGGCCAGTACAAAACTGGCCTTTTCTATTTTAACTTTGTGCCAATTTTACTCAGTTGAATTAAAAATAGAACTTGCTACTTCCGCTGCTTTTTGAGCTGCAAGAGTTTCTCTTTTTTTCTTCGCTGGAGTAATCATTCCACGTTTTCTTAACTTCTCAACAAGAGTTGTCCGATTCATCCTTAGTAATTCACTAGCTTTATTTTTATTACCATTAGTTCGACTAAGAGCCTGATCAACAAGATGGTTCTCAAAAGAGGATACGACTGCTTTTAAATCAAGTCCTTTTTCTGGAAGTGCCATCTTTGGATATTCCCATGCAGAAACAGCTCCGGTTCCTGATGGTTGAGCTTCTGCATACTTTTGAAAAACGCCTCGAGGAAGGTCTTCCATTTCAATGGATCCAGCGGTCTTAAGAATAACAAGTCTTTCCATCAGATTCTCAAGTTCTCTTACGTTTCCAGGCCAGTCGTAAGAAAGAAGTGCTTCAAGAACTTTTCCAGAAGGCATACTTAAATTATGACCGGTCAATCGATTATTTCGATCAATAAAGTGTTGAATTAAAATCTTTATATCTTCTTTTCTTTCTCTTAGTGACGGAATCTTAACAGGAATAACATTAAGACGATAATAAAGATCTTCTCTAAATTTTCTTTGTTGAACAGCTTGCTCTAAATTGACATTGGAAGCAGCAACAATTCGAACATTAACTTGAATTGTTCTCGAAGAGCCAACAGGCTCAAACTGTTGGGTTTGAAGAACTCTTAGAAGCTTTACCTGTAAATGATGAGGAAGATCTCCAACTTCATCTAAAAAAATCGTTCCACCATTAGCCATTTCAAAACGTCCCATTCGGTCTTCATTTGACCCCGGCATAGAGCCTTGAACACTTCCAAATAACTCGGCTTCCAACATATCACTTGGAATCGCCCCACAGTTCACAATAACGAGTGGTTTCTCTCTTCGAGATGAAGTTTCATGAATAAAACGTGCTACCAACTCTTTTCCAGTTCCACTTTCTCCGGAAATCAGAACTGTACTATCAATAGCAGAGATTTTATCGATTGTGTTTAATAGACTTTGAATCGCAGTACTTTCACCAACCAAGCGATTTCGAATTTCGGACATCAGTGCCCCCTTACCCTTCCTTGAGTGTTCAATAAATGGTATTTCCTTTTTAAGAGGAAATACCGGCCTTTCCATTTGCCAGGGAGAGGCAATCTTTTTGCGCTATCCCTTGCACCGAATCTGAAACGTCCTAACGTATTAAGGTCATGCTACTTACGTTTCATTCGTCCTAGAAATCTTCGTAAATGACCATCAAACGTCAGTTCAAACGACGTCCACATAAAAAGGCTAAGGAGTTTTTACCGCGCTGTCAAAATTATTTCCAAAAGATCGAAATTTTTTTAACGCCTTCTTCAAGCATTAGATATAACTATTTGATATTACTTATTTTATATAAAAGGCATCAATTGATTTTTTTTTGACCAAAAGTACAGAAAATAGCCAAAACAACATCAGTTTATTTAAAATGAGTTTTGTCAAGAGAGGTTCATGGGAGCGTTTTGACACCTTATGTCAGAATTTTATCTACCTCTCGAAACTCTTTATCCAATAATCGGAATTCAAGTCGCCTCGAAAAATAAACCAACAGATCGTTAAAATACCCAAAAAAGCAACCATTCCCCAACAAACAAACTGAGAAGAGCTATTTCGCCTTCGAAAATAAACGCCCAGTTCAGCTAAAACAAAAGCTAAAGGCAAAGCCCAAAAAGGAAAAATACGAGCAAGTGAAAAAATATAATGCATGAGCCTACATCCTAAAAAAGAGAGAATCTCTTTTCAATATCATAAAACGACCTGAAGCAACTTTTCTGAATCTAGGCCTCACCCATTTTTTAAACTGCTCTTATAACCCCTGTATTGCCGAAACTTTATCAAGTTGTTCCCAAGAAAGATCAATATCGGTTCTTCCAAAATGACCATACGCAGCAGTTTTAGCGTATATTGGACGAAGTAAATCTAGACTCGTCACAATTCCTTGAGGCTTGAGCTGAAAAAGCTCTTTCACCGCAGTCTGCATTTTTTCAACTGGAACTTTTTCTGTACCAAAAGTTTCGATATTAATACTCATTGGTTCTGGAACCCCAATCGCATATGCAAGCTGAACCAAACAGCGATCAGCCATTCCTGCAGCAACTAGATTCTTAGCAACATAACGTGCAGCATATGCTGCTGAGCGATCTACCTTAGAAGGGTCTTTTCCAGAAAAAGCACCTCCACCATGAGCTCCATGACCACCGTAAGTATCAACAATGATTTTAC
>PBMP01000076.1 GCA_002722705.1 Pseudobdellovibrionaceae bacterium | reverse complement strand
TGACTACATTAGGAATGCCGCTCAGGGATGTTACGTAAATCTATGGGATTTCTAGGAATTCCCTCATCTATGACGCGAATTATGCAACAACGCCACTTTCTCGCTTTAACTCTTTTATTTCATTCACATTTTTTTATTAAACGAAATCGATCTTCTTTTCTCTTTTCAAAGCAATAAAGTATGATACTAAGCTCCCCATGTCCGCTCAAAAATCGTGTATTCTTTTCTTAGTTTCAATGATCGCTCAACCTAGTTTTGCTCAAAACTCTTGCATCAATCTTTTCGATATCGCCACTGAAAAACTTTTAAGAATTCCTGGAATTCATCAAACTCTTTTATTTGTTCACGACAGAACTCTTCCTCGCATAAAAAATAACGTTGATCATGAAGGGTGGTACAACTCTTATTATCATTTAGAAGACTGGGGAAAGAGAACTCAGACCCTAGAAGTTGTTGAAAAAACATGGACTGGTCGTGGAATTTCAGAAAATAAAAAATACGCACTTTTTGAAAAAAGTCTCCCTGTGATTCGATGGGTTGAAAGACAAAATAGCTTAAAAACTCATTACTCTAGACCTGGAAAATCGATAAAAGAAATCAAAAGTTATTTTAACGATTCGAAGACGAGTATTTTTGTACAAGCCTCAACAGATGACTTTAACATATGGGCTGTTGCATACGTCCAAGAAGGTAACACGCCACAGACCTGGACATTAGATCTAGTCTATGATGCTTCTCATCCTAAAGGAGGACGAGCAGCTCAACACCTTTTGGAAGGCATCATTTCTAGATATCTAAAAGAACCTGGGTCTGAACTTCATTGGGATCGATTTGGACATACTCTTTTTGAATACAAACCAGAATACTTATTCTGGAGTATTCCTACTCAAAGAATACTGACTATGGAAGAAAAAGCTATTCATCCACCTTATCTCTCTCAGGTAACATACAAAGGTCCATATAAAAAATTAAAGTAACTTTTTTATTCCTTAATAATATACTTTTGATCAGTACTTTCTTCTAAATATTCAAAGAATAGTTTTACATAAACAGAAGTATCCATAGTGACTTCAAGTGTTTTTAAGATTTGATAAATTCCACCTAATTTTCTATGTAAAAAAATTAAAAGCTTAGGTGGTGGAGAATACTCTAAAACTTGAATAAATTTTCTTAAAAGTTTTTGAAGCCGGTCCGGATAAGAAGAATCTTTATAATCAAACTGATTTTGATTTAAAGGAAGAACCGCGGAAGAAACAATTTCAAAAAGTAACTCAAAAGCCTCCACAGACTCTCTTTCATCTAGAAGCCCTAATTCAAGAGCCGAAACTCGCAGTGCTTTTAAATCTTGATTTAAAGCTGCCTCTACCAGATGTCCATATTTTCCCCGAAAACCAGAGTCATAGGTTTTAATTGCTCCCAAATCTAAACAAACAAGTTCATCTTTTTCTAAATCGATAAAGAAATTACCAGGATTCGGATCCGTCTGTACAAATCCCCAACTACAAAACTCTCTTAAGTAAAGTCTTAAAAACCGATCGGCATAGCGAACACGATCTTCGTGTGACGGGCTTTGTTTCATCCAGTCTGAAATTCGAATTCCTTTTTCAAAACTCATCGTCAAAACATGTCTTGTCGAAAACTGTTCAAAAACAAGAGGAACACGAACCCCCTCTAATTCTTGTGCAAACTCTCTGTATTTTTTCAAAGACTGTGCTTCATGTTCATAATCAACTTCTTGAATCAATACATTTTGAAGCTCTTCAAAAACAGAATCCATCTCAATATTTTTCTTAGTAAATCGAATTAAAACTCCAAATGTCTTTTTTAAAATCTTTAAATCAGAATGAATAGATTCTGAAATTCCAGGAAATTGAACTTTGATTGCAACTTGCTCGTTATTAATTTTTCCTTGGTGAACTTGACCAATACTTGCAGCCGCTATTGGTTTATGACTCAATTCTTGGACTTCTTTAAAAAGACTTCCCCACTCTTTTTTTAAGATTTTTTCAGTATCTTCCCACTTCATCGTAATAGATTGATCGTGAAGGGTTTCAAGAACACGGATCACCTCTGGAGGAAAATAATCTTTTCCTTCAAGGCTCATCCACTGCCCTACTTTCATTGCTGCTCCTCGCAAGTGTCTTAGCTGTTTAACAATGATATGGGCTTGTTCAATTTGATTTTTAATTTGAATTGCTTTTTGTCTCGTTTCCTCTGCTTGAGAAAGCTTATGAGTCAGTTGGTTTCCAACTTCTTTTAAAACCACCTGTGAGCTCATTTGTATCAGTCTACGACTTCGACCCAATAGTCCTTTCGGAGGTTTAGAAGAGCTCACAAGATATCCTTTCGTTTAGATTTCCCCAAACGATATCATGCGATCTAACTTTTTGTCCCAGTATGATGCTTAATCCATGCTTGAATATCAAATGCTGAAACAGAGAGATCTCCGTAATCAGGAGGACTCAGAGAGTCCTCATCATCATGAATTTCTTCAGAAGGGGGAACAATACTCAAAAGGGGGGTCTCTGCATTATCCTTCATACCTATTTCTCTTCCATTCGGGGGGCTGTACTTCATTCGTTTATAAAGCAAATGAAGTGCCAGAGCTAACTTATTGAAATAAAAAGAAGATCACCCCAATCCGTCGATTGATTCTACGACATGTGCTTAAAGTTTGAACACTTTAAAAAACGCTTGTTCAATCTGTCCCTGGAGATTCATAAAATCCTCATCCCAGGGCTCCTCTAAGAGGTATTGAACACGAGGAGGGCCTCCACAAGGGCGAATTCCATAAAAGCTCGTCTGCGTCTCAAATCCGTTGATACAGAGGCCATGAGTCACGACTCGATCTTGAATATCAATACCAATTGAAGCCAACTTTCCCTGAGGACCCCAGACCCCTGTCTGTAGTCCACCTTGAATTTCTGCCTTAGGAACATAAATCCGACAAACCTGAAGGGCAACTTCTAAAAGCTGATCAACAAATTTTCGGATTGCTCGAGAGTCTCCAACCCATGCTTCTAATTTTCGGACAGGGAAAACCACCCACTGACCTGGACCATGATACGTGACCAATCCTCCCCTTCTTGTTTGATAGAGAAGGACTCCTTTGTTTTCAAATTCTTCTTCAGTCGCAATCAAATCGGAAAGCTCTGCTCTTCTCCCAAGAGTCACCACAGGGGATACTTCAGAGAAAATCAACTTTCCATCATTGGATTCAAGACACTTCTGAGCCCACTCATTTTGATACTCATCAAGATCTCGATAAGTCCATGGTTCATCTATAGAATGCCTATATATTTCCGTGCGTACCATGAAGTCTGAGTAGCGTTTTCAAAAAAAAAAGTCAAAATTAATAGAGCTTAATTAAATCTCCCTTTTTAAAAGCTCCACCGGTATGAACGAGTCCAATTGCGGCATCTTTTCCAATAAATTCGACTACCTCAATAGTCCCCTTCATCTGCCCTTTTGAACGACCTAAAAATGCTCCGGTCCTCGGGTCATAAATATCATCTCCCTGAGTCAAGATTTTTAAAATGTCTCCAGCAACTAAGCCTGAAGCAAGTCCTGCATTGACATAAACTCGATTCCCGGAAACTTTTGCAACCTGACCTTGCCAACTCATCTTCTCTACTGCTCGAATCACCTCAGGAACAAGCTGTCGAGTCGCATTACGGACTGCCACTTGGGTCAACTCTGCTCTATATTGTGGATCAGTAAGTTTCTCATGTTCCAATGCGGACAAATTATTTGATGAGGCTTCACCTGACTTACCCACTGCCATCACTTCACGACCTGCATTCACATCAAAAATCTTAATCTCAACATCCGCTGCCGCCAAAGACTGAGATCTTCGAAGGACTCCAATTTCATCTCCTCGGTGTCGATATACGATTCGAGCAATTCTTCCAATAACGATAACAGACACTCCAAGCTTTCTTCCTGCCTGCATCAACTGTGCAACTTTAACTTGTTCTCCTTGAACATAATTTGCAGTTTCTAAGTTTTCTTGAATATCTGTGGGTAAAATCATTCTACGCGTAGCAAATAAATCTCTTCGAAGTTCATTTGCACTAAAGCGACCAATTCCATTATGAGTCACAGGAGTATCATTCCAGAAATTAAAAACGACCACTCGTTTTTTTGGTTGACCCATTTTAGAAATTTGATCAGAAGGATTTTGAGTTTCACTGGGATATCCATTTGAATAATCTTTATAGTACTTTTGATCCTGTTCAAATTGAGCAGACCTTGAACACGCAACCAAAACACAAGCCGTCCCCAGTAGCACTAACCTGTTCACTACTGAATCTCCAACTTCAAATGTTGGTTTTCAATCGAATCTAAACGAAGTCCTCTTTCGTTTTCAGTTCGAATTTCAGCAGTCAGCGCAGTCAGGTCTTCTGTATCTACAGGAGCTTTGAGTTCAAATAAAATTTTTCCTCTTTGAATCTCTTTTTCAAAAATAATAGAAGCAAAAGGAAGTTTCTTTTTCAATTTGGTCTTAATTTCTTTCATCTCTTGGAAAGATTGAATCCCAGTAATTTCCATTTCAAATTTTTTAAACTCTTTTTGAGATTGTTTAATTTCAACTCTTCGAATCGCAGCAAGGTCTCGGTCCCCTTCTTCTTCCCACTGGACCCCTTCTTCAAACCCCGTCATTGAAACCTCTTCTTCAGCCCAAACTGATGTTCCAAATAACAATACCCATACCATCCATTTCATAAGTCACTCCTTTGCACCCTTGAGCAAAAAATCTCCTTCTATTTTACCTAAGGTTTGAAATGATGCAGTGAATATTTTTTAAAAGATGTCACTTTTCTGACTCTCTCTTCCTTAGAAGGCCCTTTCTGTAAAAGCTGAGTTTAAAGACCGAGTAAAGTAATAACAATTTCAAAGGCAATTAAAAGGACAATGATGATTTCAAGAAACATAAATCGAGATGTATTTAACGAATCAGAAAGATTGTTATAAATACTTTCAATGGCTGTCAGTTTTCTCTGAACCGCGTCATCCCACGCTTCTAATTGAAGTCGACTCGCAACTTTTTCATAAAATTTTGCAAGATAAGGATCTCCAACAAACTTTAAAGTATTTCTCATAGAGTCAAAAAGCAATGTACTGTCTGTTTGAAGTCTTGTTATTTTTTTATAACTGGACCTAAAACTACCAAATAAAAAACCCAAAGCAGGAATTTTTTGATTAGTTAATTCAAAACCATCATCTAAAGTTCGATCCAAAAGCTGATCCATATACCGATACTGTAATAAAACAACATTGACATATTCAATCACTGCTCTGACATCTTCTGCTTCTTTTTCATAAACAAAAGAAACATCCCAATCAACAAAAGTAATATCTGAGTCTGTATAACTCGTCTGCTCAGAAGTCACTTCTTGTACCTCTTGTTCGGACAAATCAACTTTATCCGCAGCAAGAATTTGAGCCACTTCAACCAGATGTTCTTCTTTTAATTGCTCAATCGAAAGATCTTTATCAAATGATTCTACTTGAAAAACAACATAGTCATCTCTTGCCTCAGCAAGTTTAGGCTCAATCACGCTAGATTCAATCGCACTCAGTAAGCGAGAAGTGTGATTCTTAGAGACCTCCCAAAGCTGAGCATGATCATAAAGCAAACTACTGAGTTCGATTACTTCATTAAAAGAAAGACCAGTTAGAGGAATCTGAAAAACAACCGAAACTGCTCCAAAGTCATAAACTGTCGACTCAATCGTGGTTTGAGTTCGATATTTTCCTACTTCAATCGCTTCACCAACTTGTAATACTTTTAAAGGAGAGGGAATCTGTTCAAAGTACTGTTGCTTTCTTTTTGAGTTTCGCATCGGAAACCGGTGTCTCATCGAAGAAATCAAAGACTCTGCTTTTTTTAAATCAATCCAAAAACCAATATCAAAGAAAAAAGACACATATGCTTTTCCCTCTTTAATTTTAAGTAGTTGACTTGAATGACTCACACCTACTTATCGAATAGATTTAAAAGAAAATAAAGTTAAAAAAACAAAGTTACTGACACTCATCACTCGCTTTAAACTGATTCAGAGGCTTGAGATCCTCTTTTTTCTTGCAATGAATTCCTCTTCTTAAAAGCGGAGAAACCATACTCAAAGAGTCGTCTTTAGGGCGTTCAATTAACCAGGACTCAGAAAGCCATGACAAGAACCGGTTCATATCCCCTCTTAACTGATCTTTAGCTGAATCTTCACAGTCCCATGTCTTGTTGATTTTTTTTATTTTATTTAAAAAATACGCTAAGTTATTTTTCTTTTTAGGAAAAACCATCTTCTCAATTAACTCTGAAACTAGACTAATTTCACTCTCGACTTCATTAGAAAATCGAAACTTTTGATCTACTTCGGACACTAAATCTTTCGTCTGTCTTTGAGGAAGAATCCTTTGAACTAATGAAGACAGCACTCGAAGTGCTATTTTATCACTCATAAAATGACCTTTAGGTACTTTTTTCAAGCTTCGAGCGGTCTCAATTAAAGCGACTTTGAGCTTACGGGCTGAAGGTCGTTTTGAAATCTTTCTAAAAATCCCTTTTCGAGTCCACCCTAATAAAGCTAATAAATGAGACTCTCCACCTGACCAGTATGACCCCCATCTTCGATTCTCCCCACTGAATCCAGACATCATTTTTGAGTAGAGGCTGATTCCTTTTTTAGACCGTGGTCTTGGTCTTTTTTTCAGTATCTCACAAGCTGCTTGTACCGCTTCTTCTGGAAATCGTCCCTGAACACTTTCTCTCCCAAAACAACACATATGAGCAGCATAAACAATGTCTGTCTCAACTCCATGTAAGTACCCTAAGGCATGTAAACTTTCATGAAAAAGAACTTCCTCAGATAGAAAATCGAACTTATCTTGATTTAACACCATCAGTGGATATTCTTCTACCTCGGAAATATGGCTTTTTGCGACAGCAGCACCAGGAACACTACACTTTTTTTGGTCATTAAAATGAATAAAATAAGGCTCTTTTGACTTTCTACACCAGACTTTAAAAGGTTGTTTTAAATGAAATAATCCAAGTAAACGAAGTGCATCTTTTTTTGATTTTCGACCTAAATTCATTAAACAACTCACTCCTTTTTTTACTCCAGAAATGAGTGTTTCTTCGATTTTTATTGGAGAGTTGTCTTTGCAACGATCCTCAATAGAGAGATTATGATTTTCTTCAAAATAAGAAATTTGCTGATCGATGGTATGAGAAAGTGTTTTATTAATATTCCTTACACTCTTTTCAAACTCTAAAAAATCAGAATATCTTCGACACGCAGTACTCTCACTCAAAGAGGGTGAATCATCAAATCCATAAACTTCAAGAGTGTAATTAAAAAAGAGTAAAAACAATGAGAACACCATGTTTACTTTTCGGAAAATACACTCATTTAATCAAGATCCAATACAATTAAATCTCGTCAAAACTCTGTCTTTATAAAAAATTTTCTTTATCTATTTTTTTAATTATCGTCATAAACTGATTTTATTCGATCTTCTGTGGACGAGGCTTTTTCTTTATTTTTTCTTTTCTGTCACCCTGTTTTAAACCCTTAGAGCTTTTATATTTATTTTTTCTTTCCTGTAACTCTGCTTCAAGTTCTTTAGGACTTAAAATTTTAGGTTTATAATCAGGATCTTTATTAAAAGCATCTTTTTTTTCATCATAGATTCCTATTTTTTTTACCACTTCGTAAGGAAGGAGGTAACTCTCCTTACCCATTTTTAAAATTGAGTATTGAGAATAAAAAGATCTCACTTTCTCGCTATCGATGATAGATCCCTCAAGTTTTCGCATACTCCTCTGCTCATATTTATCTCCATAATTGTATTCATTAACAGAAAATATTTTAGAAATATCGATTAAAATCGGAGAAATCTGTGCAAAATCTGAAAAATAATATCGCTGATAACCACCTACTCGAACGGTAGACATTAGAAACTCATTATAAAAACGAGCAGGAATAAAATGCTTCTTTGTTTCTGTTTTTTTGGATTTGCTTTTATTTTTTCTTTTCCCGTGAGGATCATTTCCTTTTGCTCCTACTCCTTTTTTTGATCTGAAAGACGGATGAACAGGTTTTCCTTGACTTCCTTTTCCAAAGTGAGAAGTTTTTAATTCTTTTTGCTCAGTGAGAGTAATTTCATAAGAAAGATAGTCATCATAACGAAGAAGTGATGATTCTTGCTGTGATGTGGTCACCACATGTGGATCTGAAATTGTTGACAAAAAAGAGTCTATACTATGATCTTTATTCAAAAATAAGAAATTGAATTCAATAAAGCGAACACTAGAATCTCCAAGACGTTCCATCGCTAAAAATGGATGTTTATTCATAAATTCAACATTCCGATCAGCTAAGCTCATCAGTATTCGATAATGCATTGGTAATTCAATATCAGCAATAGTTAATCGCAGAATTTCATAAAACTCTATTAATTCTTTTTCTAAACTTAAAAACTCTTTTTGATTAAAAATGGATTGCTCAAAATTAAAATTTTCAGAACTTAAATCAGAAGCTGCTAACCTTTTTGAGAAATCAGGAGAACGTGATATTTTTTCAAATAAATCCATATACAATTGCGAAATGAACTTTCTTTGTTCCTCTTTTGAAGAAAAAGAATTAAATTTTTCTAGGTCTTTTTGATCTCGAAATAAATAATCATAATCTTTTCGCACACCTTCGGGACAATAACTACCAAACCAACTAGTGACCCGATAATTAAAGAACAATGCGACTTCACTTTTACACTGAGAAAGAAGTCCTCCCTGCAGTAAAGAAGTACTTTTAGTTTTTTTAGAAATCGAACTTAAAAATCCTCTGTTTTCTTTACTTCGAGACACACCTCCAAATTGAATCTGTCCTTCTTCTGGAATCTCACTCTCTTTGGGACGGTAGGCTTTTGATGAAAACCGTGAATCAAGAACTTTCATTCTTCCTTTCGTCTGAGTGGTTTGACCTCCCCCTAGATACGGAGAAACCATATCTTCGGCAATTTGCATCAATCCTCCCGGGACTTCATCATCTGATCGTATCAATAATAGATCCTCAAGCTTTATTCCATGAGTATTGATCCCTTCCTGATTCAGTTTCTCCCAGGCAATGACCTCTGGACGATAAATCGGCCCTAAAACAGTAGTGACTCGTTCATCAGTAACGAGGTTCCTTACCTCGTGAGTTTTTGGATTAAAAAGCACGGGCTGAACATGCTTTGGAAGGAATTGAACTCCCAATTGAAATCCTTTCGGAGGAGTAAATCCGGTCTTCAGTAGATCTCCAATGATTTTTTTAGTACTTGCTTCACAATTTCCTTTTCCATTTTCATAAAAATTGATTATTTCAAACGCACCTTTTTTATAGCCTTTTGTATATTCTAAGTTTTGCATTTGAGCCCATTGATTTATAAAATCCTCTGCAGAGAGTCCTTTTTCTTTTAGCTTTTTTTGTTTTTTTAAATCAGATTCATGAAGAAAGAGATACATCTGAGCTTTTTTGGAAGCTTCTTCTTCAGAATAGTTTCGATTCAAAGTTTCATAGAGAATCAGAGTTTCTGAAAGATCGATTTCTGATTTTCCATTTTTATATTGTTCTTTAAGAAACTGATTAAGTGCTCCTAAAACCACGCTTTTGTTTATCGTGGTAGACTTTTCTAATGGAGAGACCTGATCCCTACGGTGAACTTTTTTCTCAAACTGGACATGAGTTTTTTTTCCTTGAGTAGGAAGATTATGATCTTTGTTTTCAGACTGACTTAAAGCAAGAACTCCTCCAGCCGCTCCATGAAGTACAATTGATCCACCGATCGTAGCTGCAATGACTTTATTTGGAGTCTTTCTTGAACTTTTGAGTGAAGATTCTTTAAGTAAACAACTGAGGTCTGAAGCCACAGCAGTTTTACAAAAGATTAACAAAAGTAAAAGAATTCCCTGAAAATACAGTTTCACCCCTTCTTATCGGATAAAAAGGACAATCAGTTTAGTTTCTTTAGCGAATTGACTCATTAAAAGTGTTACCGAACTAATTTGAAGAACGGATACGTTGCCTCATAACCAGAGTTACCTTGTGAGAAGATGTAACTCTATGAAAACACAAGGAAGTGTATTGATGAGTGGACGTTTGAAACGAGAATATATTGAATTTTTGACCAACTGTTACCAGAAAGCAGATCGCTCTCGCCGAAGTCAGCTACTTGACGAAGCACAGAGGTACACAGGACTTCATAGAAAATCATTAATCAGAGCTTTAAAACCGCAAAAAAAGAGAAAGTCAGCTCGCGGAGCAAAAAGAATCTACGATGAAGAAGCCATTAAGGGATTGAGAAAGATTTGGAGAAAATCAGATCAAATGTGCTCAAAAAGACTCGTTCGAGCGATGAAGGACTGGCTTCCTGGAAGTGGTCTAACTGAAGAAGTTCAAGAAAAACTTCTTCAAATGAGTGCATCATCAATTGACCGCTATCTTAAACCCTACAGAGCGCAATATCGTCGTTCACGGAGGTCTGGCACTCGGCCAGGAAAACTTTTAAAGGAGATGATTCCTGTTAAAGCATTGGGTAATATAGCTAGCAGAGCAGGTACTGTAGATGTAGATACAGTGGCTCACTGTGGAGGAAGTCTATTGGGAGATTTTATTTGGAGCGTCAATATTACAGACGAATTCTCAGGTTGGACAGAAAGTAGAGGTGTTTGGGGTAAACACGCCAAAAATGTTTGTGCTGCAATAGAAGAGATTGAATCAGAACTTCCCTTTGAAATAGCTGTTTTTAACGTAGACAACGGAACAGAATTTTTAAATCATCGACTCAAAGAATATCTTAGTTCACACAAAGAAGGAGGGCCCAAGCATCGTAAGAAGTTCGTAATGACGCGCTCTAGAAGTTACCACAAAAACGACAATGCCCACGTAGAACAAAAAAATTGGACTCATATCAGACAGTTATTTGGATACGAAAGATTCGATTTCAAAGAACTTCTTTCTCTGATGAATGATGTATATCGAGTAAATAGCCTTCTTCTCAATTACTTCCATCCCCAAATGAAATTAAAATCCAAAGTCAGAGTTGGGAAAAAGTACAAAAAGAAATATGATGAACCCAAAACCCCGTACGAACGTCTTCTTAATGATTCAAGTCTTCCAGAAGAAGACAAATCCAAACTTAGAGAAACAAAAACAAAACTTTCTCCATGGAAATTAACTGATCAAAGAGAAGAACTTCTTGCCCAGTTTTTTAAATTGAAAAAAAAGCTAGAATCAGAGAGAGACCGAGACAGCGCAATCCCTACTTCAGATCTTGGTAACACCATTCAATGAGTCAATACGGTATTTTTTTTTAATTAAATCAATGGATTACTACTCAGTTTCGAATTCATACTTTGATATCGATTCATTATCGCATTTCAACGACTTCGGGACCAAAGATTTGAGTCATCCGAGTTACAAACTGAGGAGTTCCAGATACTTTTGTGGTCTCTGGAAGCTCCAAATGTGTTTTAAATCGTGGATCATTGAATTGAATGCTAAATGTGCATTTTCCTCGAAATTCATGAAGACTCTGCTTTAACTCACGCAACTGATCAATTGATACTTTTTCCGCATTTAAATTTAAAGTAACTTTTTCTGCTCGACCTTCGTGGGCATCCTTTGCCCATACCATCCCTTTTGCAAGAAGTTTAGCAGGCTCATCTGGTCGAATTTCAACATCTGCATGAACAATCACTGCCTCTGCTTCATTTGAGGCCAAGCGAATAATTTCCTGAAACTTCTCAAAAGTATCAGGGAAGAAGACGACTTCAATTTTTCCGGTTAGATCTTCCAATTCCCCAAAAGCCATTCGAGATCCTTTTTTAGTCGTAATCTCTTTAAGGCTAGTCATCAAACCTGCCACTCGAACTTCTTTTTTTGGACGTCTTCGAAAACCTCCTCCAAGAGGAGCTGGACTCTGTGGAACCTCAAGTTGAGAACGTTCTTCTACGAATTTTTTAATTTTTTCAATACTCCACCCTAACCATTGATCACAAATGGTTTGCCAAGAATCCATGGGGTGACCTGAAACATAAAATCCAACGACTTGCTTCTCTTTGACTAATTTTAAAGAAAGAGGCCAATCAGATTCACTTTTAAAAAGTGCATCAGTAGGGGTAACGAGTTTAATTTCTTCTGCACTAAAGGCATCAAATAAGGAAGACTGTCCCAGTTCTCTTTCAGCTTGTTCGTCTGCAGCATGCTCAAGAACTCCCTCTAAAGATACAAATAAAGAAGCTCGATTCACCTCTGAAATTTGATCTAATGCACCGGACATCGTTAATGCTTCGAGAACTTTTTTGTTTACTTTTCTCGTAGAAACTCGCTTGGTAAGATCAACCACATTCTTAAAAGGACCCGATTCAATAACTTCATTTGGATTTGGAGTTTCTAAAAGAGAACGTCCTTCTCTCGCTGCGATAATCGATTCAACGGCTGCGCCTCCCACTCCTTTTATGGCAGCAAGACCAAATCGAATGCCTTTTTTTATTTTTCCATTAAAATCTTTTTTCTTTTCTACACTAAAGCGATCCATGGATTGATTTACATCGGGAGGAAGAATTTCAATATCATGGGCTTTTGCATCTTGAATGTATTTCGTTAATTTATCAGTATTATCCATCTCTGTAGTCATCAAAGCAGCCATAAACTCTGCAGGATAATATGTTTTTAAATAAGCCGTTTGATAAGTTAAAACCGCATAAGCAGCGGAATGGGACTTATTGAATCCGTATTCCGCGAATTTCGCCATTAAATCATAAATAGTTGCTGCGCTTTTTTCTGGAAGATTTTTTTCTTTCGCTCCGTTTAAAAAGATTTCTCGGTGTCGAGCCATCTCATCTGCTTTTTTCTTCCCCATTGCTCGTCTAAGCATATCCGCTTGTCCTAACGAATACCCTGCCAGTTCTCTTGCAATTTGCATGACTTGCTCTTGATAAAGAATCACTCCATAGGTGTCTTTCAAAATAGGTTCTAAAATAGGAAGTTCATATTCAATCGGCTTCCGTCCATGCTTTCGTTCAATAAAATCGTCCACCATCCCTGATCCCAGAGGACCTGGACGATAAAGCGCATTAATCGCTGTTAAGTCTTCGACTGAGTTTGGACGAAGTCGAGAACACAAATCCTTCATTCCGGAGCTCTCTACTTGAAAGACCCCATCTGTATCTCCCGAACTCACAAGATCAAAAACCTTTTGATCATCATAGCGAATGGTTTCAATAGAAAAATGCTTCTCTGGAGTTCCCATTTCTGCAGAACTTTGAACCAATTTGACAGCATTATCAATAACGGTGAGTGTCTTGAGTCCAAGAAAATCAAATTTCACTAGACCTATTTTTTCTGCAAAATCTTTATCAAATTGAGTAACGACATCCCCATCTTTTCCGGCAAAAAGTGGACAATAGTTTACTACGGGGTCTTCAGTAATGATCACTCCAGCTGCATGAATTCCTGGATTTCGGTAAAGCCCTTCGAGTTTAAGTGCATAATCAAAAACCTGCTTCACCTTAGAGTCTCGATCAATCAGTTCACCTAAAGCAGGTTCTTTCTCAAGTGCACTTTTCAATTTAATATTTAATTCATCTGGTAAAAGTTTTGTGATTTGATCTGTCTCTGTAAAACTCAGACCAAGAACTCTCCCTACGTCTCGAAGTACCGCACGAGCTTGAAGTTTACCAAAAGTAATAATCTGACAAACATTTTCAACTCCGTACTTTCTTGAAACATAGTCAATCACCTCACCTCTTCGATCTTGACAAAAGTCAACATCGAAGTCGGGCATTGAGATTCGCTCTGGGTTAATAAACCGTTCAAAGAGGAGCTGAAACTGAATCGGATCAATATTTGTAATTCGCAAAGAATAAGCAACAATTGATCCGGCTCCGGAGCCTCGCCCTGGACCTACCGGTATTCCATTCTCTTTCGCCCAGTTAATAAAGTCTGCGACGATCAAAAAATATCCAGCAAAGCCTGTTCCAATAATCATATCGATCTCGTAATTTAAACGATCTCGATATTCTTTTTCTTTTTCCTCCCAATTTCCCTGAGCTTTTATTTCTTCAATTTGAGGTTCCCTCAAACGTTTTTCTAATCCAGCTTCACACTGTACTCTAAAGTACTGAATCAGATCAAAGTCATCTTCTTTTGACACTCCATCTGGACGATAATTGGGTAAATGATAAATGGGTTTTCCATCTGAATCTTCAAACTGAAACTCAACATTGCAACGCTCTGCAATTTTTAGAGATTCTTCAAGCGCTTCAGGATATCGCTCTCCTCTTTTTTTCATTTCTTCTGCTGATTTAAAGTAAAATTGTGACGGAACAAGACTCTTAGGTCGATCAATATCTAGATTTCGTCCCACATCAATACATTGAAGCACTTCTTGAGCATCCGCATCCTCTGTATTTAAGTAGTGACAGTCTGAAGTCATCACCGAACGAATGTGATGTTTTTTCCCCCATTCATAAAGAGTCTCATTAATCCATTCTTGTTCAGGAATACCTGAATCCACTAGTTCAAAATAGAATCGATCACCAAAAATTTTTTTTAAAAGAAGAGCCTGGTTCTCTGCCGCTTCTGTTTCGCCTTTTAAAAGAAGATAAGACATTTCTGTTCTTAGACTTCCAGCTAAACAAATTAATCCTTCTGAATATTCTTTTAGTAAAGACTCACTTACAAACGCTCGTGGCCACGCCGGTTGACCTTTTACTGGTTCAGGTGCTTCGACGTATGCTCGAGTAAGCATCTTACAGAGATTTCGATACCCGAGCATATTTTCACACAACAGGACCAATTGATAATAGCGAGGTTTAAATTCCTGCTGTAAATGCCCTGTTTTTGCCATTTGTGAAAGCTGCATTCTTCCATCATGGGTATAAAGAATCTCGCATCCTAAAATAGGTTTGATTCCTGCTTTTTTTGCTTCTAAATAAAAATCAACAGCTCCAAAAAGATTATTTGTATCTGTCATCGCCACTGCGGGCATGCCAAGCGCTTTTGCTTTTTCTAAAAGTGGTTTAACTCGAATTGCTCCCTGCAAAACACTGTACTGAGTATGAACGTGTAAATGGACAAAATCACTCTTTTGTAAACCTTCTTGAGACAACTCTTCAGACATGAAACCCTCTCTTTAGCGCTTATATTCATACAATAAAGAGGGATTAAGACACAACCTTCAGCTTAAGACTCAGTGCAATGTAGAAATTAATTACAATGAATGGAAAATGATTTTGGAGCTGGATAACGCGGTGATCTACAAATTCGAGGTGAAAGACTTGGATTCGTAAGCCAATCCACCTCAAGCCAAGAAGTCCCCGACCAGTGATCATTTTGATCTTGAAGATGAACGGTCAATACAGGCTTTAAGGAAACAAAGCATTGATTTTTATAATTGGGATGACTCCAGTCGACTTTCTTTGAATCTTTTGCCGTCCATTGAATATTTCTTTGACCAATTGCTTCAAATTCGTAAACAGAAACATCAAAATAGGTGGGTTCCCAGTCTTTTTTTTCCTGTGACCACTGTTCAATGACTTTTATTTGAGATTCGCCATCCCAATTCCATCGAATTTTTGAAGAAGAAAAATCATTTATTTCACAAACCCATGTTTTTGAAAAAACAACTGGAACTCCAAGAAAAAAAAAGAGAAAGATTCCTCTCATTGTTCTTCCTCACAGTTAACCTGATTCAAACTAAAATCTACAATTGCCTTTTTTTGGTTTTCATCAAAGAGAGGATAATTTGAAATGAACTCATTTGCCTTTTCATCAGTCCAAGGCAACCCTCTTTTACTTTGATCTCCAAACTCGTCTGTTTTTATTTTCCATGAAATCAATTCTGTCTGACAACTCACTGGAAGAACTTCCATTTGAATCCACTTTGTTTTATTGAAGTCATGTTTTTTAAAATACAACTGTCTTAGTCGAACGTGAAAAACAGAATTCCATTGAGTACTTGGCTGAGAGATTTGATCCAAAAGTCTAAACGAGAAATTTAAGGAAGACTCAGAAGAGTCGTATCTACTAGATAAAAAGACCATCCTTACAAATCTTTCCAGGCTACTTACTCCCTGAGGAATAGGAAGTTCTCCGCCATATCCTTCATGTTTACTTAAAAACTCAAGTGACTCGTCATAAGACGACTCTGTTAAAACAGGGTAAGAAACCTCATCACCCGACCTAATCTTCCAAATCCCATGTGACTCAAAAATTCCACACTCTCCAGTCCAATCACATACGATAAATTGAGCATTCTCTCCGAGTAGAGAAGCCGCAATAGAAGACGCATGAAAGATTGCCGAAGCAAGATCACTGCTCGTATCTAAAATCATTTGAAGCCACTGAAGTTGATAAAGAGTTTGATTTTCCGTACTTTGGCTTTTTGAAACATTATGAATAACAAGTCCTTTTTCATTCATACCTGCGATGGGAAACTCTTTACCGACATCGCTCATTGTAAGTGAAGTAAACAAAGACTTCCATTTAAACGCCGGATCTACAAAGAGCTTCTTTTTTTGAAGTCGTGTATTCCAAAAAATTTGAGTAGCACTATTTGCCTCACTCGCATTTCGTGCAACCACTTTATCCATTGAAGCTGGTAAAGAAAATACGCTCGCCCCATTAACAAGTGAAATCCACCCGCTCACCATCATTGTGAAAAAGATCATCTTCCGTGCCCCTCTTTTTTGTACAACAAAAGATATCAAGAAACCGCAGCTGACCCAAGCTTGTTTTAATGACCTAAAGAGTCACCCAGCTCAAAACCAAAGAACTAAATTTATCTCTATGTTATTATTTGAGTTTTTTACTCTTTTATTATTGCTTTCAATCAGTTAAAGAATACGCATGCTTAAACTTTGCTCCCTCCTTCTTCTTTTATTTTCTTCTCTCTCTTGGGCAATTCCTTGTGAGTTCTTGTTTGACTACTCACAAGCTCCTCTGGTTGAAACGGTTATTTCAAAAATGAATGATTTCTCTGCAGAGAAAGATTCTCCAAAGATTCGAGTTTTTGAACGAGCACTACGACTGTTTGAAGCAACTGGATCGAGAAAACGTTTGAGTCATCTTCCTATTCCTGAATGGAACTTTAAACTCAAAAATCTCCTAAAAAAATTAGAAGACGTCTCTAAAGAGATTACAAAATGGGAACAGTGGGCAGAAAATAACGCCCCTCCATACGCAAAACAAATCCTTCCAGATGAACTCAAAGGGGCTCGGGTCCTCATTCTTTTTGAAAAACAAAAACTCGAAGAGATTATCTCAAAAAACAACCTTACTTACGAAAAACTTCTAAAAGCATCTCTTTTCTATGTCAGTATTGGAGAATGGTTTGAGTCTTTAAAGTCTTTTAGAAAATATGTAGAATCTCCGTCCACTCATTCTTTTTTTCTTCCCGAACTTTCAATTTATTATATTCATCAAAAGATCAAAGACCTTAGTCAAACTAACAATCATCGTTATGATCTTTTTTTTCCTATTCTTTTCAACCCGATGTTTGATGAAGAATCAACCTGGGATGATCTTTATGAATCCCTTCCTTTCTTCGAAGAACCTATACTTGCCACTCTCTCTACACAAGTGATTGATGGAACAGAGCAATCTCCAAAAAAAATATGGTTTCATGACAAAGTTCATGCACAGTTTCGAATTAATAGTTTAATGGGGCAAAAGTATTCAGCTCGATTTTTAGTCAGTCGCTCGGCATCAGGAATTTACTCCCTCTCTTTCACACTAAAACGAGTATATGACTTTCTTCTTTGGTTTGAACAAATCGAAATTGAACGAAAAAAATTAAACCCAGAAGATCAAAAAAAGTGGAAAATCGGACTCATTATTCATCTCAGAGAAAACGCATCTGCCTTTGAAGATTTTGAAGGAAGAGTTCCCCTTCACTTAAATTTCACAGATCCAGTTCAAATGATCACGTATTTAAAACTCGACGAAGAACTTCCAAAAAAACTCGTTCCTGAAAAAAAACCAAAGGAAACAAAAGAAGCGTATCAAAAAAGAAAAATCCAAAAAACTATCGATTGGCTTTTCGAAGAAAACTCAGCCATGATTGATGCCGCATCAAGAGTTAAACAAAAATTAAATGAAAATAACGAATAGGCTTAGTAATGAAATCTGAAACAATTAAAACAGTAATCTCTTGGATTGAAAACCCCTACATAGAAAAATTCTTTTATCTCACTTTAACAATTACAGTGATTGTTATTATTACTAAAATCGTAAAAAACGTTATTAATCAAAAAATTTCAGACCACAATTTAAAATATAGAACCAGAAAAGTTTTAAATTTCTTTTCCTTTCTTCTCATTCTTTTCACAACTAGCCTTATCTTTAATGACAAACTTGGAAAACTCACAGTTGCTTTTGGTATTGTCGGAGCAGGAGTTGCATTTGCACTCCAAGAGCTTATTACCAGTACAGCTGGTTGGTTTGCGATTATCTTTAATAACTATTTCAAAGTCGGTGATCGTGTTCAAATTGCAGGAATAAAAGGTGATGTGATCGACATTGGTTTATTCAAAACAACACTTATGGAAATAGGAGACTGGGTGAATGGAGATCTATACAATGGAAAAACTGTTCGTGTATCAAATAGCTTTATTTTTAAAGAACCGGTTTTTAATTACTCTAGTGAATTTCCATTTCTTTGGGACGAAATACAAATCCCCATTCACATCAATTCAGACATAGAGTTTAGCAAATCTAAAATAAATGAAATTGCTGAAGAAATTGTGGGCCATTACGAACCAAAAGCTCAAAAAAACTGGAAATCAATGGTTGATAAATTCATGATAGAAGATGCCAAAATTGAACACTTCTGTGCAATTACGGCTGACATCACTTGTATTACTGTGACCCTCCGATATGTCACCGAGTACAAACTGAGAAGAAAAGTAAAAGACGCACTTTTTTTAAGAATTATTGAGGAATCAAAGAAATCAAATGGGAAAATGATTTGGGCCTATTCAACTTTAACGGTCTCTCACTAAGAGCGCTCTTGGCATCTGCATTCAATCTCCCGCGCAGAAAAAAACAACCTATTGTTTTTATTGCTTTTTTTTAAAAAAAAATCACTTTATCAGACTTTTTTAATATGATATAAGGTTTTCCATGAAAAACCCTCTCTTTGTTTTTATTACAAGCATTACTTTATTCCTTTCTTCTGGATGTGCGGATCGATCTCTTGCTAAAACAGCCCTTGATTCACTTTCTGAAGCTGCTGAAGCTGCTGAAGCTGCTCAAATCCAAAACAAAGATTCCTATTTTAAAGTTTTGACTTACAACACTTGGCTTTTAAAAATTAAAAACTTTGATCTCTCTCGACATACACAAGAACGGTTAGAAAAAATTCCTCAAGCTCTTTATCAAACCGGAGCTCACTTAATTGCTCTCCAAGAAGTATGGGACCCTCAAGTTCGATCCTATCTAATTGATGAAATGAAAAAGAAATCAAACGGAAACTATCAATATCATCGATTCTTAAACTATGATCGAGAGAAAAAAACAAAAGGCCATTATGGAGTTTTTGCATCCAATGGACTTCTTTTAATCTCTCAATACCCGATTAAAAAAACAAATCTTGATTCGCAACTCGCATTTTCTCAATACACACGTAAAGACGAAGCCTTTGTCACAAAAGGTGCAATTCATATTGAAGTTAACGTCCCTCAAATCGGCACCATCGATGTCTACAATACGCACCTTGGGGCACTGACGGTCAATAAAGATAAAAAGCAAGAATATTCATATATTGCAGACGAACTTGCCGCTCATAAAAATCAAATGGGCGAACTTTTTAATTTTATTGAAAAAACAAATCTCCATAAAACTACATTACTTATTGGAGATTTCAATATGGATCCATTTCTCATGACAAAAAGTGGACTAGATCAAAATAAAAAAAGTAAGCTTAGTGAGCTTTCAGAAAAAAATGGATTTAAAAATACACTTCTTGACTTTAATCAAACAAATTTCAGAAAAAAATTCTCATGGTCAAACAAAAACCCTTTTATCTACACTGGAGCTCTTCCTCACTCTCCTGATGAAACAATTGACCATATCTACCTACGAGACAAAAAAGATTGCCTAGTCGTTCATGATGCTCAAATCATTTTAGATGAAAAAGTAGAACTCAATAAAGCAAAAGAAAAACTTCCTCTGTCTGATCACTATGGAGTAATGACGACTTTTGAAAATAACTGCGAAAACAATTAAGGTCACACAAATATGAAATCTTATATTTTAGCTTTTGTTTTGTTTCCTTTTTTAGCTTTTGGAAACGATGAAATTAAAAAAGAAAATGCTTTAGTCATACAAAAAGAAGAGACTCAAGCAGCAAAATTAGATCCTGTCCAAAGTAAAGACCTTACCTTTCATCAACTGTTCGATAGAGCTGATCAAATAATCCGCTCAGAAGAAGAAATTAATCAACTGGAAGTTCAAAGTCGCATTGAACGCCTTAGTAGATTCAAAAGAAGATGGACCATCAAAATTCAGAAAGTAGCTAAAAAAATTGATCGTGACACCAACTTCAAAAGAAAACCAAATCCAGCTATTCACCGAGGGGAACAAATACAAGCTTTAGTTAACCTATATAACAAAGAAATTGAAAATTTAGAGCGAATCCAAGGAGGAATTCTTATTGACAACGGTTTTAGATACTCAGGTGAATTAGTAAAAGAAGAAATTTCTGAATCTTTAACTCGAATTTTTGCTTTAGAAAAATTAATTTATGATCACTATAATGAAGCAAAGGATTTATTTAAAATTCAACAGAGTAGAGAAAAGGTATTTCAGGTACTCAATTTCTCTTTTACAGTTATTTTTTACGCCCATGCTATGAGTAATCAATCATACGTTTCAGCAGCAATGGTACTGATACTTCTTTTCTATAATGCGATGAAAATTAATACGAGTTACGACACACCCAAACTTTCTTCTTCTCCTGCTTGTGAGACCTTATTTTTACACCTCCTTGGTTCTGGAGTTGGCGGAAATCGCATGCTTACAGAAAAAAAGATTGACCGATTTAACATCTAGAAAGATGAACCACAGGCAAGAGCCGATGAGCCCATTTCATTGTCCTTCTTTCTTTAAAAATCCACTGAACAAGGCACTCTGAAGCCATGCCTGAGTACAACACTCCTCTAGAGCCCAAACCAGTGAACACAAAGAGTCCATCAGATAAAGGAGGCATTTCATATGTCATATCTATTGAAGAATTTATATTCTTAAGAAAAGGACTCCACGGACCAATGATTGGAAAATGATTTAAAGTCGTTACCCTCACTCCCACCCGAGTAGATTCATAATCGACTTTCCCTGAAAAAAGATCAGAAGCTTTCTCCATTACTTCTTCAAATGCTCCTGCTCTAGGTTCTTCAGAGTTTATCTTTAAATCATGAGTCGCTCCTAGTAAAAAATGCGCCCCCATAGGGATTACATAGGCATCTGATTGGACTGGACGAGAAAAATTCAATTGTTTTTTTATTGTAAATACCTGTCCTCTCACTGGTTTAAGACAGATATTTTCCATTCCTTTGTTTTTTAAAAGATTCATCCCATTTGCAAAAACAATTGCATCAAATGGACCTTGATCACCTAAAGAGGTCTCTAAAATCCATCCTTGATTTTCTTTTCGGTAAGAGTTTACAGTCGTTTCTCCAATAAAACGAATCAAGGAATGATTCAACCTCGAGTTCACTAAAGACACAGGACTCACCCATCCTCCTTTTGGAAAATAAATCCTGTTTTGTTCTTCTTGATATTCAACTGGAATCTTAAGATTCAGTTGAGAAGCCTTTTGATACCTTTGCTGTTTTGATTCAGTTTTCCAAGTCAGATAAGACCCTGATTTTTCATGAATCACTTCCGGACGTGAATTCAATTCCCTTAAAAGAAACTGATAGGCTTGCTCATTCCAATCTAAAATTTCATCTCTTTTCTGAGACAAAGAAGGATGATAAAGCGCTGCAGGATTTCCACTCGTTTTTTGGGCAGGTAACTCACAAACATCAAAAACCTCAACTTGAACTCCTCGTTTAGCTAAAGCATCCGCAATGGCGGAACCTGCAAGTCCAGCTCCTACGACTCCTACTTTTTTAACCTGAAACGATAAAGTTCCTAAGTAGAGGTGAGGATTTTTATTCCTACGTCCTTTCAATCTTTCTCTTTTTTTTCCAAATCCTGAAACTTTTTCTACATCAAAACCTGCATCTTCTAAATTTTTTCTTACTTGAGATTGAGAAGTAAAGGTCGAAAAACTCACTCGATGGGTTGATTTTTTTCTTAATGTTTCAAAAAGATTTTTTGTCCACATCTGAGGATTCTTTTTGGGATTAAAGCCATCTAAAAAAAGAACATCAATCTGAGAAACCTCTGGACGAACAGAAAACTGATTTACTTCTTCAAAATAGACTTCAAGCTGAATTTTTCCGTTTTCAAAAGAAGTTTTCCATATCCCTTCTGGAGTATAATTTTCTAAAAATAAATCCAAAGGAAAGTTCCACTTTTGCAAAGCTTTCCTTATTTGCTCTAAAGACAAGGGGTACTTTTCAACGCTCTGAAAATAAACTCTTGGTTTATTTTTACTTTTTTTCCACGCCTCCCAAAAATTAAGAAAATTTAATCCTGTTCCAAAACCTAATTCAACAATATGAATATAAGAAAATTTCTCTAACTTCTCTGGAAGATCATTTCCATCAATAAAAACAGAGTAGGATTCTTCTTTTCCATCATCTACTGAGTAGTAAACATCATCAAAATCTGATGAAATAGGAGTTCCATTTTTCCACTCAATTGCCATGATTTAATTTCCAAATTTTTCTCTATTTAAAACTAAATCAATTGAAGGAACATCTTCTTTACGAGATAAACAGTATCGTTTACCCGATCCAATAACCTCAAATCCGTTCTTTATTAAGATTTTAGCAGATGCTTCATTTCCCTCTAAATAACTTGCTTTAATTTGAATTTTTGGATCTTTTTTTAAGAAAAAATCAAGAAAACAAGGAACCACTTCTGATCCAAAACCTTGCCCCCAATAAGAATGCCCAAACCAATACCCCAGTTCATAAACTCCATTTTTATCTGGAGTAATTCCTATTCCACCCATTAATTTTGAATTTAAATAACAATTAAAAACATAAGGATTTTCTTGAGTAATTTTTAACCAAAACTCTGCATCTTTAAGGGTATAAGGAAAAGGAACATGAGATAAAAAGTAAGAAACTTTTGGATTTCCAACTTCCTCTACAAGTGTTTCTAAATCCTCGACAGTAGGTTTTTTAATAATTAACCTATGAGTTTCTATTCTCATTTTCTATTCCCACTCAATTGTCGCTGGAGGTTTAGAAGATACATCGTAAACTACTCGTCCCACTCCATTGACTTGATTACAAATTCGATTCGATACATCTGCAAGAAAAGAAGACTCAAAAGGGTACCAATCCGCAGTCATGCCATCATGTGAAGTAACTGCTCTTAACGCAACAACATGATCATGCGTTCTTCCATCACCTTGAACTCCCACTGATCGAACCGGTAAAAAAACAGCGAACGCTTGCCAAATTTTTGAATAAAGACCGTATTCATGAAGGCTTTTAATAAAAATTTCATCTGCTTTTTGAAGAACTTTGATTCGATCTGCCGTAATCTCACCCATGATTCGAACCGCAAGCCCAGGACCAGGAAAAGGATGCCTTTCTAAAAATGATTCTGGTACTGACAGCTCTTTTCCCAAAAGACGAACCTCATCTTTAAAAAGATCTCTGAGTGGTTCTATGAGTTTAAATTTGAAATCTTTAGGTAGTCCACCTACATTATGATGAGACTTAATGGTTACTGCATGATGTCCCGACTTTTTATCTTCCCCTGCGTGGGGAGCCGGGTTTGATTCAATGACATCTGGATACAGCGTTCCTTGCACCAAATATTTAATTTTTTTTCCCAATTTTTTTTCAAGCTTTTCTGAAAACTTTTCAAAAGTTCGAATAAATTGTTCACCAATAATTTTTCTTTTTTGTTCTGGATCTTCTACATTTTTTAAATGATTTAAAAAAGTTTCAGAAGCATCGATACATTCGACTGGAAGCTTAAGTTCTTTTTCAAAAAGTGCCATCACTCGATTTGCCTCTTCATAGCGAAGCATTCCATGATCAACAAAGACGCAATGAAGCCGATTTCCAATGGCTTCATGAACTAATGTTGCTGCAACAGTAGAATCGACTCCTCCTGAGAGGGCACAAATCACATGATCTTCTGGCCCTACTTGCTCTTTGATTTCTTTTACTTGAGATTCTCTCACCGAAGTCATTTTCCACGAAGGCTTTAAACCTGCTGTATTTTCTAAAAAATTTTTTAAAATAAGAATTCCATGCTCAGTATGGGTCACTTCAGGATGAAACTGAAGACCTATGCATTTGCGTTCAAGATTTTCTATCGTAACAAGTGCACCTGATTCACTTTTTGCGGTGACCTGAAATCCTTTTGGAATTTCTTTTGTTTCATCTCCGTGAGACATCCAGGAATAAAACGGAGTCGAAGGAAGAATAGACGCCCCTTGAGGGATCACCTTCATTCTTCCATATTCACGATGATCCGCACCTACCACCTTTCCTCCAAGATGGTGAACCATTAATTGTAATCCGTAGCATACACCTAAAACTGGAATATTTTTTTCTTTCTGGTATGCAAAAAAATCTGAATCTAACTGTGGACTTGAACTCTCATAAACAGAAGCTGGCCCTCCAGAGAAAAGAATCGCAACAGGATGATGATTTTGTATTTTTTCAAGAGAAGAGTCTCCCGAGAGCACGACTGAGTAGTACCCTAACTCCCTCACTCTTCGAGTGATTAACTGAGTATACTGAGATCCAAAATCTAAAATCAGAACCGTTTGATCTGATTTCATTTTAATGACCACCCATTCTGTAATTAGGAGCTTCTTTCGTAATTGCAACATCATGAGGATGACTTTCAGTCAATCCACTATGTGAAATCCTAATAAAACGAGCGTCTTTTTTTAGACTCTCAAAATCAGGAGCACCACAATAGCCCATACCTGCTCTGAGTCCACCAAGTAATTGTTCTAAAATAGAAGAAAGAGAACCATTATAAGGCACTCTTCCTTCAATTCCCTCAGGAACAAGTTTTCTAATATCTTGGACATCATCTTGAAAATATCGGTCTTTAGAACCATGAACGTTTGCCATCGCGCCTAAGCTTCCCATCCCTCGATAGACCTTAAACGACCGGCCTTGATAGATAATGACTTCTCCAGGTGCTTCGTCCGTTCCAGCAAACAAAGAACCAATCATACAAGCACTTGCACCAGCTGCCATTGCTTTAGTTAAGTCACCACTAAACTTAATTCCCCCATCGGCAATAACAGGAATTCCATGATCTTTACATGCTCGGTAGGCCTCTGAAACTGCATAAAGCTGTGGAACGCCAATTCCTGCAACAACTCGAGTTGTACAGATCGACCCCGGTCCCATTCCTACTTTTACTGCATCTGCACCTGCTTCAACAAAAGCCTTTGCTCCATCAAAGGTCGCAACATTTCCGCCGATAATTTCAACTTTATCTTGATATCGTTTTTTTAATAATGCCAACGTCTCTAGAACACCTTTTGAATGTCCGTGGGCACTATCAAGAGAAAGAACATCAACTCCAGCTTCTACAAGAGCATCAGCCCTCTTTGAAGCCTCTTGACCGACTCCAATTGCGGCTCCCACAACTAGTCTTCCAAAACCATCCTTATTTGCTTCCGGATATTTCTGCTGTTTTTTTAAATCTTTGATTGTAATCAATCCCTTTAAATATCCTAGGTGATCAACGACTGGAAGCTTTTCCACACGATGCTCTTTTAGAATCTCTCTTGCTTGTTCAAGAGTTGTTCCCTCAGGAACCGTCACAAGAGGAAGCGCTGTCATTCTGGTTGAAACCGGATGAAAAAATTCATTTTCAAACCGTAAGTCTCTGTTTGTTAAAATTCCTACAAGTCTATTTCCTTTTGCGTCTTTTTCAGTGACTGGAACTCCTGAAATTTTATAACTTCTCATCATTTCTAAAGCTTTAGAAATAGGAGCGTCAGGTCCAATAGTAATTGGATCTAAAATCATTCCCCATTCGCTTTTTTTAACTTTTTCGATTTCAAATGCTTGATCCTCAATTGAAAGGTTTTTGTGAATAATTCCAATTCCACCTTCTTGAGCCATTACAATCGCTGCTTTACTCTCAGTCACAGTATCCATTGCTGCAGACATAACAGGAATTTTAAGTTTAATTTTTTTTGTGAGCTGAGAATGAAGTTTTACCTGAGCAGGAATAATCTCAGAATATCCAGGTAATAATAAGACATCATCAAACGTTAAACCTTCTCCTACAATATTCATCTCTCTCTCCCTTCAATTCCTAAATAACCCTCAATATCACCGACATAATTATCAGCACTCTTTTTTAAAAAAGCTCTCTCTTCACCTGTCAAAGCTCTTGCAACTTTAGCAGGCGATCCTAAAATCAAACTTCCTGGAGGAAACTCTTTTCCCTGTGTGACCAAGGCTCCTGCTGCAACAATCGAATCATCTCCAATGACTGCACCATCCATAATAATTGCACCCATACCAATAAGAACTCGGTTTCCTATCGTACAACCATGGAGCATCACTCGGTGTCCCACAGTGACTTCGTCCCCAATTGAAAGAGGAAATTTTTTTCGTGTCACATGTAACATCGACAAATCTTGAATATTCGTTCGATTTCCAATGGTAATTGAATTGACATCTCCCCGAATCACTACCTGAAACCAAATACTGGATTCCGTACCGATTGTTGTTTCCCCAATCACGTCCGCAGAGGGAGCAATAAATGTTTTCTCTCCAATTTGTGGACTTTTCCCATGATGTGAATAAATCAACTCAATTTCTCCTCTGCTTTTAATGGATTGACAATCAATTCCCCAAATAAAGACAGTGGAGTCGATTGGGTAATCTGTACCTCAACAAACTGCCCCACCAAAGACCTGGGAGACTGACTCACAAAATTTACGACTCGGTTACAACTCGATCTTCCTGTCCAAACTCGTTCTTCAGGTGAAGAAGCTTTTTTCTGCATTTTTGCTAAATTCTCAACCAAAACCCGAAAGGTCTTTCCCACTCTTGAAGCGTAAGTTTTTTCACCAATCTCTTTTTGGTGATCTAAAAGCTGATTGAGTCTCCTCATTTTGTCTTCATGAGAAATATCATCTTCTAATTTTGAAGCTCGGGTTCCCGGACGGGGAGAATATGCAAATGCATAAATACTGTCGTACTGTACTTCATCAAGTAATTTCATTGTCTCTTGAAACTCTTCTTCTGTCTCAGTTGGAAAACCAACTATCAAATCTGTTGACATTCCTACATCAGGACACAAGTTTTTTAATCTTTTCATCTGTTCAATGTAGGTTTCAATTTTATGATGCCGGCCCATTTTCCTTAAAACTCGGTTAGATCCACTTTGAACAGGAAGATGAAGGTGTTTTGCTAATCGCTTCACGCCTCCTTTTTCTGGAGGGAGGTAACAATCAATAAGCTCATCACTAAAATCCAGTGGATGAGAAGAAGTAAATCGAATAAGTTCCAAAGACTCACATCGAGGATCTTCATCAATTGCACGTAAAAGTTGTGGAAAATTTTCATCTCCGGGTCGAGGTCCAACTCGTCCTATTGGATTATTGAGTTCAACAGGACTTCTTTCTTTTAAATTTTTGTTCCCTTTTCCAAAAGAATTGACATTCTGTCCAAGCAAGGTCACTTCCTTTACTCCCTGAGAAACCAATTTTGCGACGTCATTAACCACTTCATCAATCGTTCGAGACTTTTCTCTCCCACGAGTATAAGGAACAATACAATAAGTACAAAACTTGTCACAACCCTTCATGATATTTACAAACGCTTGTGCTCTATTGGGTTGAATTTTTGTTTCAGTGGAATAGTTTGTCTTTTGATCAAAGTCAGTGAAGATTTGTTTTGTCTCTCCACTCTTCACTCGAAAAATAATTTCAGGTAGCTGATCTATTGCATCTGGACCAAAAACAAAATCAAGGAAAGGAGCTCTTTGAAATAACTGTTTTTTCTCAAGTTGTCCGACACATCCACCTACTCCAATCATCGGTCCTGACTTTTTTTTCCCTACCCCTTTTTCTTCTTTCAGCGGTCGATATACCCCCAAAGCAGATACAGCCTTATGGACGGCTTTTTCTCGAACACTACATCCATTAATTAAAATCAAATCTGCATCTTCAGCTTCATCTGTTGAACTCATCCCAGAATTTTCAAGAAGTGCGGCCATCTTCTCGGTATCGGCCACATTCATCTGACATCCAAAAGTTCGAATGTGGAATTTTTTTAAATTTTCAAACGGCTGTACTTCTGAACCGGTATCCATAATTGATCTTCCTTTAAAAACAAGTGCTTTGATTTATCTTCCTAGAAGGATGATCAAGATTTATAACACAACACCCAGGGAACGAATAGCCCAAAACCGATGAAACCACTATTACTTTACTTAATGAAATCAAATAGTTACAATCTACGTTTCAACCTCAAGGAGGAAGTTTAAATCGATTTTGTTTTCTTCGTTTTGACTCAGAATTTAAAATTCTATTCACGGATCGGATGAGTCACTTTTCTTTAATCGACTCAAAGCCAAGTGGAGCATTTGATCCGCATCTCGAACTTCCATAGGACAGTGAGCGGTTCCGAATTTTATTTGAACCCCAAAAGGAGTCATCAGACGAGCAACCAAACCAGGGATATCCTGAGGTCGACAATCATCTAAAATGAGCGCAGCTTTTTTAGACTCAGTTAATGGATAAACAGAATCGGTAGATCTAAAAAGTGCATTTTCAATATCAATTAAAAACTTCGAAAAATCGAATCCATTTGGAGCTTCTAAGATAACCAAAGCAAGAGAATCTAAACCAAATGAGGCTTTTTCAATTCGTGAGCGTAAAACACGAATCAAACTTTTCTCATCATTCAAAGCAGGCAAATGAAAAGTCAGCACCACGTTATTTTCTTTACGAATTGAAGCAAAACTTCCTTCATGAATTCTAAGAATCTCGTGAACCAAAGTCCACTCAGTCCCCAGACCTTCTCTGGATCGACTTAAAAAATCACTCTCGGACTGAATCATTCCTGCAAAACTAGAAAGCGGAGATAGACTTTCTCCTGCTTGAGGAAGAGAATCATCCCAGAGTCGATCCCACTCTTCTTCTAAAGTTTCTCCGGAATCAAGAGGCTCACTATTCAAAGTGAATTGAAAATAAATTTCAGTTTGCGAAACCTGAACTCTAAGTGAAGTGCCCGGTTTCATTCTTACACGAACAAATTGAAAAAGTAACTCAATTGCTCGAATCATTTTTTTTGGATCAATTAAAACATTTATGGTTCCAGCAGATTCTTTTTTTAAAAAACTTAAATGAATTGAAAAAGATTCTGACTCAAACTTTGCCGTCTCGTTTTCTACAACATTCGTCATCAAGCGAACTAAATCAACTTCTCGAATAGCAGCATGAAAAGTACCTGTTTCAATCGAAGCTAACTCAATAATTGAAGTCAAAGAGTCATTCAGTGCTCTTGAGTTTTTTAGAAGAATCTCAAAAATTTCTTCAGAAGAAAGATCTCCAGATATCCCTTCTTGTGAAGTTAAAAGTTCAAGAGCATTCATCACTCCCATCAAAGGAGTTCTAAGTTCATGAGAAATAAGTGAAATAAGATTAGATTGGAAAAGCCGAAGAAGACTTAGACTTTCTTCTGAAAACCCATGAATGTCGCGCTTTACTAGCTCAAGCTGATCTTCATCTAAAACAGACTCAAGACGAACTTCAGAAGCAATGGATTTCCAGTCCTCTGTTGAAAATCCTGACCCTAGATCGAATTCATCCGATTTTTTGTTGTTCTTGTGCTTGTTCTTCAATGAATGCTTCGAAGGCTTCTTCACTTTTGACATTAAACTTTACCAACCATCCTGACTCAAGAGGATCTTCTGAAAGAACTTCTGGATCGACTCTGAGTTCTTGGTTTACTTCAAAAACATCACAATCAAAAGGGGTAGAAAACTCAATTTCTCCGCTCACACCTTCAACCCGAAAAATAACTTCGTCAGGAACCGCAAGCCCTTCTCCGCAAACGTAATCAACGGAAATCACCTCACCCAACTCCTGAAGAGCTTTGTGAGTCAGCCCTAAGACGACAGAGCTTTCTTTTTTAAAGAACCAATACAATCCTTCACCGAATTCTCCTACGTCAATCATAAGATTTCCCCTTTTCTCTTTCCATTTTGGAATGAAATTTGATTTTCAACAATGAGCGAAATATGACGAAGAATAGGAATTTTTTTCCTACATATCCCATTTAAACTTCGTACTGATCACCCACCACACCCAGTTCTCTAAAAAATTAATAGGGTGACTAGAATGGTACTCAGAAACAAAGGCTTCTGCGGTCCAAAGGTGAGCAGAATCCAGAACTTCCGGTCGACTTGAACCAATTTTAAATTTCATTTTTTTAGCTCGAATTAATTCATCTTCTTGAAAAAAAACAGTCAATTCAAAATTCTTTTGATAAAGCTGAGAAAAAGAAACATTGGTCACTTCAAAATGCAATGGACTATTCAAACAGTCTTCTTGAAAAAGAGAATCTGAAGAAATATCACTCACACCTGAAAACGAACAAACGATATCTTTGACAGGAATCACTTCTCCAGAGGTATCAAAAACACTGAGAAGAGCTCCTCTAATATATGCTTTATTTTTTACTTCAAGAAGGTTGATATCCACTGAAATTTGCGGATAAACATCTTTTGTATTTTCTTCAAGTGTATAGTCATAAATCACATCTGAATATCCGTGATCTTGAACAATCCCATTATGAAAAACCCTTTGTTCACCTTTAATTTCTACTCTTGCCAAAAACATTCGAATTCTTTCATATAAACTTTCGTTACAAAGAGACTGATACTCCGGCAATAAGCAGTCGCCTGAGGGAATCTCAGGGGAAACAAACTCTGGAAGACTACCTTCGGTAATCACAGGCTCTTCTCCCCCACTTGTTTCGGTTTTTTGAGTTTCTAAATTTGCATCAAGACTATCAACTTCAATTGAATGATTATTACACCCAGCTAAAATCATAAAAGCGACCAAAACTAGCTCATTTTTCCGTAGCATTAAATTTTTCATACGAAATAAAAATGCACTAACCATACCACTGATTTTTTTAAGATTAAAAAAATAACTTAATAATTACAAATATTTAAATAGAACTATTCATAAAAAACAAAGGGGATCAAATCAGACACATGACAGATTCTTTTGAACTCAAAGGAACTTTTGACAGTTCGTTAGGTTTACTCGGAACTGGATTTGATAAATTGATTTTGTCGTTTTGTCATTCCCGTTAATATTGATTCAGCGATTTCTTTTGGGAATGATTGCGGAAGAGATGTTTGAACTCTTTCTATAACTTCTGGTATTTCATTGATTGTCTGATCAATTATTTCTTCCATTCTATCTTGATCGAATCTACAAAGTTTTGCCGTTTCTAATACATTTCTTCTATAAATTTCATTCAATCGATATTTTCTACTATTCCCGTATGCCATAGGCATTTTCAATTTTTGTAATTGAAAGACACCTTTATCTAAAAGAGGCTGAGCTGAAAGGATGTCATAAAGAGGAGTCATTTCAAATCCTGTCGGTCTCCAACTAAGACTGAAGTTTTTAGCGTGTCCGTCGATAGCCCCGAGTAAAAGAAAGATGATTTGAGTTTTCATAAAATTGTATCTGTCTTCGTCTCGATTTATTGATTCGTTCATCAGATCCATGATTTGAACAATTCCTGGACCACCCTCGTTTTCATATTTCTTAAAATTTGGAATACTTAATGCTTGGCAAATATCTTCTTGAGGAAGTCGTATCAATTTATTACCTACCCATGCTCGATCAAACCGTTCGACAACCAAAACTTTGATGTCTTCAAAGAATTCTATTTCACACTCAGCAACAGGTACTCCAAAAGCCTTTACGATCTTTGCACAAAGCCACTCATTTTCGACAGAGTCAGCAAAACCTAGACCTGGACGAATTTCTCCAATTTGTGGCTTAAATATATGTGTGGTTGGAGAAGCTCCCAAAGGAGTATGCCATTTACCATTTAGAAGTAAGAATGCGGTTTTTTCTTGCGCCCCTGCAATTGACAGCCGAAAGTCTTCTTCATCAGAAGCGCCCAGAGGAATTGTACGTAATTTTCTCAATTTTGATGCAATTTCTTTTTCTGTTAACGGTGTTCCCGTGGGAGCTTCTAAGCTAGGTTCTTCATCCGTAGTTTTTACAAACTGTAGTGCTCCCACGCAATCCCGCCCAACAACTTCTAATAAGTCGAATGCTTGATCGCTCTTTGCGTGCATCTGTGCTGCGATTCGTTGTCTTATTGAAATGCCATCGGGTAGGAGATTGTCAAAGTAAGCATATACCCGCCGCCCTTCATATACCTCCTCTCGAAGAGGGAGGCTTCGAGATATTGGGAATGAGTTTTGCCTATTTAGCCATTCGGCATTGTAAGTAAAAATTAGATTATTTCTTTTTTCGTAACTCAAGCTCCCTAGGGGTAGGGCATTTAAGAATATGTTCAACGTTTGTAGTGACTTTCTTCGAGCCATTTAGAAAAGTCCTTCTAATGATTTCTGATTATCGGACTTTGATTTCGGTCGAGGAGCGATGACCATATCTAGGCTTAAGGCCGCAAATATTAATATCAGTGTTTCAATTTCGGCAGAACTCTTTGCTCTCTCGAGGTTCGAGATCGTTGCTTGAGTTAAGCCAGCCTTTTTCGCTAGTTGCCCCTGCGAAATTCCTTTCAGTTTTCTTATTCTTCTAATTGTGCCACCAAGATGGTGATAGGATCTAACAACAACCGGGGATATTTTTGTCTCTTTTTGTTGAGTATTTAACATACACTCTCCTATTTATATAGCTTAGCATATAAATACTATGTTATATACCAAAGCATATAAAGTCAATTATATATGCTTTAATAGATATTTAGCTTTCAAATAATGGATCTTTTTAGCTTACTATAAAGCTCGTAAATGACATTATGCGCCATATGAAAACATTAGTTTTTTTATCAATCCTATTTTTAACCCAAGCAGGTCATGCAACAAAGATCATGCACCATAATGCATGCCAGGCTATTTTTAGAACTTTCGATAAAGTCGGGTGGATTTCTAGAGAAAAAACACATGGAACCATCAGTGAACTTTCAATTCTCAGGACTCAACAGTTTCAGGGAGCAGATGCCACACCTAAAGCTCATACTTTGGTTCTGAGTTCAGAAACTGCATCTAAAAACGATAAAAAAAGGATCGCTTCGCAACTTGCAGGAATTGAAAGCCACTATGCAATGGCTACAACAGAAGAAACACCTGACTTTAAAGTCCAAGCATTGAGACTCGTTGGGGACCAAGAAATTGAGAATTTTATTGCTCAGATCGAAGCATTTCAAAATGAGTTTGGAGAAATGATAAAAAGAAAAAAAAATAGACGCCGCTTTTTCACCACCCATAACCTTTTCTACGCCCTTTTGTTTTCAGGTATGAGATCACTTCTTCTTTTTACGAGCCTTCATCAGTTACGAACGAACGAAACGGTCTTTTTCGGGATTTTGACTCTCTTGATATCTTATGTCCAACTTGTATCAACCTCCCCTGAAGGCTATTCTTTAATGCACTTTCAAGACAATCATATTACTCAGAATTTACGTCAGTCCTTTGAGACTCTAAAAAAACAGGAAGGTTGGAAATATTTATCTCATTCCTTTTCTTTTTCTAGAGCTTCACGAAAAAAAATATCTGAAATAAATTCAGTTGATGAGATGGAAGATATCAGTTGGGAAGAAAGTTTTTTTGATTTCCAAGTCAAACTTCCGTTTTTTGAGAAAATCCATGAGTTTGGAAAAGACTATCTGAAAGAATGGGTAGCCTTTGATTCAATCATGATCAAAGAATCAGGGAAGCCAGTTGAACTCCTTTTAGTGCTCAGAAGCCATTCAAAAAAACCTCAATTTCCAAAAAAGAAAGAGAAGAAAATCAAAAAAACACTGATTGAGCAGACTCAAGGAGTAATGGGGCCCGTTCCGGTGAATGGAATAAGATAACCATTTATATTTTTTTTCGTGAAGCTTTCGAAAAACTTATCTCCTTCAATTATTGATATCAGGGAAAATGAGATAAGTCACTTCATGACAAACTTTCGCTTCCATCCTTGTTGACTTTTGCTAGACTAAAGTGGCAATGAAAGGTTTCTAGAAAGGAAGCGTCATGAAAATTCTCTGGATTGGAATTATGGGATGGCTTGCGACAGCCACTGCTGCGGGAATCAATACACAAAACTTTAAAGCAGCTGGAAACATTCAATATTTCACTACAGAAAATGCACTTCTTTCAAGCTTCGGAGGCTCATCAAAGCTAGGTTCTCCAGACCGAAGACTTTACTTAGGGCTTCACTACGACTTCATTAACAATCCATTGACTGTCGTCCAAACCGACAACAATCAAATTCTTGATGTTTTAATCGATCACATTCAAACCACAGAACTCGGTATGGGGTTTATGATCGGAAACTCGTTCTCCATTCACGCAATGGTTCCATTTCACTTCACCCGATTTCCTAGCGGTACAACAAATACATCTTTAGGAGATATTACAGTAAGAGGGAAATTTTACCTTCTCCCTAAAAACCGAAGATTTGGAATGGCAATTATTCCAGAATTTACAGTTCCTACCGGTAGTACAAGAAACTTTGTTTCAGACGGATCCTTTCAACCTGGAATTCACTTTGCGATCGAAAATGATTTTGAACCTTTTAAGCTCGCATTTAATATCGGATATCGAAATGCTCAAAACGCAACTTACAGTACAATCGACTACCGAAATCGAATCATTGCCAAAGCGGCTGGATCCCTTCCTATTGTAGATTGGCTAAACCTAAATATTGAATACCAAACTGCGATTCGAGTTCCATTTGATTTTTCTCAAAGTCCTTCTGAATTTTATCTTGGAGGAGTCAGTCAAATCGGAAAATCTTTTTATCTTTCTACTGGAGCTACGATTGGAAGCTTTCAAGAAGATGCAAGCGGAAACTATGGGTTCTTCGTTGGTTTAGAGTGGACTCCGTTTGATCCCCATGAGGGAGAAGAAATAAAAACAGAAGCCCTTGCACCGCCAGTCCAAAAAACCAAATTTGTTTTCAAAAACAAAAGAATTGTGATCCCAAAATCGATTCATTTCGAGTTTGATTCCCCTGCTTTAACACCAAGTGGACGATCTATTGTTAGACAGCTTGCGGGTTTTTTAAAAAAGAACGATGCTCACTTTAAAAAAATTATTATTGAAGGACATACTGACTCTGCCGGAAAAGATGCTTATAACCTTGTTCTCTCAAAACAACGAGCCGCCACTGTTCGTCGTCATTTGATCTATTATGGAATTGAAGAGTCAAGACTTCAATCAGAAGGATATGGGGAATCTCGTCCAAAATATCCGTGGGGAAGCGCTAAAGACCAAAGAGGACTCAATCGTAGAGTTGAATTTATCGTAATTGATTAACTAAAGTCACCTATCTGTACGACCTGCGAAGGACTCACACCTTCTTTTATTGATTTTTCAATTTGTTTAAAAAGTTCGGTAGCGACACTATTAAAAAGACTATTTACAGATACGCTCTCTCCCTGAGTATACAAAGGCCTCCCCAAATCACCTGATTCTCTCAGTCGAGGCTCTAAAGGAATTTCTCCTAAGACTGGAACATGATATTTCTCAGAAAGCCTCTTGCCTCCCCCTTCTCCAAAAAGCCTAAGCTTCTCGCCACTTTCATTTAAAAAATAACTCATATTCTCAACAACGCCTAAAACAGGAACTCTCACTTGATCCCACATCGCAAATGCCCGTCTCACATCTGCAAGAGCTACCTCTTGTGGGGTAGAGACCATGACCACTCCTCTTAAAGAAACCATTT